>CAZDEW010000089.1:0-12953 GCA_964504585.1 uncultured Pseudomonadales bacterium | reverse complement strand
TTTAATCCTGATACTCATTATCAGCTTTCTGAGCCTGCTGATGTTTATTTTTTTCTATATCTACGCAGCCGTTGGATCGCTATTTTTTTCCAGCGTCAACGATGAGCTGTGGGGCGATGTGTCTATTGCGATGCTGACGTTGTTTCGCGTTGCCACCTTTGAAGACTGGACCGATGTCATGTATGAGACCATGGCAGTCTATCCGCTTAGCTGGGTATTCTTTATAACTTTCATTTTCCTCGCCGCATTCGTATTCCTCAATATGATGGTCGGAACGATTCTGGAGGTTATGACGGCGGAGCAAAATGCTGAGGAAGCAGAGCGTGCCCATCAGGAGCGCGAAGAGATGTCGCAAACACTCCGGTCGATGCAGATTCAGCTGGATAGTATTAGTAGGCAGCTTCAGAAGGAGTAGCTGCTCGTTTCGATTAGCTTATTGAGTCGGGTGCTTGATTCATCGTCAGAGACGGCATCGCTTCCTCGATGTTGCCAACTACCTCTGCCGGCACGCCGGCCACAACGGTATAGGCGTCCACTTCATTCAGTACTACGCTGCCAGCGCAGATCTGCGCGCTGTCCCCGACGCGAATGTTCCCGAGGACTTTCGACCCTGCACCGATAAGCACGCCAGATCCAATTTTAGGGTGGCGATCGCCTGACGACTTTCCTGTGCCGCCAAGTGTTACCGACTGCATTATGGAAACATTATCGCCTACCACGCTGGTCTCTCCCACCACGATGCCCGTTGCATGGTCTAACATAATGCCGACACCAATCTGTGCGGCCGGGTGAATGTCGACGCCGAATTTTGTCGAGGCAATGCTTTGCAAATAGCAGGCAAGTTCCTTGCGTCCGCTGCGCCAAAGGTGGTTCGCCAGGCGATAGGTCTCGAGAGCATGGAAGCCCTTGTAGTAAAGGAAGGGTGTGCCACACTCATGGCATGCAGAGTCTCTGTCTCTAATCGCTGCCATGTCGTGTGCGGCGGCAAGTACTAGCGCAGGTTCGCTTGTATAAGCCTCACTTGCCATGCTCCGAAAATCATCTGCGGCGAGAGTTGTCGAGTCCAGTAGATAGGCCAGATGGAAACTCAATGCGCTAGCAAAGCTTGGATGATCGATAATCGTTGCGTGTAGATGCTCTGCGAGTAGAGGCTCTGCCTCGGCTTCCTTGCAGGCCTCTTTGCGCATACATTGCCAGACATCATCGATGACGTCACTGGAGCTTGCATCGGGCATAGTTTTGTCGGTACTGGATAGACAGATTTTTAGCTTGGGATTTAGTGCGGAACTGTAACAGGAAGCTGCGGGCTGTCAACAATAACTCTGTTTGATCATTGAGCTCTGCTCGAGTGGAATTGAAGCCGACAACTGCCAGAGTTGCTGTCCGCTTTGGGCATACTTGCGTTCGAAATTGCTGACGAAGGCATCGTCATTGTCCGAGTTCCTATGGTCGAACTGAATGGCTTGCACTGTTGAATCGATATTGAGAACCGAGAGAGCGGCCTGAAATTCCTCGAGATAGACTTGCCAGTTGCTGCGTATTTCAATCTGCCCACCCAGCGCAAGCATATGCTTGAAGACAGCGCTAGCATGCCATCGCCGCTGCAGATGGCTGCTCTTAGGCCATGGATTCGGATAGTAAATAAAGTGCTTTGACAAGTTTATCCCGTCCGCTGCAGCCAGCCTGTACAGATCGATAAGATCTGCGCGTAACAGAAGAAGATTATCCGGGGGTGCCGTTATCTGCTCAAGTTGTCGCTCTCCGACTGCGAGTCTAGCGAGCGATTTGTCGACACCAAGAATAAAGCTGTCAGGATGGGAGTTGGCGAGCCGCATGCTGCTTTGGCCTGTCCCGCAGCAGCTGTCAATGATCAGTGGTTGTTGCTGCCAGTTCTTCTTGAACTCACTGTAGGCATGCGCATTGTGCGGGGCGATAGGCCGCAGGAATCGGCTTTCAAGATTGCGCCGAACGACCTGCTCAAGACGCTCGTGGCAGTCAGTTTGCGCGCCTGTTATGACACGGGAATTATCTTGCATGCAAAGGGCGCTGTAGCTGTGTTTGGGATTGCCAAATGCTAACGATACAGTCGATGCTGTTGCAGGTAGAGCTCGACCATCTCGTTTAACTCGTCAAGCTCCGACGAGCTGAAACGGTCATTGGTGCCTGAAAAGTCGGGGCCAAGATTTGGCAGTATGTCGGCGTCTCTTCTAACCTGGCTTAGCGCAATCTGAATTTCCCGTGCGCTCTTAGCATTTTTAGTTGCTTTCTGCGCGAGCAGAATGCCCGCCTTATCGGCGAGTAAGTCCCATGCACTGATCGTGCTCCCGCCCATCAAGTCACTGAGCTCTTTATCGACACCGATCAACTCCGCGATCGTCTCGTCGGCGAGTAAGGATGCCCCGCTAGAGAGTACCCAGTGTTGCGCCAGATCCGATCGACGGTATATGGTGTAAGGCTTCGGCATTCTCAGGGCGGCAATTCGGTCGCGCTGGTCAATCAGTGTTGCGATCTGGTCGCCACCGTAAAGTTTTGACAGCGCGAGTAATGCAGCGCGATTCTCAGCGACCGGGTCGGCGCTACTCTCACTGCGATCGCGAGCCAGTGAGAAAAGTTCGGAAAGCGCCTTCGACAGGGGGCCGCGTTGTGCTATGGATGCGAGCTTCTCCTCGTACACCGCAATGAGTTCCACTTCGTCCTCGCTCAGAACCAGATTCTGGTAGCTGTTCAGCGGTGAGCGATTATTGCTGGGTAGTACAAAACTGGCTTTAACCAGTTCGTCTTCAATTTTTAAAGTGCGAATGTTTTTCCAGGCAGCAATTGCCTGCGAATAACCGCGCTGTTGCTTCGCCTCACTATGGAGGTGCTCGTATATTGTTTGTGAAATGGCGTCGGAGAGCGTCAGCGTGCCAATGCTGATTGCACCCGGTGCAATTTTGATGGCAGGGCTTTCACCCTCGATCTTTACGGGTACAGATAAATTGAGCCAGCGATCTTCAATCTGCGCGATGAAGTGATTCGCGATGCCCAGCTGCCACGATGCCAAACGTGATTCGAGCTCTGGTAGCAGGGGTTGGATCAGTTCGCTCACCGGTCCACTTGCGGTGACTGTGCCGTAATCAAGATGGAGTTGAACTTTCGCAAACGTGTCTTTGGGGATATCGACCTGGCGCGGCCCAAATTGTGCAATCGCAAGATTGATGTCGCGGTCACTGAGTTCAATTGTGCGCGCCTGATTGTCCTGCAGACTGCCTTGTTCGCTTACTTGAATCGCAATCTGCTTAACCCGCTTGAGGTCCTCGAGGCTGGCTTTTTCAAATTGGGTGACAACGGCCTCGTCCATAAACGCTTGGGCTAATGCCAGTCGGAGCAGAACGTAGATCGCCCCCGCGACTAGCAGCAATAAAAAGAGCAGGGAGAGGAAAACTTTGCTAATCGCTTTCATATCTTTGGTGAGTACAATCGAACGCTATGCAACAAGATTTGAAAAAATTTAAAGGCATGGCTTGTGGCGGAATCATCGGATACCGTTATGTCTCCGGCCGACCGATAGATGATGTGTACTGTTGTCTTTGCTGTCAATGGCACGGGCTCTGGATGTTCAAATTGCTGACGATTGCCTTGACGAGTTCGACATTATGGCGAGGGTGTTCGGCTGTAACACCATACTTCGCAGTAACTGACTCCTGCATCCCGCAACGTAGTGGCCAGGGCGCTAACCGTTGCGGTACTCGTCACGACATCATCAATAACGGCCACACGACGACCCGCAAGTCGCCGCTTATGGGCGACGAAAGCGCCTTTCAGATTGAGCTCTCGCTCTTTTCGAGAGAGGCGCTGTTGAGTCGGGGTGTCGACAATGCGCTCGGCTTGGTCAGCTAACAGGTCCAGCGACAGCTGTTTGGCCAGCCTCTTCGCAATTTCCTGGCTTTGATTAAACCCGCGACTGCGATAGCGTCTGCGATGCAATGGAACAGGGAGAACTGAATCGACACTGATTGCGCTTTCCGCCGTGACTGACTCTGACATCACCGAAGCGATAAAGTCCGCCGCAATCAATTTTTTCTCAACTTTGAGTTTGCTGACCAGCGCGCGCGGTACTGTTTCGTAATAGGTGCTTGCGCGGCAACGTTGAAACGGGGGTGGACGTTGCAAACAATCGGGGCAAAACAGCGCAAGATCCTCCAGGCAAGCAGCAGTGTTAACTGTAGGCTGCGTCAGCGGCAGCGCGCAGCGAAGGCAAGCCGATTGTGGCGAAAATAAAGCTAGATCATGGATTTGCTTGCAGTAGCGACACAGCGCTGAGCCTGCAGGTAACTGCTTGTCTGACGCTGGGTGCTCGCAAACCAGGCAGGCTGCTGGTAGCACGGCTTGCCCCAATGCGGCCATCCTTTCACGCAAGCGAACGGTCTGACTCCATACTGACCAAAACTTTGTAGTGCTCACGGATTTCATGCTCTGGCCCACCTCCCTGTGACAGCGGTTTTCCTTGTGGTATCCTGTCAACCGATTTATGTGAAACCAGTTGACAGACGTCCCTGCCGCACTATTATCCCGCCTCGATACCAATAATCCATTTAACTTTGGTTTATTGACTACTCAAGCAATGGCGCCGCCCAAACCCTTGCCGCGGCGCCCCGCGACAGACTGCTATTTTCAGGTTCAGAATTAGGGTAAATGAATGTTATTTAAAGAGTTTTTCTCTGGCATCGACGACTCCAGTCCGCTTGCGAATTGCGACAAACATCTGGGTGAGAGCTACCATGACTGGTCGCGTTCGGAGATTCGGCAGCTTTTTGACCTACCTTTCAACGATCTGCTTTTTGCCGCGCAGACCGTCCATCGACGGCACTTCGATCCCAATCAAGTGCAGGTTAGCACGCTGTTGTCGATAAAAACCGGTGCTTGCCCCGAGGACTGCGCCTACTGTCCGCAAAGCACGCGTTACGATACCGGACTGGAAGTTGAGCAACTGATGCGGGTAGAGGAGGTGCTTGAAAAGGCGCGACAGGCTAAGGCTGCTGGCTCGACTCGATTCTGCATGGGTGCTGCGTGGCGCTCGCCTAAGGATCGTGACATGCCAGAGGTGCTGGCGATGGTTAAGGGCGTTAAAGCCCTTGGGCTGGAAACCTGTATGACGCTCGGGATGCTCAAAGAGAGCCAAACGCGATCGTTGGCAGAGGCCGGTCTCGACTACTACAACCACAATATTGATACGTCACCAGAATACTACGGCGATATCATTACAACGCGTACTTTTGGTGATCGCCTGGAAACGCTGGCGCACGTTCGCGACGCGGGCATCAATGTTTGTTCCGGCGGTATTCTGGGAATGGGCGAATCGCTCAGTGATCGGGTCGGCTTTGTGCAGACACTGGCTACCCTGCCGAAACACCCCGAGAGCGTGCCGATCAACCAACTTGTTCGCGTGGAGGGCACACCGTTAGCCAATGAAGCCGATTTTGACAGCTTTGACTTTTTGCGTTGTATTGCTGTTGCTCGGATCACGATGCCGAAATCCTATGTGCGGCTTTCTGCCGGGCGTGAGGAAATGAATCCGGAGATGCATGCCCTGGCTTACCACGCGGGTGCGAACTCTATTTTTTATGGTGAAAAACTTCTCACCACCCCCAATCCCTCAGAAAATAATGACGTTGCGCTGTTCGACGCGCTGGGCATTAATCGAGAGGAGATTGCCTTAAAGGCAGAGGATCTTGAAACTGCGCAGCCGGCTATCACAGCCAGCAAAAGCGAAAGTCTGTTCTACGACGCGGCCTCCTAAGTTCGGTTTCTCAATGGTGGGAGAGCACGTTAGCGGGTCGACATCACGCTGGTTGGCGGCGCTTCAGGCAAAGCTGGATGAGCGTCGCAAAGAATCCTCTCTGCGTGCATTGCGGCCTCTTGCCGGGGCCTGCCAGACAGTAGTGCGACTTGATAGTGGCGACGCTGTTAACTTCTCTTCTAACGACTACCTTGGGTTGGCCAACCATCCAGCGCTAATTGAGGCTACGGCCGCCTCTGTGCGCAGATATGGCGTTGGTGCAGGCGCCTCACCGCTGGTGACCGGGTTTCACCAGCTACACCAGGCGCTTGCTGCACGTCTGGCAACGATGACGGGTCGGGAGTCGGTGCTACTACTCGGCTCGGGGTTCTCCGCCAACAAGCTCTTGTTGCAAACGCTCGCGACAAAAAACGATGTGATATTTCAGGACAGGCTAAATCACGCCTCACTGATAGACGGTGCTCGTTATTCTGAAGCGAGTTTGCTGCGCTACAAGCACCTCGACTGTGAAGACTTGCAGCGTTTGCTGCAGGCCAAAGGCGCATCAGCTGCAACTGGAAGAAATTTTATCGTAAGCGATTCGGTGTTCAGCATGGATGGAGATATCGCGCCAGCAAGTCAAATGGCAGAGCTTGCACGAGACAATAATGGTGTTCTGATGCTTGATGACGCTCACGGCTTTGGTGTGCTTGGGGAGGCCGGTGGTGGCATTGCAGAAGAGGCAGGTCTGGATCAGGCCAAGCTTCCTATTTTAATGGGCACGCTGGGTAAAGCACTTGGGGGCTATGGTGCTTTTATTGCCGGATCGGCCACTTTGATTGACACGCTGATTAATTTTGGGCGCTCATATATCTATTCGACGGCTACCCCACCTGCGCTCGCGGCTTCCACACTCGCAGCGATAGATCTCTTGCAAGCAGAGCCCGAGCGTCGACAGCGGCTATTTGAAAATATTGCGTATTTCAAGCGCGGTTTGGCAGCGCTTGGAATTCCACACAGCAATAGCCGAACACCGGTTCAGGCTGTAATGCTCGGAGACAACGAGCGAGCCCTGCGATGGCAGCATGCTTTACAGCTTCAGGGTTTTCTTGTTGTCGCGATACGGCCCCCAACGGTGCCCGCCAATACTGCGCGGCTGCGTATCGCACTGAGCGCTGCGCACAGCCGTAATCAGATTGAGGGACTGTTGGCTGCAATGGCGAAGCTGAGCGGCGATCAGGGAGATCACGAATTGCGGTCCTCACCCGCCCAATCGTGTTAGCGGGTTGCATGGGCAGTGCAGGTTGAACTGAAAACGCACTTTTTGCCTGCGTCGATGGGCGGTGATATTCCAATCGTACTGGTGCATGGTTGGGGTATCGATTCATCGGTGTGGGCGCCGTGCCTTCAGCGGCTGCGCTGCAAGCACGACGTCTATTTGCTGGATTTGCCGGGTTACGGCATCAATCGTGAAGTGAGCACCACCGCGACAAGTGGGCTGATTGAACAAGCATCCGCATTGAAGCTTGATCTGCCTGAACGCTATCTGCTGGTGGGATTTTCGCTGGGCGGTGTCGTGGCCTCTCTTTGCAGGGAGTCATTGTTTACAGATGCGAGAGGGCTAATCACTGTTGCCAGTAATCGCAGCTTCGTCGCTTGTGACGACTGGGTGCATGGGATAGATACGGACATCTTTCACGGCTTTCTGAGTGCGCTTAAAGAGGATAAACATCGGCTGGTAAAGCGTTTTTGCAGCTTGCAGTGCGAAGGTGTCGAGAATTTTCGCGAGCGACGGCGTCTGCTTTTGAGCCAACTTGATCCTGAGCTCGACTATGCTGTGCTCGAGCAGGGGCTCGATGCCTTACAGCATTCTGATTTGGAAAGAAGCTGGTTGGGAAGCGCATGTCCCACGCTACATCAGTTTGGCAGTTTGGATCGTCTTGTACCCGTTGCCGCCGCCGGCGCTCTGGCTGAACTGGGTCTTAAGGTTGAGATTTTTAATGCCTCTGCACACATGCCTTTCGTTGATGAGGTCGAGGGCTGGGTCGCTTCCGTTGAACACTTCGCTCGATGTCTGGTTTAGACCTTGTTAATTAACCGTGAGCAAAAACCATGGATTTTTTGAAAACTGATTGGTGACTGACCGGCCGATGACACAAAGAAGCTTACTCGACAAGCAGGCGGTCGCGCGCGCGTTCTCGAATGCGGCAAATGGCTATGATCGCATAGCAAATATCCAGCAGAAGACGGGTGGTCACTTGCTCTCCCTGATCGATGCCTGTGGCGTCAAATTGAAGGCCGGCTCTCGCTGTCTCGACCTTGGGGCGGGTACGGGTCGAGAAACTAGGCAGCTGGCGAAGCAGCTGCAGCCCGATATGCTCGTCGCATTAGATATTGCGCCTGGTATGTGTCAGAGCGTTAGCAATCGACTGTCCTGCCATACCTTGCAGGCAGATTTCGACAGCTTGCCAATAGTCGATAACAGCATGGATCTGATTTTCGCTAACCTGGCCTTGCAGTGGAGCGATGATCTGCCGAAACTACTGGGTAATTTGCGGGCTGTTTTGTCTGCAAGCGGTGTTATCGCTTTTAACACCTTACTCCAGGGCTCCATGCAGGAGATTGATGCTGCATGGGCGGATCTGGATGATGCCGAACATACGCTGGATTTTGCTCGACGCGATGATATTGAAAATCAACTCAGCAGTTTTTTTCGTATAGAAAAGATTACAGTCGATCGCTTTGTTGATACACACGAAACGATCGAAGAGACCCTGCAAAGTATACGTGGTATTGGTGCCAGCAATCATCTGAGTGATCGGCCAAAAAGAACCTTGACCAAGATGCGCTATCGACGCTTTTTATCCGCCCTGGAACAAAAGACCTTAGTGCGTGATATTGGCCATGAGCGGGCCGGAGAATACGGCCTGACCTACAACGTGCTCAGCGCGGTCTGCAGTAAAGCCTGAGCGCTTAGCGACAAATATGAATCCGGAAGATGCCATGCCACCCTGTCTGTTTGTGACGGGCACCGATACAGAAGTCGGGAAGACGATTGCTTCGCTGGGACTGATACGCGCTTTGCAGCGGCGAGGAAACCGGGTTATGGCCTTCAAGCCGGTCGCGGCAGGGGCATCTGCATACGCGTGTTTCGAAGGGCAATTGTTGAACGAAGATGCCTATCTTCTGCAGCATACAGCGGACTTCGAGTTGGACTATGCAAGCGTTAACCCATTTTTGCTCGACGAACCGATCGCGCCCCACATTGCGGCCAGAAGGGCGGGGCTGCGGCTGTCGGTTTCAGATTGCGTTGAGCACATTAGCAAAGTCGTCACAAGAAAAGCCGACGCGAGTACCGTAGTGGTCGTTGAAGGTGCGGGCGGTTGGCGGGTGCCTCTCAACGATACGGAGTATTTTTCTTCGATCGCAGCTTCGCTCAATGCCAGTGTTGTGCTGGTGGTCGCGATTCGTCTGGGTTGCCTGAACCACGCGCTGCTCAGTGCAGAGGCGATTCGCGGCGATGGTCTGGAATTGGCCGGCTGGGTAGCGAACTTTCAACAGGATGTTCCGGCAGACGCTTACGACATCCTGAATAATAATGTGGATACACTTTCCTCCGCGCTCAATGCACCGTTGCTCGCGCGGATTGATCACCATCCGGGTCTTGGTGGACTGTTTAACGATGATGAGCGCCCCGCTCTGGTCGATCGCCTCGCGGATGGTTTTTCCGCAGGTCAGTCCATCGTGCCTGACACACAAACGACTGCAACACCCATATGAGGGCGCAATGACACAATCCAGTAAGCAGGGCTTGTTAAACCCTGAGGCCAAAACACCGGTAGCGGAAACTCTCTCTGCGGAGCCGGAAAGCAAGCTCTCGGAGGAGGATCTCGAGCGCGTGGAGAAATATCTGGCTTCGCCCATCCATCAGATAGAGCGTAAGCCCTTCAAGCCATGGTTGATGATGTTGTTATTGGTGGGGACGGTTATTTTTCTCGGCGGGCTGAGCATGCTGATTTCCTGGTTGGTTCTGGGATAGGACTATATTTGGTTAAATTTTGTTCACAAAGCGCCATATCGGCCCGCGGCCCCTTGCCACAGTTATCACCGCCCCTCTTATAATTGTAAAAGCTCGTTAACAGCGGCCTTAGGGTGGGTTTTGATGCCGCTATAATCCAGACAGGCCTTCCAGCGACGCTCGCCGAGCTGCTTGGTGTCTCGTTGCCTGATCGTGCAAATGCGAGTGTGTTCAGTTAGGAAGGGATCATTATTACAAGAACAAAGTGGTTTTTATGCGAATAGGTTATCTAGAAGACGATCCGTCGCAATCCGGGTTGGTGATCTCCTGGCTTGAGGCCGAGGGGATTGACGTTGTACATGCTGACAGCGGCGAGGAGTTCCTCAAGTTATTGCGGGATAACCCTGTCGACCTGTTTATCCTCGACTGGCAGTTGCCGGACATGGAAGGGCCAGAGGTGCTTGCCAAGATACGCGAAAATCTTGGCTTGAAGACCCCCGTGATTTTCGCGACCCAGCGAGATAGTGAGCAAGACATCGTGAGCGCGCTACGTGCGGGCGCCGATGACTATGTGCGCAAGCCCTTGAGTAAAGGCGAGCTGTTAGCACGCGTCAACGCGATTGCGAGGCGAGCAGGTATCGTCGGCGATGAATCGCTGATTGAGGTGGGTTCAATTGTTATCAACACCAGCGATGAGACTGTCACCGTTGATGGCGAGCTCGTAAAGATGACGCCCAAGGATTATCGCGTGGCTCTCTGCCTATTAAAAAACATTGGAAAAATGCTTTCCCGAGAGTACCTCCTGCGCGAGGTTTGGGGAATCGACGCGCCCTTGAATACGCGTACGGTCGATGTCCACGTATCCCGAGTTCGTCGCAGCCTCAATCTGGTGCCCGAAAATGGCTACTGCGTTAAGACCATATACCAGCATGGTTATCGTTTAGAGCGCGTTAAGGCTGCGGTCACTTCCTGACGGTCTGACGATCCACTCTGAATGTCGGAGTGAAAGGCTTTGTTGACAAACCGGTTCCTGGAAAAAACTCTTTGCTTATAAGGTTTATCGATACGGGATGTATCGATGGGACATTGTTGCGCCGAACAAAACACTCGTTCTTTGCAGCTGCTATGGAAAGTGATGAAACAGCTTGGTGGTAACACTATGTATCGTTATAAAAATCATGCCCTGCACCACGGCAAAAGTCTGCATCTTCGCTGGTCGATTAACTACCTTGCGGGTTTTCTTATTGCTTTTGCGAGCCTGTTTCTAGTCGCCGCTGGCAGCCAACCTGTGTCTGCGCAGAGCGCTGACAAGAGCGCGGCGAAAACGTCGAATAACTGGAGTTACACCATGCGCCCAGGCGACACTCTGTGGTCGGTGTGCAATCAATTTTCCTATTATGAGAATTGCTGGCGTGAGTTGGCCGCTTATAACAATATTCCTCGGGAGGAGACAATCGCGATTGGCAAGCGCATTGAAATGCCGCTCAGCTGGTTGCAGGCTCCTGTTATGTCGGCAACGATTCGACACCTCTCGGGCGCTCTGGCTGTTATCCGGGAGAACAGAGAGCTGACCGCGCTCGCCGAGGGTGATGAATTGCAGATCGGAGATCGTCTACTGTTGGCTGACGGTGAATTAGTCATCGAGTTTGTTGATGGGAGCCTGTTGACGTTGGCGCCTGAGAGCGAGCTGATTATTGATTCGATGTCAGCCATAAAACAGACTCGCCAATCTGATGTTCAGGTTAGCTTGCCGACTGGGAGTGCAAAAGTCCGCGTTAAGCGAAGTGAGCCGAGAAATAATTTCCGTGTGCGGACGACGACTGGGGTGGCAGCGGTCAGAGGTACAGAGTTCAGGGTTCGCAATGACAGTATTCAGCCCGTTACACGTACCGAGGTGCTTGAGGGTAACGTGGATTACGAAGCATCAGGTGCCGTAGTCAATATCGATAGCGGATACGCTACGCTCGCCAAATATGGCGAGCAGCCCATCGAGCCGGTCGAATTGCTGGATGCCCCGGTGTGGTTGCCGCAGTGTAATATCCCTGCGCTCGTCGAGTGGGAGCATGTGGAAGGAGCGGACCATTATCTGCTGGAGCTGCTTGAGGAAACCGCATCAGATGGCAACAGTGTCCAGCACGACCGCGTTATTTCGCGGCATCGCAGCGAGAAAAGCTATTACGAGTTCTCCGGTGTAGAACCCGGTTGCTATCGTCTGCGGGTATTAGGGGTGCAAAACGGATTTGTCGGGCTCGAGAGCGACCGGCAGTATTGTGTCCCGGATGAGTTGAGCGAGCCCTTGATTACGTTCGCAATGCTCGAGAAAAAACGGACTGTCAGTGTGGAGCTGGAGCCTGTTATCGGCGCTGATAGCTACGTACTTGAGTTCTCATCAACGGCCGATTTTTCTAGCGTATCCGATTCGGTCACCGTTAAAGAGTTGGCCCACAGTCAAGAGATTGATCAAGCCCCCTCCAACTACGCCTATGTTCGGGCGCGCGCCATTTCCGAATCAGCCGCCTCAAGCAATACCGAAGCAAGAGAGGTGCAGCAACGCGATGAACGAGGGCTGTTGTTTACCGTGCTCGGGATTATCGGACTGTTTTTGTTGATCTAGTGGCGCGCTGTCAAACTCGTGTTTCTCGATAGGGTTCATCATAGCCGCTGGCTATGCTCGCTGTGCCGCGAGTATGCCTGTTCTCTAATCGCTTTTAGAGCGGCCCCGTGACGAGAATTTCGCCCTGGCTTTTTATTGGCGCGATTGCAGCGTTGGTCTATCTGGTGTCGGCAGAGCAATGGACGCGTCGGATAGATACGCTTTTCTACGATTTGCTGCTGCGCGCAGACACTATCTCCTATAACAACTCGCTCATCATCATTGCTATTGACGACGCGTCATTGTCAGAGATTGGTGTATGGCCCTGGAGCCGTGAAGTACACGGGACTCTGCTAGAGCGGCTGGCCGAGTCCAATGCCGTGTTCTTTGATTTAATCTTTGCTGAGCCTCAAGCCTCGGGAGCGCGTGGCAGCGATCTCAATGCAGACGAGATATTTGCTGCTGCCATCAGTCAGCATGCCGGGGTTTGGCTGCCGGTTTACGTGTCCCATAACGAAGCGAGCCTGTTTCCACAGGAGGTACTGCCGGTACCGGTGCTGCTACTGCCGCCGCCGCTGGTGCCT
>CAZDEW010000088.1:0-13271 GCA_964504585.1 uncultured Pseudomonadales bacterium | reverse complement strand
GAGGAATTGGCACCGAACGCACGAGAATGGGACCAGAAACACATCTTCCCGACCCTCCAGCAGCAGGAAGCCAAAGCCATCGGGATGCGCCTGCACCTTACCGGTTAACTGAGGCTCGCGCGGAGGAATAGAAAACTCATCTGCCGAGGCCAACAGCTGCCGGTCACGGCACATCGCTCCCAGCCGTTTCTGCAAAGCGCCGCGGCTGTCCTGCCCTTTGATCGAGAGCAGACCGACCAGCTCGCGGAAGCTGAGCGCGCCGTGCTCCGCCACCAGCTCGATAATATGCTCGCGGCTGGCGATCGGCACCTCATAGCGCCGCGACTCGCGCTCGGCGAAGGGATCTGAAGTTTTTTTACGTCTGGACAAGTTCTGTTCTCGGCTGATCTAGCGATATGCGACGAATTATACGCTGCAAAGGCCCTCACCATTTGACAGGCTGCATTTCTGCCGATAAAGTGCGCTGCCTTGTTTGTGGTCGAACGATCCCGGATAGCGATTTCGCACCCCGGCCCAGGTTTGCGACGTGCAGGATGCACGAGGACCCAAAGCATTCACTGCGTTCATGGGGCCGACCCTGCCGCGGGAGGCAGGAGCCGGAAGCGGCAAATTGGTACAGTGCGAAGCTAGGCCAACGCAAAAATTGGTGCCCTAACGAGAACGATCAGTGCTCAACAGAGGGTAGCCCAGGTGTGCGACGTGCAGGATGCACGAGTGCCGCGGGAGGCAGGAGCCGAGAGCGGCAAATTGGTGCAGTGCGAAGCGCTGCCAAGGTTACAATTGGAGCCACGACTAGAACGAACAACTGTTTTTTAACAAGCCCAGGTGGTGATGTTGGTAGATGACGGACCGCAGGTCCTAAGCCCCCCGGGCCACGCGTGGCGGATCGATACAGAGTTCGGTAAAAGGAAAGTACAGAGTTAAGAGAAAAATTTAAGACATGCCCAGGTGTGCGACGTGCAGGATGCACAAGTGCCGCGAGAGGCAGGAGCCGGAAGCGGCAAATTGGTGCAGCGTGAAGCGCTGCCAAGGTTAGAATTGGAGCCATAACTAGAACGAACACACATCAGTAAAGATATGCCCAGGTGGTGAAATTGGTAGACACGCCAGCTTCAGGTGCTGGTGGCCGCAAGGCCGTGGAGGTTCAAGTCCTCTCCTGGGCACCATATAAAAAAACCCCGTCGAAAGATGGGGTTTTTTTATATGGTGCCCTAACTACAGTCGGGACTGCCGCTCGCTGATACTGCGCTCGCGCGAACCTCAGCACAAAGCGATGCTTTGTAAACGCTGAGAACCGCCCTCTCCTGGGCACCAAATGAAAAAAGAACCGCCTTCGGGCGGTCTTTTTTTTGTGCCCTAGTCGGTTCGGACTTCCGCTTTCAGCCTATCGCAATAAACGTCGATAAAGCTCCCTGCCAATCCAGATAAAGAACAGCCCTAAAACAACTCGAATAATGTAAAGCTTTTGGCTTGGACTTTCCTAAGGTAACTAGACATGATTTCAGACTGCCACGAGGGCAACAGATACGGCTAGAACAGCTGAATTAGATCACGGGCTAAACAAATACGCCGCTCCGGCAGCATAGCTGGTATTGTCGGCGGCATCGCCATTAATCCCCGGGTCTCCCCCTTCTTCGCCTATGGCTCCAATTAGTAAATTCTTACCCTCATAATCGACGGAAACCGACGATCCAAACCTGTCTGCTCCGTCAGGATTGTTTGCCTTTATATAATCACCCTCAACCCATAGGCCATTCTCATATACATATGTAAATGCTGCTCCAGAGTCAAAAAGTCCAAAATTCCTTATGTCCTGATTCATACCTGCTGACCCTCCTTGCTCTAAGGGAGAACCTACGAGCAAAATTTTTCCATCACCACTTATCGCGACAGATCGACCAAACTCATGATCGTAGAGAACTGTATATTCCGGCAATTGCCCCGTATTTGTGGACTTAATATAGGCTTGTTGTATCCATTGAGAACCTTCATACGTGAAAATATATGCAGCGCCAGAGTTATAGGTAAGATCATTGTTTTCATTACCACCGACACCTTCGGCATTGCTATCTTCACTAAAAGCTCCTACTGCTAATACATCCCCATCATCACTAAGATCTAGTGACCACCCAAAATAGTCGTACTGGTCGGTGACCCGAGCTTTTATGTATGCTGATTCCTCCCAATTGCCTAGCAATTTATCAAAAATATATACGGCTCCAGTATTGAACAAAGAGTTGTCAAAAGCATCACCATCAATGCCCGTTGCTGCACTGTCCTCCCCAGGACTTCCAATCGCTATACGGGTGCAATCCACATTGACAGCGATTGATTCACCAAATCTATCCTGATAGCCTGCTGACGAAGGAATCAAAGTTTCTTCAAACTCCCAGTCCCCAGCCCCTTTAATAAACACATCAACCCCTTCCAAGCGAAATCCCGAAATCGCGACACAATGCCCGTCCGCTGATACATTCAAAGATGATCCAAAATTTGATATCGAGGAGACAGGCCTTTTAATGTAGGCTTCTTGACGCCATTCTGTATCTATCCGATTAAATATATAAGCTGCTCCATAGGAATACCCCGAATTGGAATTTTCTGATGCATTATTTGTTTGATCTGCGTTAACCCCGGTGTCTGAGCCATCTTCGCCAAATGCTCCCACTGCCAGCGTATTGCCGTCATAACTTAGAGAAACATCTTTACCAAATTGATCCTGCCAATCCGCATTGCTTGCCTTTATATAAGCCTGTTGCTCCCATCCGCTTGGAGATAGAACAAATACATAGACTGCCCCCACCCAATTGGAGGTATTATCGTACTGATTACCATTTATCCCAATTGAAGCAACATTTTCTTGAGGCGCTCCGACTGCCAATGTTTTCCCATCACCACTTATCGCGGTCGAATAACCAAACTCGCTGAACTCTCCAATATCCGCATTGCTGGCCTTAATGTACACACCTAACTCAATAATTGGTTGATTACCTTCCGCTCCACCCCCGCCACCTCCACCACAGGCGGAGAGGCACAACAGTATTGGAAGTAAAAAAAAGAGCCGCGGACTTGTACCCTTAATTCTCATATTCAAATAGATATCCCTATTTCCATTGGACAATATTGCTTCGAAGTCTAACAGCCACAAATTCAACTGTCAGCTCATTGCTATATGGACAACTCTTTTTTTGTACTTGGGGCGCCTACTAATTGCTACTATAGTGTTCCTGATTTCTATATTGTTTGGTCAAAAGCTATAGAGAAAACAAAAACTTGTAGTGTTACTTGCTCAGCCCTCTACTGGGCACCATATAAAAAAGTGCTGCCTTCGAGAGAGCTGCTTACTTCTGCACGATTCGGCTGCAGTGCAACGCCAACTTACTTATCCCTTGCTGCCTATCGCAATAAACGTCGATAAAGCTCTCTGCCAATCCAGATAAAGAGCAGCCCTAAAATAACTTGAATAATGTGAGGCCGCTGCATGCCCGGCGCTAGTACAGACTCATTCGGCCTATCGGGATTAACATAAACCACCACCGACTCCCCGGCCTTATAATTTTTCAACGGCCGTGCAAGACCAATACCTGCTCGCGACCCCTGATAGCTTTCACCTTGATAGTAATAACTGTAACTGAAAGGATCGTTAGTTGTGTTTTCATAAGAGAACATTGTTAGCGAGATGCTTACACCAGTGTATTCATAGCGAGCATCAACCCTGCCTATAACAGTCGCCCAGCTCGCCGCCTGAGCATTACGGAAGCCATCATTCAATCCCGTCAACGAAAGAACAAGGCCAGTTAAAACAGGCAAGGCGATAACGATATAAACGGGCAATCGATTAGGCAAGCAAACCCCCTGTACCAAAAACTAACAAAGCCGCGTTTTATCCACTTCAACACTCAGCATCGACAAAAGCGAAGTACCGATCAATGACTTTTTGCGGCGATTCAAGCTGCGGGTAATGCCCGATACCCTCAAGCGTATCTATGTAGGGAGAACCGACCTTTGATCTGAACTCTTCGACAACCGCTGGGCCGGACAGGCCATCATCCTCTCCAAAGATCAACTGTATCGGTTGTTCTGCTTCAATCAATGCTCGCTCCCAGTTATGCGCCAGCGTCTTTCGCTCGCCCAGATACTGAATCAGTTTTGGTAATATCCGCCTGCCATTGTTGTGATTTAGCAAGTCCCAGTATTGATCAATTAGTTCTGCTGCGGGCTGCGTCTGCTCAGCGAAAATCGCGGAAAGGTTTTTCTCTAAACTGCGCTTGCTAAGCAGGTGCCGGAAAAGCCAACCCCACCTGCTCAACAGCAGCTTCTGTGACAATCTGGGGTGATTACTCTCAGGAAAAAGCCCGCCGTTCAAAAAACACAGCGACTTTATCGCAAACCTGGAATCACCGCGCTGAGCCTGCCAAAGCAACTCCTGTGCGACCGATACGCCATAGCTAAACGCCATAATATGTGCCGACTGGATACCTTTCGCCCGCATTACTTGTTGTAACAGCTGAGCCTGCAAAGGTGTCGAGTAATCAACGTCATCCGGCTTTTCCGAGAAGCCATAGCCAAGCATATCGACCGCAAAGACAGCAAAGCGCGTCTCCAGATCGCAAACCAACCGATGCCAATCCCATGAAGCAGTAGGAAATCCATGCAGCAGTAACAATGGCTCTCCCTCCCCAGTCACTCTTACGAAAAGTTTCCCATGGGTTGTATCTAGCAGTTCGCCACGCCCGAACCATTCCGCTAAACACTTATTTTCTGAAGCCACTTAAAAATTTTCTCTACAAGCTACTTTAGTGATTAAGACAATAACATCATCTACTGATAAGGGATAAGTGATAACCGAAACCCGTAGCGCGTCGACTCTGATAAGTCGATTGACTCGTCGTTAATGGTTTCCAATACGATATGAACTTTCGAGAAATCAGAGACGAATAATTCAGGTTTATGGAAAAGCCCCTTGAGTCTTCCAAAAAGCTCCTCTGGCAGCTCGATCTTAACGATCGCTATCGTGCGGTTTGGATGCTCATCTTGCCCTACTATCGGTATGCGGAGCGCACGATCGGTGATATCTTCAATAAAGAAAGGCGGCTCATAGCCGGCATCACTCGCTAATAACCAGCGCGCCTGCTCGCCATCAACGCCCGGCCTTTGAAACTGCCTGACGGTTTCCGGTGCAATCAAGCTTTTTTCCTCTGTCTCCCGCGCGAGCGCTTTGATGTCATGCGTACGCAGGGCAATATCTGCGATGCCACTGGGTTGGCCAAACCAATGCAGATAGCGACGAACGCCTACCGGGAGCAGCATAAGTACGAGACGCATTAATCCAAGCCTCGAAGCGATAACAGACATTTTACGCATAACCGGCGACCGCATCGCGATTAACTCGATGTAGTTCCCGTCAGAGAATACGATCAGGGCATTTTCCGTCGGTCCGTTAGGCCCGCCCTCGCGGACATGAAAACCCATACCCTGAAAGTCGGCAATTGCTTCCTGAAGATCGTCAACGACAATAACAATGTGTTCAAACTCAATTCCCGTCATGAGGCAGCCATCTTTGCAATCAGCGTTTCGGGATCGGCCAGTGACTGACGAATCTCAGCCGCGACATCACCACCACCAACTGAGACCGCGACGATGCAAGTCGTTGTATCCTCGTAGCCCCGGTCCGGCCAGGCAGAGCACAGCAAAAAGAAAAGTGCTTCGATGAGTGATTCTTCGGCGTGCCACGTCGTCATAATAATTGAGTCGTCCTGTGCTTCGGGCGATACCAGAAGCGTCAGATCATCAATTAGGTCGTGCGAACGCTCACAATCTGGGCCCCAGCAAACAAAATAGGATGCGCCTGCATCCACCAGCGAATTGGCGAGTTTAATGATTGCGCCGTCACTCAAACGGGTGAAATCTGCCGCTAGAAAACACAGAAAATGACGGCTCGGTAACTCGAGAACGCCGGGCAATGCTGCGGACGAAGGCAGATCCAAAGCGAAGAGCGGACGACCCTCATTTTCTCCGAGGCTTTCTCACACGCCAGAGTACCTGTTTGTTGATATACCGCTTCAGGAACAAGCGAATAAAGGATCAGTCGAGGATCGCTACTCTTAGCCCCCCGAGTGCAAACACCGCCCAAAACGCTTTGCTTCGACTATACACGCTCAAATCGTATTCTGCGGAAACCGTGTTCGCACAAAATTAGTGCAAAAAAAGAACCCGAACTACTGTTTGGTATGAAATTTTCCACAAAATGTAACGATTTGTATACTCAATGTATATTTTATTTGACATCAAGTCTGCCAATGCTTACATTAGCCATGTCAAACATATTTTACATGGAGATTATATTATGTCATTTCAAGAGAAAAGCGCGTGGGCGATGGCCATCATTTCAATCGTAGCGATGACCACCTACATTAGCTCAGTACTACCCGGAGCGCGAGAGCTGCCGCTGGTAGAGGTCAATTATGTTGGCGCGATGCTATCGACTATCGCACTGGTCATATTGGCTGCGATCATCATACATATCATCATAGCGGTGACGAACACCTCTGAGGCTAATGATCAAGACGAACGCGACCTGCAAATTAATCGCTACGGAGACGCCTTTGGTCAATGGCTGATAGCCGGCGGTGCGATGGGTGCGCTTTTAATGTCTGTCGCGGAGTGGGAGCATTTCTGGATTGCAAACACCCTGTATCTGGCCTTTCTGCTTGCAACGCTTGTAGGCTCCGGCGCTAAGATCGTCGCTTATCGTCGGGGATTTTAGTCATGGCTAAGAAAACGCGAATTACCAACCATATTCGAACCCTGCGTTTTCACAACGGCGAAATGACGCAGGCTGAGCTGGCCAAACGGGTTGGCATGACCAGACAAACGGTCATCGCCATTGAGCAGGGCAAGTACTCTCCTTCGCTGGAAACGGCATTCGAGATCGCAGCAGTTTTTCAGGTTCCGCTCGACGAAGTCTTTCAATACGCTGGCGATGCCTAGCACTATGCGCGTTGCTCGTAGCACTGAACACTTAGTAACGAGCACTGCTTACAAATAGCGGGGTTGTACCACAGCTGAAAGTACTATCGTGGATAACGCTGAAACTCACTGTCGACATTCAGCTCTCGCCACTCATTAAGGCGCTGACGAATCTTTGATTCCAATCCGCGGTTAGATGGCTCATACAAGCCAACCGTCGCGAGCGCTTCGGGCATATAAGACTCGCCCGCGACAAAGCCCCCCTCATAGTCGTGAGCATAGCGATAATCCTCACCATGCCCCAACGATTTAGCAAGCGAGGTTGGTGCATTTCGAATATGCGCCGGCACAGGCTCGGCACCAGTCTCTGCGGCAAGGCGCCTGGCCGCTTTATATGCGCTGTACACAGCGTTGCTCTTGGGTGCAACAGCGAGGTAGATCACCGCCTGAGCGATCACCAGATCACCTTCAGGCGAACCCAATCCCCGGAAGGCGTCCCAGGCATTCAGGCACAGTTCCAGAGCACGCGGATCGGCGAGGCCAATATCTTCACTGGCCATGCGCACAAGCCGCCGGGCAATATAATTTGGATCGCAGCCACCCTCCAGCATTCTCGCCAACCAGTACAGAGCTGCGTCTGGAGCACTGCCCCGCACAGCTTTATGCAGAGCAGAGATCTGGTCGTAAAAGTGATCGCCGTGTTTGTCGAACTGAACCGGCTGAAAATTTGCAAGCGATGCAAAATCCTCAGCTTCCAAGGCTGATCTTCCCTTTGCTTGCGCGTCATGCGCCAACCACTCGAGCATATTGAGAGCACGCCGCGCATCGCCGTCTACACTCAGGGCTATTTTCTCCAGCAAAGATGTGTCTACAATCAATGCAGAGAACAGTGCATCGTGCTGCACAGCTCGATCTAGCATTGCTTTTAAGGCGGCCTCGTCATGCGGCTGTAGTACCAGAACCTGCGCTCGCGAAAGCAAGGCATTATTGAGTTCAAACGCCGGGTTTTCCGTGGTGGCGCCTATAAGAGTTAGTAGCCCGCTCTCAATGTGAGGCAACAGAGCATCTTGCTGTGATCTATTGAATCGGTGGACTTCATCAATGAACACAAGCGTTTTTTTTCCATCTTCCAGGGAAAGTCGCTGGCGCGCCTCGTCCACCACGCGCCTAATATCCTTTACACCGGCCATAACCGCAGAAAGCAGTTCGCAATCATAGCCAACGGATTGCGCAAGCAGCATTGCTAGCGAGGTTTTTCCGGATCCCGGCGGCCCCCAGAGAATAAGACTGGGTAATTCGCCCCGCTGCAGTGCCTCCCTTAACATACTGCGCTCACCGACGAGGTCATGCTGTCCGACATAATCGGCCAGCTCTAAAGGTCGCATGCGAGCAGCGAGCGGCCTTGCAGCAGGCGAAGCACCGTCGGCTACATTCGCACTTGCCGACGCCTCTGTTCGACTAAAAAGCGGATCTTGTTGCATGATCATAGAGCATGATGGCGACGTTGAGCAGCGATTGGCGCCGCTCAGGCTCTAAAGCCAACCACTATAAGACCAACGATGGATAGCAGAGAGAACGCGAAGACAATAGACCGCAGTATCTGCAGGTTCGCGTAGTAGCAAACAGCGTAAAGTGCCCTTGTCAAAACATAGGCCCAGGTCGCGTAGCCGACGGCTGTGGGGGACGCCAGAGATAATAGCGCGAACAATAAAGCCACGACAAAGATACTGAAACTTTCGTTGGTATTCGCGACGGTTCGAGTGGCGCGAAACAAAAGGTTATTGTGGTCAGACGGAACCGCTGCTCCGGGTACATGCTTATTACGTATGCCTATGGCATCAGCAACGATAAGCTGGACAATCAACAAAACGGCCAGAGCACCAAGCGCTGCAACAGTCAGGCTGTACTGCCCAATGATTTCCTGAGTAGTTATATCCATAGTTATATCCATGGTTATTTCCTGTATTTTCGAATTCTATACTAGCAAAAATAGATTGATCGCTCAGCGGATATAGAAAAAATAGACCGCCACGATGCGATTGCAGCGGCTATCTGATCTCGACGGGGCATACTAACTTTCGTCGTGAACCAATGCCAACAATAATACTGCCTGCACGGTTGCGTGAAAGTCAGATGCTGGTCTGGCAATTTTGATTGCCCTTTTACTGAAACCAATACTCCGGCCATTGCCAACAGCTATCAGCGGCATAAAGTCGTCCCAACCACCGTCATCATTTTGTGCATCGACAATCTGGCGCAACCACGCTTGCCGGACGCCATGCTCTTCACCGGCCAAACGGAGCAACATCATAACCCTTTGCAGATAGACATCGACTACTCGCACATCAAATTGAAGTTGTTTGCGTATATCGTTCAGCAGGCTGTGTATCGTTCCTTCTACCAGTTTTTTATCCCGACATTGGTTGCCGCGAAAATAGGAGAAACCCATAAGCTGATGAGTTTTACAGGCGGGAGACAATGGATAGCTTCGATCGCAAAAGTCTGAATCCAGCTGTGCCTGTACGGTTTCCAGCTGAGCCAATAGATCGTCGCAACTGTAGGCATACATCATTAACAGATCATAGTATGGGTATATGGAAAGATCGACAGAAGCGTAATCCGCATAATCATCGCCATAGACTTGAAACGCAAGCGGACCACCTCGATAGCCAACGCGATTCTTTCTTCGGTAGTCATACCCCAATCGACGCAAACCTTCGTGCCCAGAAGCTTCTGCAGCTTCAATTAAAATCTCCCAAAGTGCAGGTATGTGTGTATCCATCAGCACTGCTTCATTATCCAGTAGCCAGCCAGCGCCACGTTCGAACGCCACCTCAAGCTCAGACTCTGTAACGACAGCGGTATCCGAATTATTTTTAACATATAGCACGGCATAAGCAGTTGCCAGAAAGAGCAGGCAAAGCGTAAGCAGCATCAGAAAGTAACGAGCAGTTTTTTTCATTTCATACTTCAGTTGGTGTTTTTTACCGGCGGCCCTTTTGGGTTATGACTTCGGAGAAAATTCCTGTCAGGTCTAGTTTGACGACAAAGCGCGGTCAACTTCGAGCAGCTTATCCGCAACGACTTTCGGAAAGTGCATTTGCGGATCAGACGGCTCAAAGCCCTGCTCTTGCTCCCACTCAGCGATAATAGCGCTCGCCGCTGTAAACGCCTCGTCGATCGACAGCGCTGGGTCTTTTTGCAGTGTCTCTAAAAACAGCGCACGGCCAAAGTAAGTGCCTTCAGACTCATCCGAACAACCGAACGATTGGCTCTCCGCATCCGATGCAGTTAATACGGCGGTTGCTGGATTGGACAGGTAAGGCAGGAAGCTGCCCGAGTAGCACGCGGATATCATCACCAACTTCGGCACGGAGCTCAATGCAAGTGCTTCAGCCAGCTCCGCTGCAGCAAGGGAAGACAGTTCGATATCGTCATGATCCAGCGACAGCACGGCATCTTCACTGCCATGGCTGGTCAGATATACAATCAACAGATCATTGGCCGGGTCAATAAGCTCCGCAATAGCTTCCATCGCAGCGCGAATAGTCGCCCTGGTAGCGAGTGGATAGCTGTCAGCTGTACTGTGCGAATTGACCAATAGCAATTCGCGGCCTGAAGTCCTGAATTTTTTACTTAGAACGTCGCGGACAAACTCCACTTCACGCCTAAACACGCTTTGCGTTCCGTCGCCAGCGACCGCGAGCAAGAAAACGTCGGTTTCATCAGAACGGGACTCTAAAAGCTTCTTTTCGAAATTGGAAACGAAACCACTATAGTTTTCTAGCGCTATTTCACTTTGACGCTTCGCGTTTTTATCGGGGCCGATATAGTGTCCTCGCCGCCAATAACCTTCTTGACGCATTTTCGAGCCATCGTCGCTGGTGCTCTCGAGCACACCTGCACCGTGCATCCGCCCGTAACGAAATTCGCCCACGTAAGTCGAGCCATCATCACCAACACGCCTGCCCTCGCCCTGCAAGTAACCGCTCTCGAACACGCCGGAATACACATAGCCCGACGCATCGATTTTTTCTCCTTCACCGGTTAAGCTCCAGCCCGAAAAATTGCCCTTGTAGCGATCACCGCTGGCACTAATAGACTCCCCGCTTTTAAAGTCGCCAGCGATGAACCGGCCTTCAAAACTATTGCCAGCGTATTCGTACCTGCCCTCCCCATGCATGTCGCCATCGGCAAACGCCCCCCTGTAGGTCGCAATCTCGTTGCCCTCAGAGAGGAGTACTAACTCACCCTCGCCATGGAATTTGCCACTGCTGAATCCACCTCGATAACGGCTCTCTGCTGAATCAAGCTCGCCTTCACCGTGGAAGCGCCAGTCGCGCAATCCACCCCTGTAGTTAACAGCACCCTCCTCAAGTGCCACCGCAAACTCGCCCGTTGCCCGTCCCTGTTTAAAAACGCCTTCATAGCGATCGCCGAATGCATCGACAAAAAGACCCTGACCATGCATCAAGCCAGCCTCAAACCCACCCTTGTAATAGGCACCATCGGGAAACACGAGCTCGCCCTGCCCATGAAATAATTGATCGCGCACATCACCCGAGTATTTCGCGCCATCGGGCAGCGTAGCATCAGGCGCAATAATAATCGGTCGCTCGCAACTAGCCAGCAAGCCAATCAACAACAGGGTCCACAGACGAATCATTCAAAACCGCTCCATAGGGGCTCGCAGTGACAGTTTTTGTGTTTCTTTTAGTCCACTATTGAAATAGGTATACTGCTCGCAAAGCCCAATAAAATCAAAAATCAGTCGAGATCACAATGTCCTTACCCATCAATATTGGCGATTTTCTCACCAAACGTGCCGAGCTGAATCCTGATAAAGAAGCTCTCTACGACGCCACCATGAATAAGCGTTTTAGCTACCGTGAGCTCAATGCGCGTGCCAATCAGGTTTGTCATGCACTGCAATCTCTTGGACTCAAGCACGGTGATCGACTAGCATTGCTGGCGTTTAACGGACACGAGTACATCGAAAGTTTCTTTGGGCCGGCCAAAGCGGGCATGGTAATCATGCCTCTCAATTGGCGGCTTACTGCCAAGGAGCTGTCCTTCATACTCAAGGATGGTGGCGCAAAAGTCATGATTTATCATGCCGGCTTTTCTTCCATCGTCGATGAGCTTCGCGCAATGGGCGAAGAAGGCAGTACGATCGAACACTGGATCTGCATTAACGAAGAAACGGTAAGTAACAGCGAACCCGATTTGCTCGATTACGAGTCGTTGCTCTCGGAGCAAAGCAGCAATGAGCCTGGTGAAAAAGCCGACGCCGATGATATGTTATTTATCATGTACACATCGGGCACAACCGGTCTGCCTAAAGGCGTTGTGCACACCCATGAAACTCAGCTCTGGGCGGTACTAACGATTAGAAACACCTCTGACGGCGGCCCCTCGGATCGCTACCTCGTTCTGCTACCGCTATTCCATGTGGGCGCTCTAACTCCCATGATCGTGATGCTATACGTCGGTTGTAGTCTTGTGATCAACCGCGAGTTCGACCCGGTCAGAACCTGGCAGCAAATTGAGTCCGAGAAAATTACCACTACATTAGCGGTACCCGCCATGCTGAACTTTATGTTGCAGGTCCCGAACTTCGAGCAGTTTGACTGGTCAAGCATACGCTGGATGATGTCCGGGGCAGCACCCGTACCTGTCTCGACCATCGAAAAATACCAGGCGATCGGCATAGAGATACATCAGGTCTATGGCTTAACCGAAACCTGTGCGCCTGCCTGTCTCATCACGACTGACGACGCCAACCGTAAGAAGGGCTCAACCGGCCGCGCTTTTTTCCATACCGAAGTAAAAGTCGTTGATGACGACGGAAATGAGTTGCCACCCGGTGAGGCCGGCGAGGTTCTCATCAGGGGGCGACATATTATGCGCGAATACTGGAATCGACCCGATGCCAGTGCAGAGGCACTCAAGGGCGGCTGGCTACATAGCGGCGACATCGCCATCAAGGACGATGAAGGCTTTATTTTTATTCAGGACAGGAAAAAAGATATGGTGATTTCGGGAGGAGAAAACGTTTACCCTGCCGAGGTCGAAAATGTACTGCTGCAGCACCCGGGCGTGGCAGACGCGGCGGTGATTGGTCACGACAGCGAAAAATGGGGCGAGAGTCCCTTTGCGGTGATCGTCAAAGCTGACCCGGATCTCACCGAGCAATCCGTACTCGAACATTGCAACGGTAAGCTCGCGCGATTCAAGCAGCCCAAAGGCGCGGCCTTTATCGATGCCATCCCGCGCAATCCCAGTGGCAAGATTTTAAAACG
>CAZDEW010000087.1:0-13551 GCA_964504585.1 uncultured Pseudomonadales bacterium | reverse complement strand
TGGCCCCTTTGCTTTCGAAACGTTGTCTGAAAGGACTCTGTTGCAGGAAATCGGGGAACTTCGGAAGAATTCCGCCCGCGAGCACGAGACCACCCGTGGAACCTGTACAGAGCACCTGATCGCCCGCCGCGCTGCCGAGAAAAGAGCAGAAAATTTCCATTGTACGCTGAGCGATCGCATGTTCCCCGCGGCAGCCCTGCTGTTGGATTTCGACGACCGACATGGTTTTATAGTCGTTTGAACCAGCGTCTTCACAAAGCGTTTCAAATATTCTAAGAATGCCACTACCGCAGACAAAGAACTCGCGGTTGATTCGGCACCCCTTGTCGCGCCAGTCGTTAAAGATCAAAAGCTCATCGTCAGTGCGCGCACTTAGCCCTGCGTGCCCACCCTCGGTAGGAATAATCATGGTTTGATCTGCCGTCGGCAATACCACTGCTGCACCGAGTCCTGTGCCCGGGCCAAACACTGAAATTGGTCCTGACTGCAGGGCGCTCGCGCTTCCAATATCCATTAGGCCGGATGCGTCCAGTGACATCACAGAATGGGCGATTGCTTCAAAATCGTTGATGAGTACCGCGCGGTTGAGGCCGAGAGCCTGTTCGAGTTTCTCTGCGGTAATTAGCCAGCTGCAGTTAGTCATTTGCACGCGCTGGTTCACTACCGGACCGGCGATGGCGATACAGGCTGAATCGATGTCTGCGACGGGGCAGCCCTGGCCTTCAAGATAAACCTCAATGAGGTGCTCGAGGCTCTCGTAGTCATTAATGCTGTATTTAACAATCGACTGCAGTTCTGTCGTACCACTATCGACCAGGGCAAAGCGAATGTTTGGGCCGCCGAGGTCGGCTACCAGATTCTTAGAAGTCATTTTTTGATGATCGCAGCTGATAAGTGATGAGTCCGGCCGTGATCCCGCTGTGCCGCTTTTCTCGCGTGTTCACGGTTTGTACTTGTGGCGATAGAGCCGGTCGGCGCAGGTTGGTTAAATCGAAGGCTCGCTTAACGAACAGGCGCACTCGAGGTGCGCCTGTACTCCGAATAATACGAATCTATTATAGGTTTTTTTCTGCTTGCCGGCTCGTGTCTGCCGACTATCTGTCTAGCAATTACCGGTCTGGCAATTATCTGGCTAGCAGTTGTCGCGCCAGCAGATGTCAGACTAGTAGTCTTCAGGCAGCGCAGAAACTAAGCTTTTTTTCAGAGTCGCTCTTTTTACTAGAGCTGGCTGTTGTGATGTGCAGCGCCAGTTCCAGTGCCTTGGTTGCGTAGGCCGCTTCGTTATCGTACCAGGATACCAGTTTGAAGAACTGATCATTAAGCGCGATTCCGGCACCTGCATCGAAGATTGATGTACAGGTGTTGCCCACAAAGTCGTTTGAAACGAGTGGGAGATCTGTATAGCCCATGATGCCCTTCATCGGACCTGCGACAGCGCGTTTGATAACGTCGCAAATTTCGTCGTAGCTTGTCTTTTTCTGGACGCGAACAGTGAGGTCAACTACGGATACATCGGGGACAGGAACCCTAAAAGCCATTCCGGTCAGCTTGCCTTCAAGTTCAGGAATAACTTTGCCAACAGCCTTGGCCGCACCCGTGGAAGCCGGGATGATGTTTTGGTGTGCGCCTCGACCGCCGCGCCAGTCCTTTGCGGATGGACCGTCAACCGATTTTTGTGTCGCAGTAGTCGCGTGCACGGTGGTCATTAAGCCTTCAATGATACCGAACTCGTCGTTGATCACTTTGGCTAAAGGGGCGAGGCAGTTAGTTGTGCAGGAGGCATTGGATACAATGGTTTCGCCCGCGTATTTGTCGTGGTTTACGCCCATGACGAACATCGGTGTCTGGTCTTTAGACGGTGCAGTCAGCACAACTTTCTTGGCGCCCGCGCTGATGTGAGCCTGGGCAAGTTCAGTGGTGAGGAAGATGCCGGTCGCTTCGATGACGACATCGACATCGTGCTTGGCCCATGGGATGTCAGCGGGTGAGCGTTCCGCGTAAACCTGAATGCACTGCACGTCGTTGACGACCAGCGTGTTGCCACTGGCTTTTACGGTGCCTTCAAACGCGCCATGTGTAGAATCGAACTGTGCCATGTAGGCGAGGTAATCGGTGGCCACCAAATCGTTGATTGCCACGACCTCGACTTCGGCCATCTTTTGCGCTGCTCTAAAAGCAAGCCTGCCAATTCGTCCAAACCCGTTAATGCCAATTCGAATTCGTTTCATGCAAATTTCCTGATTATTGGTAAGACCAATTCAATACTATAGTCGGTTATAATAACCCCAAGCGAACGCTTTTGGCCACGAACTTTCGTTCAGTGGTTTTGATCGTGCGGCGGACGGACGGGACAAGTTATGTCTCGGCCTGTAAAATGATTTTTCATAACGGAGCGACGATGGTTCGGCTTGTTGTGAAATCCTGTTCCAAACAAAACAATTAACTACCTGATTTTTAAATTAAAAATTTGCAACGACCAACAAGAGGTTTGCTGCCGTATGATCCAGTCTGTCGCTAAAATTGACCCGTCTCGACTCGAGAGAGAGCTCAATGGGCTGAATCCCGAGCGAGACAATGCCGAGCGATTGGCAGATTATATTGGTAGACAAATTGGTAAGGCAATAGCCCTGCAAGGCTCGGCAAGCATCGCGTTTTCCGGAGGGTCGACACCGGTTCAAATGATGCGAGCACTGGCACGCAAGGATCTCGATTGGCAGTCTGTAACGATTACGCTCGTTGATGAGCGATGTGTGTCGCCTGACGATGAGCGGTCGAATGCGCGCCTGATTACGCAGAACTTGTTGGATAATCTAGACACGAAGCCTAACTTTCTACCGCTCTTCCTTGAGGGAGAAGAAGAATTCGATTGCGCCGAACGGCTTTCGGCAATACCGAGGCCTTTCGACCTGGTGCACCTGGGTATGGGGGAGGATGCTCATACAGCGTCTTTCTTCCCCGACGCTGATAACATTGGCGAAATGATCGATCCGTCAGGCAGCAATGCACTTGCCAGAACCTGTTCTGTGTCCAGTCGTGAACAGAGGATTACATGGACTTTGCCTTCTCTTATTGACGCAAGGAGTATTGTGTTGCAAATTAATGGCGAGGCGAAAAAAGAGGTGTTCTTGAACGCATGCTCTGAGCTATCCCTCGCCTCAAATCAAGAGCAGATTGACGCTGTTAATAGAAGACTACCTATTACAGCGTTGTTACATGGCCGAGAAGTTTCAGTCGCGTCTGAAACTCAGAACTCTACAGATCTGGACTGCCCTTTTCTCATTTATTGTGGGTGATGCTGTCTTTTCTATGCATCGCCTCCGCTATAAAACCTCTCTAATTTAGGTAATGACGTCTTGAAAAACGAAACTCTGCAAAGAGTCACTAACAATATTATTGAACGCAGTCGCAGCGGTCGCGAGCAATACTTCGCCATGCTCGACGAAACGCAGGACAAAAGCCCATCGTCTAGCTGCCTGTCCTGCAGCAATATGGCGCATGTAGTGGCAGCATCGCCCGCTGAGGACAAAGACTCGATCGCCAACAAATCAAAGCCCAACATTGGCATCGTGACCGCATACAACGATATGCTTTCTGCGCATCAGCCTTTTGCGACCTATCCTGATTTTATTAAGGCGGTTGCGCGGGAAAATAATGCGACGGCCCAGGTAGCGGGTGGTGTTCCCGCTATGTGTGATGGCGTGACGCAGGGGCAGCCTGGTATGGAGTTGAGTCTGTTTAGTCGCGATGTGATCGCAATGGCGACGGCAGTCTCGCTGACTCACAATACCTTTGACGCGACAATTTGCCTGGGCGTTTGCGACAAGATAGTTCCCGGTATGTTGATCGGCGCGTTGCAGTTCGGCCATCTGCCTACCATTTTTATTCCGGCGGGTCCGATGCCTTCGGGTATTTCCAATATGGAGAAGGCCAGAGTGCGACAGCAGTTTGCACTGGGCGAGATCGATGAAATCAAATTGTTCGAGGCGGAGTCTGCGTCTTACCATAGCCCCGGAACCTGCACCTTTTACGGAACGGCCAACACCAATCAGATGATGATGGAACTGCTGGGTTTGCAGTTGCCCTCTACCGCGTTTATCAATACTGGCACACCCTTGCGTGGCCAGCTGACAGAGCTTTCCGTGGCCAAGGTGCTGACAGCTCCCACGCTCGGCAAGGTGCTAAGCGAGGCCTCTATCGTCAATTCACTGGTCGGCTTGCTCGCAACGGGTGGGTCCACCAACCATACCTTGCATATCGTAGCGATCGCGCGTGCGGCGGGTATTAACTTGCACTGGGAAGATATGGCCGAACTATCTGCGGTCGTTCCTCTGCTCGCAAGGGTCTACCCCAATGGCACGGGCGATGTGAATCATTTTCGCGATGCCGGTGGCTTGGCGTTTATTATCTATCAGCTTCGCGAGGCAGGTTTACTGCATGATGATCTGGACAACGTGATGGGTGGCGGTCTTGACGGCTACGTCTGTGAAGCGACTGGTGAAGGCGATAAGCTGCTCTGGACGCAACCGGTGGCAGAGACCCGCGATCAGGACATACTTCGTCCCATAAGCGACCCGTTTAGTGCGGAGGGTGGACTGCAGTTAGTGAAGGGAAACCTGGGCAAGGCGATTGTCAAAGTGTCGGCGGTCAAGCCAGAGCATCAGTCCATCGTCGCACCCTGCAGGGTTTTCGCCCGCCAGGAAGATGTGGCGGCGGCATTCAAAGCCGGTGAGCTCAATAAAGATGTCGTCGTGGTTCTAAGGCACCAGGGGCCGGCGGCTAACGGTATGCCTGAGTTGCACAAGTTAACCCCGGCACTCTCGGCACTGCAAGATCAGGGATTTAAAGTCGCACTTTTGACGGATGGGCGTATGTCTGGCGCGAGTGGAAAAATCCTTGCGGCGATTCATCTCACGCCCGAGGCGAACCAGGGTGGTATGATAGGGCGGCTGCAGGACGGCGATATGGTGACGATCGATGCGCCCGCGCAAATACTGCAGGTCGATGTGAGCGATGCCGAGTTGTCCGCTCGAGCAGCCTCTGAGCAGCCTTCCGAGACACTGACTCTGGGTCGCGATATGTTTAGCAAGGTGAGAGCTATTGTCAGTGATGCCGATCAGGGCGGCTCAATCCTCTTTTAGCGGCGAGAATGATTACCGCGCTGCCGGCGAGTTTTAGGCAGCCTGAGTTTGTGGCCCCGCAGCGTTTTTGCCTGCGGGGATTTTGTTTTTAGTAAGTGAGTAAATTATGTCGATACAACAAAAAGCGCTGGATAAAGTTGCTGAACTGAAGCTGCCTATTCTTCCTGTCATCAAGGTGAATACGGTCGATGAGATTATCCCCATCGCAGAAACTCTGATCGAGGGCGGTATACTCGGACTTGAGATTACCTTGCGAACTGATGCCGGTTTGGATGCAATCAAGCTTGCTAAGGAGCGTTTTTCGAATGCCATTGTCAGCGCGGGAACCGTTACCACGCCATTCCAGCTCGAGCAGGTTGTGGATGCAGGCGTTGATTTTACAGTGACCCCCGGGCTCTCTGCAGAGCTGTTAGAAACTGCTGAAAAGCTCGGTGCGGCGTTGCTCCCGGGTGTGGCAACTCCCTCAGAGATTATGCTGGCGAAATCTCATGGCCTGCAGCGCTGCAAGTTATTTCCTGCTTCAATTGTGGGAGGCATGGGCATGCTCAAAGCAATGCAAGGGCCTTTCCCTTCAATGTCGTTCTGTCCTACCGGCGGACTGAATGCTGATAACTTTATGGACTATCTCTCACTTGAGAACGTATTTTGTATCGGTGGAACGTGGATGCTCTGTTCTACCGACGGCAAGTTTGATCCTGCACTGTCGGCCAAGGCGATTGCCTCCATTCATCAGTCAATGCAGGCTTAAGTGGTAACGCGTAGTTTGGGGTAGCCGATTATGACGAACAAAACAGATTTTGGCTGGGTACTGCGCGATATGATGCAGTCGACTGGCGTTTGGTGTTTTGAGAGTCAAACCCTGCAAACGATGGCGCAGTTGGCGGCGAAAGCGGGTTTCAAGCACATCGAGATTGGTGGCGGGCAGAGCTATCAGATTGCAATGCAGCGCGGCTTCAATCCCTATCGCCTGATCAGCGAAGTCAAAAGCGGGCTCGACAACGCAGAGCAGGCCGTACAACCGCAGATTCTGTTGCGCGGTGCTAACCAGTTCGGTTTTCATCATTATTCGACGAATACGCAGGCCAGTAATCTCGATCTGCTGATTGAGGCGGGTGGCGATGCCGACGCGTCGAGGGCGCTGGTGATTCGTATTTTCGATGCGCTCAACGACGTTGAAAATTTGCGATTCTGCATCGAACATCTGGTTAGCCGTAATCTTGCGGCTGCAGAGCGGGGCGGCAAGCGCGTCAACATTCAGGTTGCGCTCTCATACGTGGCGCCGGCTGTCGACGCTTCGATACCTGAAAACGAACGACCCTACAGCGTTGATTATTATCTGGCTTACGCAAAGGCCCTCAGGAAGATCGCACAGGATAAGGGGGGTGATCTCGATTCGATCTGCATCAAGGATATGAGTTCACAGCTTAGCGTTGCTGAGGCGAGCAAGTTAATCAAAGCGCTAAAGACGATTGGCCTCCCTGTTACCTTACACTGCCACAGTACCGATGAGGGTAAAAGCACTGCGAGCCTGCTGGTTGCCGCCGAGTCAGGGGCTAACCGCATAGAGGTTGCGGTAGAACCGCTGGCTGGAGGCGCCTCGCATAATCGCGCGCTCAACTTCGAGGGCTTTGAAGCATTTAACCCACTCGATAGCGAGGCGCTGACGGAGCTCAGGCAGCTTTGTCACGATACCTTTGCGCACGAGATTCACAAGCGTAAGGACTTTCTGGTTCCGCTAGGCAGCCTGAAACGACTATGTGGCTTGGGCATTCCGGGAGGCGCGATTCCTTTTATCGTGCATGATCTTGAGGATCAGGTTGTCAAAATGCTGGGTGCCGATCTGGATGAGGCTATCAATCAATTTGCTGACGAGTTGGCGCGCGTGCAAGCCTTGCTGGGTAATGTCCCTCTGGTAACCCCAACGGCCGATATTATTGCCAAGCAGGTGATAAAAAATCTTGGCAACCGGGCTCGCTCGCCACAATACAAATTAATGGATCCCAGGTTCTGCGCGCTGGTTCTTGGACATTATGGCGATGTCGTCAATCATGCCACTGGCAAAAAGGTGCACTGCCAGCAGTCGCTCATCGACGAGGTGTCGGAGTACTGTGCGGGTATAGAGGTTGATCCGCTTAACGGGCGAGTCAAGGCTGGTAAGGTTTTTCCCGAGCCAGAGCTCGTGCAGCAACATCCCTCGCAGGATATTTCAGATGACGAATATCTATTGAGTCAGGAATACGTGCGCGAGCTTACCAGTCGCTACCCGGAGTCTGTGGCGCGTTTCGGATCCGACGGCGAGTGCGCGATGATGCAGGTCATGCGGCCCGCTGGTAATTCAGAGCGCCTTCTGACGCGAAATATACTTTCGCCCACCGAGGAGCGCCTGCGCAGATTGTTAAAAGAAACGCTGGGATTGCTGCCAATGCAAATGATTCCCGAAAGCCGCGATCGTTCCGACAACGAGGAGACTGACATCGCACTGCTGTCGCTGCTCGGCGGCTACGAAGGCATCATCGAAAATATCAAGGATCTGGTCATGCATACCGACAATCGCGTTTTACACGACAGATTGGAAGGCTTGAAAGACAATATTGTGGGCCAGTACTGCAGTTCCAACGCCGAAGCCGAGGCTAATAGACTCTATGTCGAGAGACGTTTTGTTGCGCTTTTTGCCGCGGCGGTATTCTGGGATCTTCAGCGAATTTGCCGGCGGACGGGATCTGATTCTCGCTCCGATATCAATGAGGTAACCGCGAACAGCCTTGGCAATATTATTTCGGTGACCTTGCGTGAGCGCAAAGAAGCGGGGATTGGTCGCTCCGAGAACTATCTCGTCTAGGGCTCTTCTGTTTCGGCCTTTTTCGCAGGCGAAACCATATTTGCATATGGCCGCGTTCAGCGGCTAGCCTAAATGCTTCTCGAGAAATGCCTCGATAGCTTTTAGCGTCTCAACTTCAATCTTTTCGTCAGTACGCCAGTGCTCGCCACCTTCAAATTCTATGTACTCAACGTTTCGTTTTAGGCGCTTGAGTTTTTTATTCATATCTCTGGATTGTTTGACTGACACAATGGTATTGTCTTCAGTGGCTATCAAGAGAATCGGCGTTTCGATTTCCTTTGCGCGATGGTATGGCGAGATTTCTGTAGATTTGGCCTGGCTTCGAGTCACCAACTTTTTTATTCGTGAGTGGTAGGCGTAGCGATATTTCTGAAGCTGCTTGGGCAAGTTGAGTACACCATTGATCGATACTGCGCAGCTATACATATCTGGCGTTACGATTGTGCCCATCGCTGCTGCGTAGGCTCCAAGGTTGGTGCCTAGTATACAAATCCTCTCAGGATCGACTTTCCCCTCGCTGATGAGCCATTCAACGCCGTCGGAGATGTCATCCTGGATTTTCTTTCCCCATTCATAGTAGCCGGCTTCCTCATGATCAACGCCGAAGCCCTTTGATCCTCTGAACTGCGGTTGGAATACCGCATAGCCTTTGCTAGCAAAAAACTGTACGTAGTTATTGAAGCTCCAATAATCTCGTTCGATTGGGCCTCCATGAGCCATTACGATCAGTGGTGGCTTGGAGGACACACTATCGCTTCCGGCTGTGGCTGGAATAGTTAGATAAGCTGGAATCGTACGGTCATCGCGAGCCTTGTACGAAGTCTCTGACATTCTAGTATGGGGGATTTTCTCGAGCTGTGGATAGGCGGCACCTAGAAAACTAAATTTATCTTTATGGCTTTCGTAGAGAAAGTATCGGGCAGGCATTACATCCGAGTACAGCAAAACTGTTGCTAGACTTTCGTCGTCGGTCTTCGAGATGATTCTGAGTTTGTATTCGCCCGCGAAGGTGCTGTCCGCAGATTGCAACACCTGCTCTCGAAAAGGGTCTTTATAGCTGCCCAGTTGTTCGCCAGTCTGCATATCTAAAGCGAGCAGCGAATCCATAAGATCGTCGTCACCGGTGATCGCCCCCAGCCCAACGTCGGTCGCATACGCCATAATATTCTGGTTGTATCGATCAAACAGAATAGGGCGCATGCTTTGATTGTCAAAGGAATCGGCTTTTTGAATCAACTCAAAGTTTCTGCCGTTTCTTGCCTTGTGCCAAATTCTGACATCCGTGCTGCTCGACAGGTGGTCAAAGCGCCACGCGAGCCTCACATTGCCATCATAATCCGTAAGCCACCAGTGGATTTCTTTGTTGTTTCTCTCAACGGGCTCTTTACCGCCGTTATAGATATTGACCTTGGTCAATTTTGGATACCAGCTGTTCTCCTTGTAATCGATAATTGCCAGTATGTTGTCAGGTTCGTTTCTAAGACGGTCTACCACTCTAGCGAACTGAATGTAGCCAAAGCGGCCCCGCCTCATCGGCAAATAAATTGGATCGCTACCGTCGTGGTTAATCGCAGCGAGCCGTACGATATTCCATTCGTGTCCCCATGCATCGAAAGAGCTTCTGGCGCCGACGACCAACCTCTCGTTATTCGCCCAGAGATACTCGTCGAGATAAAGTTCACCTAGTTTGATAGCGGACACTTGTCCACTACCGTCGAGATTGCGAGTGATAAGTAGAGGTTTGCCCTCGTGCGTTATGGTCGCGGCGATTCGCTTCCCGTCTGGAGAGAGCTGAGGATTGCTAAACGCTGGCAGTCTTGCATAGTCTTCCACATTTGTGTTTGCAGCTTGCAGTGTTTGTGCAATCGCAGTAAGCGCCAGCGCCGAGAAAGTTTTGAGAATCAAATTCATAACACAGTCCTCTGTGAGATTACATCCTATCGAGGTCTTACTAAAAGTAAGGTGCTTTTTTTGTGTGATGTGTGCTGTAAGGTCCTCTGATTCAACTCTGGTTTAGCGAAGCGAACAGAAGAGCTTATCCCAATGCCTCAACACCCATAGCCGCTAGCGCATCAGCAACCATGCCTGCTGCCTTACCTTTCTCGCTGGAGGCGTTACCAGAAATTGATCGCTTGTAGACGCCCTGGCAAATCGAAGCGAGACGGAAAAAGCTAAACGCCACGTAATAATCGACGTCGCTCATGGTGGGAATGCCCCGCTTTTCGCAATAGCGCTTAATTAACGCTTCTTCGCTGGGGATTCCCTCGGCTTCCCGGTCGACTCCACCCAGCCCCTGACTAATGCTCGATTGGGGCAATCTCAGGTTCATGCAGAAGTAGGCCAGATCCGCCAGAGGGTGCCCAATAGTCGAGAGTTCCCAGTCGAGTACAGCGAGCAATTCCGGGCCGTCTTTCTTGAAAATAACGTTATCAAATTTGTAATCGCCGTGGGTAAGCGTTTTCTCGCCACTGTCTTCAGGCTGTAACCTTGGGAGTGATTCGATCAGGGTTTCCATATCCTTGCGGGTCTCTGTCTCTGCAGCGCGATACTGTCTGGTCCACAACTCGATTTGGCGCTTAAAAAAATCGCTTCCCTTGCCAAAATCTTCCAGGCCGAGCTCGACGATATCAAGACTGTGCAGGGCGGCAATGTTATCCACCATGGCATAGTGATACGCGGCGCGATCTGCCTTATCGACGGATTCCAGCGCCGGGTTTGCATGCTGCGTACCATCAGCAAACCCCATGAGATAGAACTGGCTGCCGATAACCGACTTGTCTTCACACAGGTGGTACATGGGTGGAACCGGAACATCGGTATCTCTAAGCGCGTGCATTACTCTAAATTCGCGATCGACCTGATGCGCGGATTTCAGGAGCTCGCCCGGCGGCTGTCGGCGTAAAACGTAGCGTCCGTCTTCGGTTGTCAAAAGAAACGTTGGGTTAGATTGTCCGATGCTGAATTTCTTGCATTCGCTGATGGTTCCGAAACCGTCTACTTTTTCCTTGAGGTAAGGGCCGAGAACGTCGAGGTCAAGTGTTTGTGTCGATTGGCTCATAAATACTTTAATACTTTCTGTTTCAGGTTCTTTTCGTTAATTCGCGAGGCATCGCGACTAGCGTGGTGCATCTTAATACAAAAACAGCTGTTTTGTTTTTCTGTCTTGCCCTGGCGTTAAATCGATGCTCGCTGGAAACTGCATAGCGCGATTGACGGTAATCGAGGCTGGATGTAACTTCTTGTACTGCAAGACTAAATATTGTGCAGGCGCATCATCGGTGCGAGGCGGAGTTTATCATGTACTGCACTTTTCATAATGTGTTGATTCCAGTTGGGAAAACCGGTTTTAGATGACGAATATTTTCGAACTGCAATTGAACGGCAAAAGTCGAGTATAATGCGCCACCGAAATTGACATAGAGTTTAACCGAAAACGTTGAGAGTTATTTATGCAAGCAAACCTGTCTGAAAGAGCAATCGCCCTGCAACACCAACTTCTGCAGTTCATGGATGATTACATATACCCGAATGAGGCTTTGTTTGAAGAGCAGGTCAAGGCGGGCGATCCCTGGGAACCACCTGCAATTCTCGAACAGTTGAAAGCCGAGGCGAAAAAGGCGGGACTCTGGAATCTGTTTCTACCGAAGGTTTATGGCAAATACAGCGCCGGATTAACTAACGCCGAATACGCGCCACTGGCGGAGATTATGGGCCGCGTATTGTGGGCATCCGAAGTATTCAATTGCAGCGCGCCGGATACCGGCAATATGGAGACTATCGCCAAGTACGGCAGTGAGGCGCAGAAGGAGCAGTGGCTTGAGCCGCTGCTTGCTGGAGAGATTCGCTCTGCGTTTTGTATGACTGAGCCCGACCACGCCTGTTCTGATGCAACCAATGTGCAGACGTCGATCGTTCGCGATGGCGATGAGTACGTTATCAACGGCAAGAAGTGGTGGTCAAGCGGTGCGATGAACACGCACTGCAAAATCCTGATCGTAATGGGTAAAACGGCGCCTGATTCGCCGGATCGCTATAGCCAGCAGTCAATGATTCTTGTGCCCAAGGACACACCGGGGGTTAAGATCCTGCGTCACCTGACCGTTTTTGGTTACAACGATGCGCCAGAGGGGCACGCCGAAGTACATTTCGACAACGTTAGAGTCCCAGCCGACAGTATATTGGTCGGCGAGGGCGAAGGCTTTGCGATCGCGCAGGGTCGTCTGGGGCCAGGCCGAATCCATCACTGTATGCGCTGCATCGGTGCTGCACAGCGTGCGCTTGAGGCGATGTGCAAACGGGCCGAAACGCGAGTGACCTTTGGCAAGAAGTTGAGCCAGCATCAATCAGTGAGAGAGGATATCGCGCTCTCGGCCTGTGAGATCGAACAGGCCAGGCTGCTCACCTTGAGTGCCGCCGCAAAAATGGATGAGGGCGGCAATAAGCTAGCGAAAGATCTGATCGCGATGATCAAGATTGTGGCGCCGACGATGGCGCTGAATGTGGTTGATCGTGCGATTCAAATACACGGAGGCGCGGGCGTCTGCCAGGATTTCTTCCTCGCCAGAGCCTATGCCGGTTTACGGACTTTGCGCCTCGCGGATGGCCCTGATCAGGTACATATGATGCAGCTAGGTCGCAATCTTGCGAAAGAGCTGAGCAAGTAAAAATCTTGTCCTAACTGTCCTTACTACTTGCTTCACACCTAATCGCCTCGAGGCTATTTCTGATTTTTTCAGGAATAGCCACGGGGCGTTCTGTTTTTCGGTCGACAAAAACGTGCGTCACTGAACCAACCGCGCTTGCAGCGTCTTTCTCCTGCTCGAAGATCGCCAGCGCATAGCGCACGGAGCTATTGCCCAGCTTTACGATTGAAAGCCCGACATCAATCTCCTGCGGATAAGCGATTGCACTCAAATAATCGCATTCCGAGCGGACGATATAAGCAATGCATTCACCCCTGTGAATATCGAGCCCACCCTGATCAATCAGGTACTGATTGATGGTGCTATCGAAATAAGAATAGTAGTGCACGTTGTTAACGTGTCCGTAAACGTCATTGTCCATCCAGCGCGTGGTTAGACGAAGGAACCATTTATAGTGGTGCCGGCGGTCCAGCTGCGTATCGTTGGCTTCTGTCATGGGCTTAAAACCTTTCGCGCGTGATCGCTGGTGAAATGTTGGGCGAGCACGATTTGCCCAGCGCCTCCGCTCTTGTAATTCAGGGGCGGTGCGAAGGCCGGGCTAGGGAATCGCATTAAATTCATTTGTTCCATATTCCGCGCTAACGGCTTAATTTTGAAGGAATTGTTAGCGAATTGCAGTACAGTGTGCTGACCGAGCAGACCGTATCTGGATTAGCGTATTGGAATTGCAATGAGGTTAACGCATGTCGCTAGACTTTGACAGCGCCAGAATGGCGAATCCCTATTTGACGTCAGACCACGAGCAATGGCGGGATCAGCTGCGCCGGTTTATCGATAAGGAGATAGCTCCTTTTGCCGATCAGTGGGATGAGGAAGGCGCAATACCTGACGAGCTCTGGCCGAAGGCCGGCGAGGCGGGCATCCTTGGCGC
>CAZDEW010000086.1:0-13578 GCA_964504585.1 uncultured Pseudomonadales bacterium | reverse complement strand
CAAAAGAGTAAACTCTGCCGGGCTATCCATGCAGTTTTAGGCCAAAATTTTTAGCCCACACAGTTTTAAACTCAACCAGTGAAAGCGAGCAGCGGGTCGGCAACTCGACTACTCCGCCATTTGCTCGAGTGTTCGACCGCGCGTCTCCCGGACAAACTTGAACACGAACAGGACTGAAACAATCGCACAAAACGCGTAGAAACCGTAAGCCGCTGCGAGCCCAATTGTCGCCAGCATAATCGGGAACGTCATGGTAATGCCAAAGTTTGCCAGCCACTGGGCAAGCCCACTGACCGCAAGACCTGATCCACGCATCTGATTGGGAAACATCTCTCCCAACATCACCCACATAACCGGTCCCCAGGAAAAATTGAAGAACACGACATAGAGGTTGGCCGCAATCAGAGCCAATTTGCCCATTGCCGGCCCCAGACTCAGCTGACCGTTCACCAAATCGGCACTCAGGAAAGCAAAAACCACTAGTAGCAGACTGATTGACATCCCGATTGAGCCAATCATCAGCAGCGGCTTACGACCTATTTTATCGACCAGCAGTATGGTACCGACAACCGCGGCAATGCTGACTGCCCCCGAAACAATATTAATCAAAAGCGCGTCACTTTCGGCGAAGCCAACACTCTGCCAAAGAACCGCGCCGTAGTAGAAAACCACGTTGATACCGACGAGCTGCTGAAACACCGCCAGACCTATTCCAACCCATACAATGGATTTGATCTTCCCGGAATCATTAGCAATCAAATCTTTCAGACCCGGCTTGTGCTCGGCGCGCAGCGACTGGCGAATAGACGCCAGCGTTTGCGATGTATCCTCGCTACCCAGTCTGTCCAGAACCGATACGGCATGACTATCGCGACCGCTGGCAACCAGGAAGCGGGGACTCTCCGGGATAAATAGCAGGCCCATCAAAAATAACGATGCCGGCAGCAGTTCGATCCAGAACATCCAACGCCAGGCTTCATAGCCCAACCAAAATTCTGCAGTCGAAGCGCCAGGCGCCCGCGGATACTCGCTGGCGCGATCTCGCTAATATAGGCGGGCGCCATGACACTGGCAGCGCCAACCGCCATACCGCCAATCAGTCGATAGAGCACAAACATAGCGCTGCTGCTTGATACACCGGAGCCCCAGGCGCTGATAATAAACAGCACCGCAGAGGCATAGAGCAGGGGTTTACGGCCAAATCGGTCGGCTAACCATCCTGCAAAGAACGCACCTAGCGCGCAACCGAGAAGCATGGACGCCACGTTAAAACCCGTACCGACTGAAGTGGAATTGAACGCCGCGTTCAGCCCGTCGATCGTGCCGTTGATGACGCCACTGTCGAAGCCAAATAGAAATCCACCCAGTGTAGCGACCAAACTGATACCTATGACCGCGCCTAAATTATTTGTATTATGCATAGCATGCCTCAATCGCTTAGACCCGCAATATAACTCACCAAGGCATGACTGTCTCGCAACCTGCAGATAATTCATGCGATTAGCTCGGCGGAAAGGAAGTCATTAGCTTGAACTACCTGGGACATTTTTTACTGGCCAGCCTCGCTCCTGAAACAGATCGCGAAGCTTACATTGTCGGCGGATTGCTCGGTGACTTTGTGAAAGGGCCACTGCAAACTGCGCAACCCGTAGAGACTGCTATCGACGACGATTTTCGTGAGCAGCTTATCAATGGCATAGCATTACACCGACATATTGACGCTCGCTTCGACCACAGCGAAGGATTTAATTTTGTCAGACAGACCTGCCCGAAAGATCTAAGACGCTACGCAGGCATTATGATTGATCTTACCTTCGACAACCTGCTTGCAAATCAATGGGCAGAACTTTTCGACGATGAGCTAGAAGAATTTTCTAGAGGAATTGTGGCTGTACTCGTAAAACACATGCCTCTCTGCCCTGCGCGAGCGAAGAGGCTTACCACCGTGTTCGATGAATACGATCTGTTGAGTCGTTATCGCGAAAAGGACGTCGTAGAGCAAACCCTTTCAAGAATTGGGCTGCGCCTCAATGCGCCTCGGCTCGAGAGCGCGAGCAGCCATCTGTGGTCGATTCAAGAGGCGCTTGCTCCCAAACTTGATAGCACACTTGCCTCGATGCAAGATATCGCTCGCGCGTTTATCGCCTCCCGCGCTGACCCCATAGCATGAAGAAGCGCATATTACTGCTGTCGGCTTACGACACGCTCAGCCATCAGAAGTGGCGCAAGCAACTCACTAATGGCCTGCCCGAATACGATTGGCAGGTTCTGACATTGCCTCCCCGCTTTTTCAACTATCGGGTTAGAACCAACGCCTTGAGCTGGTACTACGCTCAGAAAAGTGTGCTCGAGAGAACTTACGATCTGGTTCTTGCTACCTCTCTGAGCGACCTCACCCTGCTCAAGGCCTTAAACCCCGGGTTGGAAAAAACACCCGTTTGGATGTACTGCCACGAGAATCAGTTTGCCTACCCCAAGTCCGAGCGAGAAAAACATGAACACCGCTTGCAGGTACAAACTTGTTTCTTTTTTAACTGCCTTTGCGCAGACCATATCAGCTTTAACTCCCGCTGGAATCAGGAGTCTGCACTTCAGGGGCTGGATAATCTCCGTCAAAGCTGGCCGGAGCGGCTACCCATTGAATCTGTGCAGTCTATTCGCGAAAAGAGCAGTGTTCTTCCAGTTCCGCTTGATGATCTGAAGCCTATTAACGCGTGCAGCGATGATAAAGAGCGCCTCGATCTCGTTTGGAATCATCGCTGGGAATATGACAAGGGGCCTTCACGCCTACTGCACTTCGTTGAGCAGCTACTGCAAACGCCAACGAGTAAGCTGGAGCGTGCTGTCCGGGTGCACATCGTTGGGCAGCAGTTCCGCAAGCATCCCGATGAGTTCTCGCTGATTCACCAACGATTTGACCACAGCAGCAACAACCGGATCAGCCTTGGAGAATGGGGGTTTATCGCGGACGCAAAAGCGTATCGCGAGCTGCTTACCTCCAGCGACGTCGTGCTGTCGACAGCTCACCACGACTTTCAGGGCCTGTCGATTCTGGAAGCTGTGCAACAGGGCTGTGTACCACTAGTGCCAAACGACCTGGCTTACCCCGAGTTCTTCTCGAGCAACTATCTTTATGACACCGCTCAGAACGACCGCACCACATCACAAAATGCGATCGAGAAACTGATTGCATGGATCAACACTGACTTGCCGAGACCCCCAGATATCCGGCCGCTTAGCGCAGGGCTTGTGCTAAGGGAATACGATGATCGTATTCGAGCGCTCACCAACAAGGTTACCTAGCCTTCTACGGCAATTGTATAAACTTGTTCTCGCTAGCGAACATTACTGTTTTGTTGTTTAAAAGCGTGCCTAAGGCGATAGGAGTAGCGAATCAAAAACTCCAGAAAAGCGGAATCAAAACTACCGTCGTTAGCCCAACCAGCACGGTCAGCGGCAAACCCATTTTGACAAAATCGAGGAAGCGATACTTACCAGGCCCGTAAACCATCAGATTCGTTTGATAGCCGATGGGAGTGGCAAAACTTGCTGAAGCCGAGATCATGAGTGTCACCGCGAAGGGCGTTAAACTTAAGCCCATACTCGCGCTCAAGGCCGCAGCAATGGGGAACATAATCACAGCGGCAGCCACATTAGAAATCATCGCAGAGAGACCCGCGGTGATAAAGAATAGCATCGCGAGAACCAGATGCGGCGACTCGCTAACAACACCCAAAAAAAACGTCGCCATTTGCGCCGCAGCGCCGGTTTTCTCTAATGAAGCACCGAGACCAATAGAGGCACCGATAACAAGTAGAACCTGCCAATCGATACTATTCCTGGCCTCCTCTATGCGTATGCATCGCGTGACCACCATCGCCGCGGTTGCCAACATCGCGGCCTCGAGCATACTCACCACGCGGAACGTGGCGGCGAGTATCATCACAGCAAAGATACCAAGGGCGAGACCCATTCGCTCATAGCTTACCGGGGAGTAATCGAGCGAACGCACCAGAAGAAAGTCCTTAACATAGCGCTGCTGGCGCTCAAAGGACCGGCCCGCCTCGATGAGCAGGGTATCACCAGGACGCAGGACGATATCGCCGATGCGCTTGCTCAAACGCTGCCCTTCCCGAGCCACGGCGATAATTGCCGCGCCATAGGTGGTGCGAAACTTTCCTTCCTTAATGGTCTTTCCCAACTGCGGGAAGCTTCCTGAAATGACCACCTCAACGAGATGCCTATCGGAGCGCTCTGAATTAATTTTGAAGATCTGGTCATCGGCGGGGCGCAGTCCGCGCATATTCTGCAGGTCAACAATCGACTCAACATTGCCCGCAAAAACCAGTCTATCGTTCGCGCGCAGCACTTGTTTTGGGCCCACCGCCGTAATCAAGTGCCCATTCCTTTCGATTTCGATAAGAAACAGGCCCGGCAGATTTCGCAGGTCGGCATCGCCGACAGTCTTGCCAATCAACGGACTACCGGGCTCAACCAGCATCTCTACCGTATATTGCCGCGCATCGTCGAACTGAGCCTGATACTGTTCGCGGCTATTGGGCAGTAACCATCGACTACAGAGCATTACGTACAGCAACACGACCAGCACGCAGGGCACGCCAACCAGCGCCAACTCGAAAATACCAAGCCCACCCTCAAGGTTAGGATGTACCGCTCCTTCGGATAGCTCCCTCATGAGGCCGTCGACCACCAGATTCGTGCTGGTACCGATTAAGGTGCAGGCACCGCCGATAATCGCAGCATAACTTAATGGCATCAAAAGTTGAGACACCGACAGCCGCAGCCGCTTGGCCCAGCCGATCACAGTGGGAATCATCATTGCGACGACCGGCGTGTTGTTGAGCACCGAACTCATAGCAGCCACTGGTAGCATCAGTCGCAGCTGCGCGACCCCCAGCGAACCCGGCTTGCCAAGCAAGCGACTGGCAACCCAGTCCGCCACTCCCGTTTTTGACAGGCCGCGAGCAACAATAAACATGAATGCGACCGTGAGCGTCCCCTCATTGGCGAAACCGGAAAAAGCCTCCTGAGGCTCCAGTATTCCAGTCAACATCAACACGAGCAGGCCAAAAATAAGCACGACATCGGCTGCAAAGCGCGTCAAGACGAGCATTGCAAAGCAAAATAGAACGACGGCCAAAGCCAGATATGCCTGTATTTCCAAACCGATACCTTTAGCGAAGATCGGCGGTGAAGATAACAGGCTTTCAGCGAAAGAAAAACCTTAATTTTATCGCTGGAAGAGGACGCGCATACGAACTCTCCGCTATCTCGACCAGCAAGCGAGAGAGGCCGACCAGAACGGCCTCTCCAGCTTAACGCGGGTTAGTTGATCCTTATTTTGGATCGATTCTTCTCAACGGTAGAGCGCCCAATTCCTTTAACAGCCTCTAGCGACTCGACCTGTTTGAAACTGCCGTAACGCTTTCTATGATCAACGATAGCCATAGCCTTGCTCATACCAATACCATCTAGTACCACGGCGATCTGCTCCGCCGTTGCAGTATTGATATTGACGTTTTTGACAGCGTCGGACGCCGCCGCATAAAACGAGGAAAACAGCAGAAAAGTAGAGAAAATGATTGATGTGACTAACTTCATAAAACACCTCCATGTGTTTAGGAAAAGCATACCCCTTCAAACGCGCACAATCGAAAAGCCATTAATTGCAGCGCAAAAAAAGCCATGCCAATTGAGATACAAAGCTGCTTGCAAATAAACCTGCAAATGCATTTGTAGATCTAAGAGAGCACTATCGATAACAATAGAGCCTTAAAACTCAAGACATTCATAGCTCTCGCAAGCGAGCATAAACAGAGTACTTACAAAAGGGCTTTTAGGATTTAACGCCTAACATCCCTTGCAGCTATCTACTGCAGAAAAGAATTTCCCTGCACGCCCTGCTCTGCATTGATTCGCCGAAGACCTTGCGGCCATCGACGAAACAAACAATAAAATATTCACACGGCTTGTGTCAACAATTTTTATAAGATATATTATCTAACGACTGCATTATGCGGTTAATTTTATCTAACTAATTTTTCATGGAGGAAAAAATGCCTATATCTTTACACACTCAATCGGAATCAGTCTCCCAGCCTTTCAATACCAGTAAAAAATTCGGCATAAAGGCACCGGGAGCACGACTGAAAAAATCAGCTAGAACCATCACCTTCCCTCTACTGGCAACAGCTTTTCTAGCAACATCGCTTCAGAGCCACGCAGCTCAGGTGATCATCAACGAAATACACTATGACAATACCGGGCCCGATGTTGCCGAAGGTGTTGAACTTCTTGGCACACCCGGACTCGATATTAGCGGCTGGTCTCTGGCGTTCTACAACGGCAGCGACGGTGGTGTTTACAAGCAAATTGACATCGACCAGGCGTTTGCAAGTAGCACAGACATCGCGAGCCTAATCAACATTCCTGTCAGCGGTCTGCAGAATGGACCGGCCGATGGCGTGGCCTTGATTGATGCACTTGGCGAGGTTGTCGAATTCCTCAGCTACGAAGGGGAGATTACAGCGATGTCTGGCGCAGCCGCAGGGCTAACCAGCAGCGCACTCGATGTCTCTGAGTCCAGCAGCACCGCTGTCGGCTTATCGCTGCAGCGATTTGGCGAGCTATCCTACAGTGGTTCGGGCTTTATCATGATGAACGCGGGGTGGCACCTGGCCACTGCATCATGGGGATTACTTAATGAAGGGCAACAACTCTCGGCGCCACCCAGCGCCGTTCCATTACCCGCAGGCCTTCCGCTCTACACACTGGCAACTGCTGCGATTGCATTCGCGCGGGCGCGCTCACAGGCAAAGCATCGCCGGGCCAATCAGGCTGCGGGCTGATCTATCCGCAGACAGCTGTCCCAGCGTTTACAGCTGGGACAGCGCCAATGGAGCTCTCGACCCGCAAAGCCACAGTTCTCGCAGCGATACATCTTTAGCGTATCAAGATAATCATTCAGCGCCACATAAAGCGCACCTAGCGTGTTGGAGCGGGCATTTTCTCCACTCGAATCATGGTCAAGCTCAAGTCCCGCGAGCGCATTAAGCAGCGCCACCCTGTGACCTGCTGAAATTCGACCAGTAGAGACTTCACCGGCGTTTTCTATACCCAGCGTTTCAGACAGCACATGCTCTGCCAGCTGCCTATCGTCGGCTCGCCCCGTTTTAACCAGCTGGCGAACTACAAAAAGAGCCTCAGGAATGCTGGGGAGAACCGATACACTCTGCAAGTGCAGCCAGAGTTTTTCTGCGCCTTGCTCACCGTAAATGCCCTCAAAGCTCTCCATGAGTGTTGGCAAGCAAGCCGCAAACCACGCGGGGTTCTGCGCATTGAGTTTGCTCAGGCTTTTAATAGCCGCTTTGTAATTACCTTCGATATTGAATCTCGATGCTGACAGCACCGCTACCCTCGCACCCGTTTTGTCTGCGCCCGCCGCTTGCGAGAGAAGCTTTTTCGCCAAATCAACGTCGCCACTATCGTTTGCCTGCTCCGCCTGCTCGCAGTAGAAATGCGAGATCATCCGTTGTACGTACCGTTTCTCTTCGGGCTGAGTTTTGACATATCGGCTCTGCAGCAGCGAGCTAGCGACTTTTACCGCTTCACTCCACTCTTTTTCATCCTGATAGATTTCAATCAAATGGCGTTGCGCAAGGCTTCTGAGTTCCGGCGCCTCAAGAATGACCTCTTTCAATAATAACTCTGCCCGATCGAGCAGGCCTGCGGCCATAAAGTCTCTCGCCAGCTCAAGATGAACTTCATGCTGTTCTTCCTGACTAAGCGCCGGCCGCGCCAGAGCGTTCTGGTGAATACGGATTGCGCGGTTAACGTGACCCTGACGGCGCATAAGCTTGCCAAGGGACAAGTGTGTTTCCAGCGTATCGGAGTTGACGTCCAGCGCGCGCAGAAACTCCTCTACAGCATGATCAGACTGATCTTCCAGTAGAAAATTGAGCCCCTGAACATAGGCAGATGATTGACGCGCGCTCTTTGGCGAAATCTGTCGTGAAAAGCGGCCCAGCAGAATGCCTGCGACCAGGGCGAGAAAAGCAACGATCAGTAGCGCCGTGTTATCCATCGCGAAAATGATCTACATCCCCGACATTAATCGCGTGGTGCTGTGAAGTCGCTTCTCGAGTCTCACCCGGTCACCACGCTGCTTGACGATGATTAGCGAAGCGGCAAGCAACCCCATCAAACCGCCCAGTATGAACGCAGAAATGATTATTTTGCCCAGGCTGGCAGACATCTTGTCAATGACAATGAGATCGAGCACCACTGCCTGCGGGTTAGACGATATAAAGGCAACCGTGACAATAAAGATTGCAACGAAAAACAGCGTACCGATCATCGCTCTGATAAAGCGCATGAGCAAGCCTCCTCAATAAGTGGAAACGCCATTATAAGTCATGCAGAAGATAATCGCCTAAGACGGCAACAGAAAGGAGGAGAATGGGGGAAGCTTGGCCGGGATGCGGAAACTTAGTTGTTGAAAAACGAAGTCTGGAAGCGATTCAGACTGTCGTTAACACGCTCTCTGAGCTCCTTACCGGGCTTAAAATGAGGGACGTATTTTCCGTTGAGCTCGACGCGCTCACCGGTCTTGGGGTTTCTACCCACACGCGGCTTACGGAAATGAAGGCTGAAACTGCCAAAACCCCTGATCTCGATTCGCTCGCCGGTCGAGAGACCGTCAACCATCTGGTCGATGACGCACTTTACCGCCAACTCTACATCCTTGGTGGATAGCTGTATTTGTCGCTCTGCGATTCGTTCAATAAGTTCTGATTTGGTCATTACCTTCTCCAGACCACTGTCTATGGCTATCCTGGTTCACTGAAGCACGCACAGCACGCTTTGCACAAAGAAGCCACGGTTATGAGCTTTAGTATAGATCAGACATCTAGCGGTTCAAACGCCGAATTCGCGCAATCTCACAAAAATGCTCTTTAAAATCACGAACTTAAGACAGTTTTTGATCAAATTGCTCACCAATACCCATCAAAGCTCTTTATTTGGACAAAAAAAAAGCACCCCGAGGGGTGCTTTTTCTTCAACCATCAAGCTAGTCTTTATCGTCCAGCTTGGCCTTGATCAAACCACCAATCGTGGTTACGGCGTCGGCTTCTGGCTCTTTCGCACGGTGCTGGCGCACAGCTTCTTTCTCATCAGCTATGTCTTTAGCCTTGATTGAAACCTGCAGCGAGCGATTCTTGCGATCAACATTGGTGATCTTAACTTCAAGTTCATCACCTTCTTTGAGCTCATTACGCGCGTCTTCGACTTTCTCACGAGAAATTTCGCCAGCTTTGAGGTAGCCCTCAACTTCTTCTGCCAGATCAATCACAGCGCCTTTTGCGTCTACCGACTTAACGGTACCGTTAACGATCGATCCTTTGTCGTTTTCAGCCACGTACTCAGAAAACGGATCGCTCTCGAGCTGCTTGATACCCAAGGAGATACGCTCACGCACGGAGTCAATCGACAGAATCACAGTCTCGATTTCATCGCCTTTATTAAAGCTCTTGACCGCTTCTTCGCCCGCTTCGTTCCACGAGATATCTGAAAGGTGAACAAGACCATCTATATTGCCGTCGAGACCAATAAAGATGCCGAAGTCGGTGATCGACTTGATCGTGCCAGAGATTTTGTCTCCCTTGTCGTGCTTCTCGCCGAAAGCGTCCCAGGGATTTTGCTGGCACTGCTTGATACCAAGCGAAATACGACGTCGCTCTTCATCAATATCGAGGATCATGACATCGACTTCATCACCGAGGCTGACGATCTTGGATGGGTGAACGTTCTTGTTCGTCCAGTCCATCTCAGATACGTGTACAAGACCTTCGACACCCGTTTCGAGTTCTGCAAAGCAACCGTAGTCAGTCAGATTAGTAATAACCCCTTTGACAATGGTCTTCTCTGGGTAACGAAGCTTGATGTCGGCCCACGGATCTTCACCGAGCTGCTTGAGACCCAGCGATACGCGTGACTTCTCGCGATCGAACTTCAGGACTTTAACGTCAATCTCGTCACCTACCGTGACCATTTCACTAGGATGCTTGATACGCTTCCACGCCATATCGGTGATATGGAGCAGGCCATCGATGCCACCCAGATCCACGAAGGCACCGTAATCGGTGAGGTTTTTGACTACGCCCTTCATTTGCTGTCCTTCTTCCAGCGTCTTGAGCAGCTCATCGCGCTCAGCACTGTTAGCCAGTTCCATAACTGCACGGCGCGACAACACAATGTTATTGCGTTTCGCATCGAGCTTAATGACTTTAAATTCAAGCGGCTTACCTTCTAGATGGCTGGTATCGCGCAGCGGTCTTACATCGACCAGTGATCCAGGCAGGAAGGCTCGGATAGTATTGATGTCGACAGTAAAACCACCTTTGACCTTGCCATTAATGACACCGGTCACGACTTCTTCCGCTTCAAATGCTTTCTCAAGCGCAGTCCACGCCTCAAGGCGACGCGCTTTTTCACGCGACAGCTTGGTCTCACCGAAACCGTCTTCTACAGCCTCGAGCGCAACCTGCACCATGTCGCCAACATCGACATTACACTCTCCGTTTTCATCAAAGAACTGACTGCGAGGTATTACGCCCTCTGACTTGAGACCCGCGTGAACGGTGACCCAATCGTGGTCAACATTCAATACCACGCCAGTGATGATCGCACCGGGGTGCATCTCGATGGTTTTTAAACTTTCTTCAAATAACTCTGCGAATGATTCGCTCATAAAACACCTGTTGTTGAAGCGCCACCTGTTGCAACCAGCTCAGATTAAGCAGAATAAACTCGACGCACTCTTGTCCGCAGAAAAATTAATACTGCGAATACCAATCACCAAACCACGTTAGCAAATAGCAGAATACGAACCGGGAGTTTACTGAGAATATCTTAGCGCGCCGGACGGCGCAGGGGCACCTGTCTATACACCTCGAACCAGCTCTCGAGGGTCAATTAAAAAAAGAAACAGGTCGTGCAAAAGACTGGAGTCCACATACCTGATTCGTAAAAATGGCTTTTCACTGCTTTTACCAGCACATAAAAAACCATCGCCTTAGTCTGACAGAAGCCTTTAGCTATAAAAGCCTATAGCTACAACTGTAAAGAACCTTTAGCTGTAACTATAAAAAGCCTTTAACCTGTCAAACCCCTTTCCTCAACCAGCGCCAGTAGACGGCGACTGACTTCGGCAATTGACAGCTCGGTGCTGTCGATCAGCACGGCGTCCTCTGCCGGCCTGAGAGGGGCGATCGCGCGGTTCATATCCGCATGATCCCTAGCCTCTATGGCCTCGGAGAGGCGCGCGAGACTATCACTTTGACCCTGGCTTAGCAACTGTTCGTAGCGCCTTTTTGCCCTGGCCTCCACACTTGCGGTCAAAAACACCTTTAAAGGTGAATTTTTAAACACAACCGTCCCCATATCCCGCCCATCGGCCACCAGGCCAGGCTGGCTAGCAAAGCCCCTTTGCCGCTCAAGGAGGGCTGCACGAACATCCGGAATCGCCGCTACAACCGAAGCTTTCATGCCCGCATCCTCGCTGCGTATCGCCTCGCTGACCTCTTCAGCACCCAGGTATACCGCGAGGGAATCCTCGTCGACCGCTTCGAAACGAATATCGAGATTTTCGGCGAGCAAAGCTAAACCTTCATGGTTGCTGTCTTCAACATTCGCCTTTATCGCCGCCAGACCGAGTGCGCGATAAATCATGCCGCTGTCCAGTAAATGCCAGCCGAGCGCTCTGGCCAAACGTCTGGCGGCAGTACCCTTACCCGCCCCTCCGGGTCCGTCGATTGCAACGACGGGCGCCTCGATCGATTCTTTAAGCTCTGACATTGGCAATTACCTTCTCAACTACCTGACTACATCAGTCAACGCGGTTAATTCGCATGCCAAGCGAATTAGCCAACTCAAAGAAATTAGGGAAAGAGGTTTGAATGTTATCGCAGTCGTCTATTTCGATGGCTACACCCGAGCGCACACTGGCAATCGCCGAGGCCATGGCAATTCTGTGGTCGTGATGACACTCAATACTCACTTTTTCGGCGCTGGCGCTATCCGTTTCCGAACCGCGAATCACCGCGCCGTCCTCGGTGGCGGTTGCGTCAATACCTAACTGCTTAAGGGCATCGACCATAGCCTGAATTCTGTCGCTCTCTTTCACCCTAAGCTCTTCGGCGCCGGTCACAACCGTTTCGCCCTCTGCGAAAGCAGCAGCGACAAATATCGCTGGAAACTCATCGATTGCAAGCGGTACAAGCGACTCCGGAACCCGAATACCTTTAAGACTGGCAGACTTTACGGTGATATCTGCAATAGGCTCTCCACCGATCACGCGCTCGTTTTCCAACTCGATATCCGCCCCCATAAGTCGCAAGATATCAATGACACCCGTACGCGTGGGATTAATGCCGACGTGCTGAAGCTGCACTTCTGCTTTCTTCGCGATTGAGCAGGCAACCATAAAGAAAGCTGCTGAAGAGATATCCGCTGGCACATCGATTTGTGTTGCGACCAGCTCCCCGCCACCAGTAAGACTCGCTACCGGACCCTCTACATCAACGCTGTAGCCAAAACCTTTTAGCATGCGCTCTGTGTGATCGCGGGTCACTGCAGGCTCGGTGACGCGCGTCTCTCCCTGCGCATACATACCCGCCAAAAGCACGCAGGACTTAACCTGTGCGGATGCCATTGGCAACTGATAATCGATTCCGCTCAGGGTCTCAGCTGCGCCAATTTGCACGGGAGGCAAACCACCCTCATTGGTGGATACATTGGCGCCCATCAGTCTTAGAGGCCTGGCGACTCGCTCCATTGGCCGCTTCGAAAGAGACTCATCGCCCATCAGCAGGGAGTCAAAGCGCTGACCAGCGAGCAAGCCCGAGAGCAGGCGCATAGAGGTACCCGAGTTCCCCATATCGAGTGGCTCTTGCGCGCCACGCAAACCGTGCAAACCAACACCCTGCACACTGAGGCGACCGTCAACGGGGTCAGAAATCGAAACCCCCATGGCGCGAAACGCATTGAGTGTCGCCATCGCATCGGCACCTTGCAAAAAACCTGCAACCTCCGTCGTGCCTCTCGCGATAGATCCCAGCATAATGGAACGGTGCGAGATCGACTTATCACCGGGAACCCGAATTGCTCCCTGTAACGGCTGATCCGTATTAAATAGTGGTTCCGCAATAAGCTTCAAAAAAACTTCCTCGTCATTGACTTCAGCAACGGCACTTCCCACCTCACTAGAGGCACTGGAAACTGCACCGGGCTATTTCTCTTCACTGGCCTTTCTGCTTGCAACTCGGACCGCGTATGCGTTGGCAAACCGGTTTCGATGTTCGCGAGCAAACGCGAAAGTACTTTCGAGCCTGCTCCGATCGTCGGCAAGCAGCGCATCCTTTAGCGCCTGCAGCTGCTGGTCGGCGGATTGAAGGACAGGAGCCAATCGCTTCGAGAATTCTGACCTGTGAAAAATCCAAACCAGCACACGAAGCAATAGTCATCCAGCTGAGAGGCATGAAACTAGTGCATGCGAAC
>CAZDEW010000085.1:0-13847 GCA_964504585.1 uncultured Pseudomonadales bacterium | reverse complement strand
CGCACCATACTGGGGGTGTGGTGGTCGTCGGTTCAAATCCGGCCATCCCGACCAATTTTTTCCCCAACATTCATAGGCTTATCAAAGCCTATGGATCTTACGTTGTTACTGAATTTTCCAGTGTGCGGATAGTGTGCGGGATTCGAGTAACCTTCAATCAAATCGACATGTCTTGCCGTTTCCTTCGGCGCCAAGTGAGCATACTTCTCCGTGGTGCTGATGGATTCATGGCGTAACAATTCTTTGACTTCATAAATTGGCACGCCGTGTTGAACCAGCCAGCTGGCAAACGTGTGTCGTAAATCATGAATGCGAAAGTTTTCTACTCCAGCTTTTTCGCAGACCAACTTAAAACCTTTTCGAATATCTCGTAAGTGATGTTTTCCGTTCCCGTGGGGAGTGGGGAATAACCACTGCGAGTGTGGGTAATTCGTTTTCAGCCACGTCATTCGTTTGATGAGAATGGCGCGAGCGGTTTGGTTTAAAGGGATCGTGCTGTACGTTGAGTTCTTCTGGTCTTCCGGTCTGAGATGAATCACATGGTGATTCAGGTCAATTCGATGTAGTTCAAGACCGAGCAACTCCATTTTCCGCATACCGGTATTCAAAGCCAGTTCAATGAAGTCCCCGGTGTGCATATGCTTAGAATCGTTTCTTGCGATATGGACCATGCGGGTTGCTTCTTCTTTGGTGAGCCATCGGATTATGCCTCGGCTAGCTGGTGGCTTTCGTCCAATGACTGGATTGTCGAGCTTCCAGTCCCATTCAATTCTGGCATAGTTAATCATTGCGGAAAGCGTTGATAACTCGCGTCGAATGGTGCCGTTGCTGATTGGCTTGCCTTTATAAATTGTGCTGGCGCGCTTGCGTTTGAACTGCCGAATGTCTTCGGCGCACAAGGTATTCAGGACTTTACCAAAGAAGAATTCATTAAGCCGAATGAGGTTGTTAAGCGCCGCAGAGTCTAACTGCTTCTCCGCGACGTAACGTTCAACCAAATCCTCAAAGCGATAAAGGGGTTCTTTCTCGCTACCGGGACGCCAAGCACGCCACGCGCTGACTTCCCAGTCATTGGCTTTGATCTCAGCTTGTTTTCTTAATTCCTCCGTATTTGGGATCTTAGTAGATCGTCTAACGTCTTCGCCGTCCGGGAGCGCGTAGCGCGCCCACCAGTACGGCGATCGGGTTCGGGTGAAGAGTTTTGCCATAGGTTGTCTCCTTGCAAACACTCACCACTCTGTGCCCCTGAATCGTAATTCAATGAGATCAGGCTTGCAACATAGGCATGTACCGAGGAAGCCACAACACGCGGCTTGCCGGGGAGGGGGTAGACGCGCTGTATTTTGCCTTGTTGGCAAAGCCGCATAATCGATCGCACAGAGAGCGTGTCGTTTGCTGACTGGCCTAGCAAGTCAGCAGTCTGTTCGTAGGTGAGTAGTTCAATAGGGGGGGGTGTATTCATGCACCTAATATCTCACGTTGGTGAAAAACGATACCTCGCGTGCTCCTCGCGGGCCCCAGAGAGGGCCTGCCGTGATTGCGCAATGCTTATAAAGTATTTATTAAGACTTTGGGTTTTAGAATGAAGGAGAGAGCACTCGTTAACCTAGCGCTGCATAAGGAGTGTGACCGATGAAGATAGTTTTCCAGGGCGAATATTCAATAGATCAACTACGACAAGCGATGTTTGAGCAACTCTCGGATATAGAACATCGCTACTATGTAAGGCACTCAAAGAAAGTAACGTTGTATCTGACCCCGACTAATGGGTTTGGTATTGAGACAAGTTGCATAGGTGACAACGGTGAGGAAGTTCAGGCCCTGACCTGTCAAGGCCCTTACCAGTGTTACGCCGAAGAGTTGGATTTGGGATAGGGAGCTCTACTACGCCAAGAACGAATAGTCATGTCAGATCGAAAACATACCCAAGAATTTTAAAGAGGAGGTAATTTTGAAAGAAGAAAAGGAGTTCTTCCAGCTGATCGCGTGGATAGAGAAAAAAAGAAAAGTCATCGGCTATGCCTATAAAACACGCCGAGGGTCAATCCGATTAAAAGCGGACGAACACCTTGATGCGCACAAGATAGGGCGTGCACTGATGGACGGCCTTGAAATCACGAAAAAGCCAGGGACGAGTGATGGATGAATTCATGAATCTCGATGAGTTACCTGATGTGTGCACGCCTCAGCAAGTGGCGGCTGTGTTTCAGTGCCCACCCTCTCGGATAAAAACACTTTGCCGCGATGGAAAAATCAGTCATATTGAATTATCCAAGAATAAACTTCGCATCGCGAAAACGGATTTACTAGCATTTATGGAGGAATGCAAATGCCCAAGAAAAATAGAGGCATCCACATCTGGTTCCGAAAAGAACGCGATTGTTGGGAAGTCGGAGAATTCGTCAACGGAAACCGTAAGCGGCACGCAACTGGGTTTAGCTGCCGTTCGGAGGCAGAGAAGGCGCTTGCAGAAGTAATCCTCCTCTCGCAAACCCCCAAACGGCTCTCTGATGATTATACGTTGGGCGAGCTCATCGCTTATTACATCGAAGAGCATGTTCCCTCGCTCGCCAACCCGAAAACGGCACTAGTCTGTTTTGAGCATCTCCTGCCGTTTTGGGGCGGATTGCGCTTAGAGGATATACGCCAATCCAGATGCCGAGATTATCTGGTTTTTAGAAAGCGCGCCTTCGTGAAATGGCAGCAAGCTCATGGTTATAAAACTGAGCGTACGCTGTCCGAAGAAACCGTGCGCCGGGAACTTGAGCAACTTCAGGCCGCTATTCGTTATGCCCACAAAGATAATCTAATCACGTACTTTCCGGCTGTTTGGAAACCCAAGAAATGTAAGCCGAAAAGCCGCTGGCTCACGCCACGCGAAGCTGCCCGGTTAATCCGAGAAGCCAGAAGACTAGAGAAGTCCTCAGCGTACCTGCCATTGTTCATTTTACTAGCCCTCTACACGGGGGCGAGAAGTGAGGCGGTTCTGACGCTGAAATGGTCGCAGGTTGATTTAGATAATCAGGTGATTGACTTTAGGGGTGGCCAGATTAGTCAGAACAAAGGCCGTTCGATTATTCCCATTCCCAAACGATTATTGCGCGAGCTAGAAGTCGCTCAGTGCCTTGCGATGCCTAACGGCTATGTCATTCATAGGGAAAGAACAGTGAAAGAAGATGGTGTCATCAAACGCGGGCAGTTTCCTATCGGCAGCGTTAAGAAAAGCTTTGGGCTCGCGTGTGAGCGGGCAGGCTTGAAAGACGTCACGCCGCACACGCTGCGCCACACCGCGGCTTCCTGGATGGTGCAGAAGGGTGTACCGATATACGATGTGGCGAAGTACCTAGGGCACAGCTCGATAGCCATGGTCGAGAAAACCTATGGCCATATGGCGCCAGAGCATCTACAACGTGCTAAAGAGAGTTGGGGTTAAGTAACTGACCCAATGACTGACCCATTAACGATGAGAAAGGAGGATTGAATAACACGAAACGATTGAAATCGTTTATCTAGGGCCTGTAGCTCAGATGGTTAGAGCAGTCCGCTCATAACGGAGCTGTCGTACGTGTATCTCGCGCTTTTCTTACCTATCGCCTATCTTTCGAAAGAAAACGAATCGAACCGGTCTATTTTTACTGTCCCATGACTGTCCCAGATGCCAATGTGCTGGGTTGCATTGATAAACTCTCAGATTTCGCGTCCAGCTTGGCTCAATAGACTTCTACCCACTCGATTACTTATTAGCTTTTTATGATGGCTTTGGGTCAGAAGAATTTTTTTGATCAATCCGGTTGCCATAGGAAACCAGTATAGAGATATCTATGCAACACGCCTGATAATGTATACTCGGGGCTTTATCATTCGTGTTTTTAACAATTTGCAGTAGGAGGAGTTAATTTACTAATTAGGTCATTCATTTAAATCGTCTCAAAGTTCAGGAGGAATTATGAAAGATATATTGAAACAGTTGGTGTACTTAGCAGCGCCGACTATAGCGCTTAGTTTTTCATCTTTAACTGCGGCTGCGGTTTTGCTTCAGGAGGATTGGGAAGATGGTGATCTGCTAGGTTGGACTACTCACGGAACTCCACCCGGTGGTTTATATAGCGGACCAAACAGCCTGGGTCAGTTCTCGTTCGATAATAATGGTGACGAGAATCATACCAGTGGCGCTATCTGGAACACGCCTATCTTAATCGAATCAGGGCTTTATATTTCAGCGAGCTCTTACTCGGCTGCAGGTAATTGCGATTTCCGGCCTTTTTGCATTAACTCAATTAATTTTTCCTCTTCAAATAATCTATTTTCTACCCAATTATTTGGAGTGAACCATAGCGGAGGACGCTCTCGTAACGGAACACAGCCAGACTTTCGATTTATGGGCTCCGATGTTGTTTTGGCTGGCATAGAGAATGCGTGGGTTGAGTTGGCTATGTACACAAGACCAGATGGAAGTGTGGGTTACTACGTGAATAATGAGTTAGCGGCTGAAACCGATGCGGGTTATCTCACCTATAACGGTTCTTACGGTTACTTTACTATCGAGGGTCGTGCATGGCGCTCCACCAACATGCTGACCGACAGCATTTTTATTCAAAATAACGTGTCGCAAGTGCCTATTATTCCTTCATTTTTTCTCTACGCTTGCGCTCTAGGAGGGTTTTCTTTTATCAAGCGTCTAGCTCCGTAAATTGAATGAGCTTTGCCTAGCGCCTTTTATCCGATATAAGAGGTATCTATCTAGCCAGTGCCTGATTACTTAATGTTATCCGGTGCTGGTTTTTTTGGCTCTTTTATGATATATATTTATATATAAACTAGAATCATAGATATACTATTATATATCAAAATGGCAAGATTAGACGAACATATAGTCGATAGCCTGAAACAGGCTCGAGAGAGGATGACGCTCAGTCAAAGGAGCTTGAGTGATAAGTCCGGTGTGCCGCAAAGCCATATCTCCAAAATTGAAAACGGCGATGTGGATTTGCGTGTCTCTAGCCTGATTGCGTTGGCCCGGGCGCTCGATTTGGAGCTGACGTTGGTGCCGAAGAAGACCATCCCAGCCGTCCAGTCAATTGTGCGCACCAATCAACAAGCCACGGGTGACTCGGAAAAACCGGTGACCGCGCCAGCCTATCAGTTGGAGGATGATGATGGCGAGTAACCTCTCTACGCTGCACATCAAGCTTCATGGGAAGATCATTGGGACGATTACGCATGTCGGTCATGACCGTACATTATTTGCGTTTACCGAAAGCTATATCGAAGATCTTTCACGACCGGTATTGAGCCTGGGCTTTAAGGATCAGCTCGGTCATTTAATGACTGACTTTAATACCACGCAAACGCAGCTCTTGCCCTTCTTTTCGAACTTACTGCCAGAGGGTGCGTTGAGGCGATATTTGGCAGACCGCGTTGCAATCAATCCAAATCGAGAGTTCTACTTGTTGTGGGTTCTGGGTCAGGATCTCTCAGGCGCGATCACCGTCGAGGATGCTGACGGCCAACCACTTCCGCCCATCATAAAAGACCTTTCTCCAAACACACCCTCTGAAAGCACGCTCCATTTTTCACTAGCGGGCGTTCAGCTGAAGTTTTCGGCGGTTCAGGACGCGCAGGGTGGGTTGAGTATTCCTGTACATGGCACAGGTGGCCATTGGATCGCAAAGCTACCCGACAGCAAATTCGATCGGGTGCCCGAAAATGAATTTTCTATGATGGCGTTGGCGCGTTTAGTTGGCATCAATGTACCCGAGACAATGCTCGTACCTATTGATGACATCGACAATCTGCCCGTAGGGATAGACCGTTTTGGAGTAAATGCATTCATCATCAAGCGCTTCGATCGCCGTGAAACAGGAGAGGCTGTGCATATCGAGGATTTTGCGCAGATTTTTCGTGTCTATCCCGACAATAAATACAAGAAGGGGAGTATCCGCAATATTGCGACGGTTATCGGTATCGAGGGGCAGCACAGTGATATTCAGGAATTGATACGCAGGCTGGTGTTCAACACATTGATAGGCAATGCCGATATGCACTTGAAGAACTGGTCACTGATCTATCCAGATCAGATGTCGGCATCCATCGCGCCGGCCTATGATTTTGTATCGACCTTGCCGTATCTTCCTGACGATGGCGCGGCCTTGAAAGTAAGCCGCAGCAAAAAGTTTGCGGATTTCTCGCTCGATGAAATTCGTCATCTGGCAAATAAGGCCAGATTGCCGGAAAAGCTGGTGGTCGATACGGCGCTAGAAACCCTGCAGAGATTTCACGAAGTGTGGGCAGCTGAAAAGAACCATCTAGCCCTGACGGATGACATGATTCAAGTGATCGAAAAACACCTAAAACGCCTACCGATTGTAAGTGATGGTTAAAAGGATCTCCTTGCTGTGTTGATGGCAAACAAACTACCTCATTCATGTGTCGATCAAGGTACCCTGTGGTGATTGATGATCCGCCCGTGTTACCCGCGCCAGCGGTCAATCAACCTTTAACGACCCATTGTGACTTCGGTTCAGAAAACGCAAATCAACACATCGCGTTAGGAGCTCACAATGAACCAACCTAAAACTTATCGCCTAAAGGATATTTCTGGACGTCACTATACGGCATACTCGTCCGACATAATCGAAGCAGCCCAACACTGTATAAGGGAAAGCTTTGCGACCGGAAAAGCGCTCACCAGCCCAAGAGACGCTACTCAATACTGTCAGGTTCTACTTGCAGGCAAAGATAAGGAAGTCTTCTATGCGATCTGGTTAAACACGCAACATCAGGTTGTAAAAGCAGAAGAGTTGGCATCGGGCACCCTCGGTTCTGCCCAGGTTTATCCCCGCGAAGTCATAAAGGCAGGCCTGGCCTGTAATGCTGCGGCGGTCATATTTGCCCACAATCATCCCAGTGGCTCATCTGAGCCATCAATCGCCGATAAAGAAATCACGAAGCGATTATCAAAAGCTTTGTCGCTCATCGACATTCGGGTATTGGATCATTTCATTGTTGCTCGCGATACTACCTCCTTCGCGGAGTTAGGGCTGCTTTAGCAGCCCTAACAACTCTATGGGTAGCGCGAATACAGTTCATTGCAGATAGTTTCCAATGATGCGAGAGCGTTACGCCGCTCAGGCGATCCCGCTTTTGCTTGAACCAGTGCATTAAACGTGGCTCGATAAGCACCCCTTAGCTCGCTGAGCGTATATTGGCGAAGTTCGTGTCGTGTAATGATCTTCATAGTGACCTCCTCGTGTATAGGATCGAAACATTCGATGCCTTTCTGGAAATCCCCATCACATCCCAGTAAGGAAGGCATCGAACTGTTGGGTCGGAAGAGGAGGCGCAGGACGAAGATATGAAATGACACGCGGTATTTGGCGACGTATCTATCTGAGGTATCAGGGGGTCGCACAAAGCAGCCGCCAACGCTCGCGGCATCAGTTTCTAACTAATGTTTATAGGAGTTCGACTGGCTATAAATATCGTTCTTTACAAACGTTTCCAGGGGTCTTGCCCCCTCTGAATCAAGCAAAATAGCTGACCTCCGTGTTGACGCGTGGCGTCTGCCCGCATCCTAGGTGCGCGATTTCGCTTGATTCATTCACGACTGCCTTAGTCGTCCTAGTCGGCAGAGGTTCATGAGCGGCGCATAGCGCTGCAGAACCTCAGCACCGAAGGAGATTAAAGCGATGAATACACAAGCAAACACGTGGGGATGGAAAGACGCAGAGCAACTCTATAATAACTACTATCAATGTCCCCATTGTGATGTTGAGTGGCATTTTTTGAGTGACTCCCAAACTGCTGATGACTGCCCTGAATGTGGTTTGCATGCTATAGAGCCTGTGCAGACTGACATCCTTTGAGAAAGAGGTATTTTACTGTTAACCGTTATTTAACTGTTTGTCCTTATCATTGTTATGGCAATTGATTAGTTAACGATACAAAGGGTGGTCGGGCAATGGGGCGGCATTACATGAAAGGAAATAAGATTCAGACAGAAGCTAACCTTGTTAGCTTCTGTCTTCGGACTGTCGTAGCAGTCCGCCGCGCGTCACGGAACGGGGCGCGGAATGGCTAGTGATTTAACCTCCAGTTTTGAACAATCCCGTGTGCATCTTACAGGGAAAGAGCTGGAAGAAGCTCGCCACAATTACTTTATTGAAGCCAATATGCGCGGTAATGACGAGGCCAGCATTGGCGGTCTCAATATTAATACCAGCGGCAGAACACTCTCAGATAGTATCGAAGCTAAAAAACGCAAACAGACTGCGGATGATCTGCTCTTCCTCGCTCTGCTTGATGATATGCGTGACAGATTGGATGCGTTGGAAGCCAGCATGGAGCGGCGTTTCCAAACCTTACAAGAAAAATATGGCGAGGATGTCATCGGCGGCATAGCTGATACGTATTTGACCGACGAAGAAAAAGCTGGACTTGAGACCGATCAAGAAAAGCTCGAAGCATTGGCGAACAAGTTTCTTAACCCCGATGGCTCGATCAAAGACGAATACAGACACCTGGAAGAAGCGAAATACATTCGAGACTGGCAAGAAGCGCAGAATTTGCAAGAAATCATCGCAAAGTACGAAGGCCGTAACACGCTTGAGCCAGATGAGAAGCTTGATATTTATAACGCAGCTAAAACCTCTTCGCTCGCGGATAATAAAAATATGGTCTCAATATCTGATAATTCAGCATTTAAGTTGATTGTAGATAGAGCTCTTGAAACCCGCAGAACTGCTAGTGAGGGAGTTGTAGACGCGATCCCGTCAATCAATGTTTAACATTTGCACTTTTTTCATCGCTTCATGCCTCGCAATAACGTCCTTAATATTTTCAGATGCTGTTTGTATATTCCAAGGCCCTAAAGCCGAATATCCAAGATGAAATTCAATAGCCATACCTTCACGAGTGGTATCGTAGAAAAAATATCGAGATTGAATCCGCTGCTTCGATAGTGCTTGAGCAAAAGCATTGCCAATATCGTCAGCGGTTACTGTGTTTCCTTTACCGTAACTCAGCAATATACCGATGCCGCCCGTATCAAAAGAATACTGACTTGCTTTTTCTAGAGCTTCTAATGAAGAGCTGGTTTGCTCTCCAAGAGCTTTATTTTCTCCGTAGGTTGGTATCGAAAGTGCAGTAATTGACAGTAGGCAGCCAATTGCCATGAAACGACTAAAACGAACCCTTTTGTTACTATTTTCATAAAGAATATTTGTCTAATAATTGAGCCGAGCAGGGTGGCTTTACTCGCAAATAGGCTATAAATTAATCAATTAGAGGTGGGTGACAAAATGGTTCGTTTTTGTCACCAACTGCCGATGGAGAATAAAAATAAAGCAGAAAAGGATCAGACAATGGCAATTATTGGTTATGCACGGGTAAGCACTGGCGAGCAACACCTTGAATTACAAGTGGATGCCCTTTTAGAAGCTGGGTGCGAGCGAGTTTTTCGGGATCATGGTGCTTCTGCTATCGCGAAAAAAAGGCTGGTTTTTGAAGAGGCACTCAACGCGTTATCACTTGGGGATACGCTCATGATCTGGAAAATGGATCGTGCTTTTCGATCCATGCGTCACGCACTGGATACGTTGGAATATCTAGAGAGCAGGAAGGTAGAGTTTGTTGCGTTGACAGAACACATAGATACGACAACATCCATTGGCAAATGCATGTATCATGTTCGCAATGCCTTTTCGGCAATGGAACGTGATTTGTTGAGTGAGCGTACCAAAGCTGGCATGGAGGCTGCTCGGAAGCGTGGTATAAAACTCGGCAGGCCAAAAATCCTCTCTAGCCAGCAGGTCGCAGAAGCGAAGTTGCGCCTGGCAATACCCCAACAAGACACAATTAAATCCATCGCAGACGAGTATGGTGTGCACAACCGTACTTTGGCTCGAGCTCTTAGAGTAATGAACTAGGTCCTTAATCGACCCATTGCGGACATTGATAGGTGAGGTTTATCGTGAGTATCCGGCTAATTTTCGATGATCGAAGACGGATACGGAAACTCGCTGATTGCTGTACTAGAGTCACCAGTTATTAAGGCAACGCAGATACAGGAAAATTAACAGATGAATATATCCGCAATTGAAACTATGATGCTGATAAGAGAAACCTAGTTAAAAGAAGGGGTTGATTATGGCTAATGGAAAAGTTTTAAGAAAACTCATTAGAGCTGGGGCTACTGGTGATGCGACCGCTTTCAAGAAAGTATCTGAAGCTGTAATAGCCGAAGAGCGCCAGAAGCAACATCACCTTTTAGCTAATGATCTTGAGAAAATACTGTACGGAGAAAGCGCCAAGCCATCTAAGAATGCTGACTTACCGTTTCTTCCAGAGTCTCCCGTCGATAAAGAAAGGGGGTTGCCGTTGCTTGATATTCGTCAGCCACATCGGTCAATAGAAGAAATTATTCTTCCAAACGATACTTTGCAGGCAGTTGATGAATTCTTGGAAGAGAATAGGCGCTGTGATGTCCTACAAAGTTACGGAATGAAGCCATCGTCTAAAGCCATTTTTTATGGCCCTCCGGGCTGTGGTAAAACACTTACCGCCGAGGTAATTGCATTTGAGCTTGATTTGCCGATTGCAATTGTTCGGCTGGATGCGCTTGTTTCTTCTTTGCTTGGCGAAACTGCGGCGAACCTTCGTAAAGTATTCGACTTTATCGCTGAAAATCAGATGGTTGTTCTGTTTGACGAATTTGACGCAATTGGAAAAGAAAGATCAGATTCGACAGAGCATGGAGAACTTAGGCGCGTAGTGAACGCTGTACTCCAAATGATTGATGCTTATGCAGGCAAAAGTATAATTATCGCAGCCACCAACCATGAACAAATACTTGATACCGCAATATGGAGAAGGTTTGACGAGGCAATGGAATTTCCCTTGCCAAGTAGTGAGCAGATCAAGCAAATACTTGTCCTTAAACTCCGTGGTGTGCGCAGGCAGTTTGAGGTTGATAGTAAATCATTGTTAACCACTCTTCGAGAAAAAAGTGGCGCGGATATTGAAAGGATACTCAGAAGAGCAATCAAACGCATGATTCTGAGAGAGCAAGAATTTCTAATGATAAAGGATATTAAACAGGCTGCCGTGAAGGATAAAAGAAATAAACAATGAACTAAGGGAATATTATGCCTGACTATGAGCATTTAAGGATTGAAAGAGAACCTTTAGAAAATAATAGAAGAACAAGAAGAGTAGTCCTGCCCAGCGCCAATCGAGGCGATATAGCTGGTCATGCTGGAAGCCTCGAGCGCTCTCTCGCACAAGCAATGACGAACGCTCGCAGGCAGGTTACTTCAAGACCTGGCTTCATACTAAAACTCAAATACACTGGACATTTGGATGTTTCTCACCTAGAGAGGCACGGAGTTGAGTTTATAAGCCATGAAGAAAAAGAGATTTGCATTGTTTTTACAACAGAAGAAGGGCTTGCTGTTTTTGAAAATCAGATCAAAAGATTAGGCCTTGAAGATGAAGAGTTAACATATAAGCAAATTCTTGAAGCTATAGATGGAATTGAAAACTGGACAGAGGAAGACCGTAAAAGCTGGATTATCAATAAAAGAGGTTTGCCGGAGGAAGAAGAATATCAGCTAGACATAGAGTTGTGGCCTATTGCCGTTGCTCACCATCCAGATAGGTTGGCGTTATGTCAATCCTTTGAAAACTGGTTGGATAACAATGAAATAGAGCGGATCGACAAGATAAACCTCGATAGCCTTCTCATGTACCGTGTTAAAGCTAATGCACAAATTTCCAAGTTGCTACTGAACCATTCTGATATTCGTCTGGTAGATCTAACCCCAAGCACCGGCATCGAATACAAGCAGTTAGATTGTGATATCAATGACTTACCCGCTCAAATACAATCGCCACCAGAAGGCGCAGCAAAGGTATGCATTCTTGATAGTGGTATCAACACCAATCATCCATTACTAGCGCCCGCCATTGCAGAAAGCGCAGGTTTTCTAGGGGGCGATGATGATGTGTTCGATCTTGATGGCCATGGAACTGCTGTCGCTGGAGTGGCTTTGTATGGTGATGTTGAGGCTTGTAACGAACTAAATCTGTGGCAGCCTGAAATCTATTTGCTTAATGGGAAAATACTCAACGATGATTGTGAGTATGATGAGGGTACGATTGAAAAGACCCTTGTTGAAGCGGTCACCTTTTTTGTTGAAGAGCACCAATGCCGTATATTTAATTTATCTATAGGGAACGCGAACGCTCCATATGACCAAAAGCATATTCGTGGTGTCGCCTACATTTTGGATAAGCTCGCAAGAGATCTCAACGTGCTGTTTATTATTTCTGCTGGAAATTTTAATGGGGCCGAAAATCCGGCTGTCCCAGCTAATTGCTGGCGAGATGAATACCCCGGTTATCTTGGCGATCCAGCAAGCGTTATCATAGATCCGGCAACATCAATGAACTCGATCACTGTTGGAAGTCTTGCGAAGCACAATGCAACTTTTGATCATCAGCGTTACCCTCAAATATCCCAGTTATCTCCAGCAACAGAAAACCAACCTTCTCCATTTACTAGACATGGTCCGTCAGTTAAAGGTGCCATCAAACCTGAACTCATTTCAATAGGAGGCAATTTAGCTTCACCCACTGGTAACACCAGCAATATCACAACGCGTGGACTTGGTGTTTTAACTTGCAATGCCAATTTTGTGGGGCACACGGTCCTTCGCGAAATTAGTGGCACAAGCTTTTCTGCCCCATATGTTTCACATTTGGCAGGCAGGCTTCTAAACAGCTATCCGCGTGCCTCAGCTAACCTATTAAGAGCAATGTTGATCAATCATGCACATATGCCAACAGAAGTTGAAACAACATTTTCAGATGAGTACAAAGCGGCTTATAAAGAGCAGAATAAGACCGATATTGTACGAGACGTTGCTGGCTACGGTAGGGTAGAAGAAAGCGAGCTATTTAGGTCTACTGAACATGCTGTTGTTCTGATGGCAGAGGACGGTATTGAAAATGATATGCATCACTTCTATGAATTGCCTTTTCCAAAAGAATTTTTGAGGTCAAATCGTGCGGCAAGAGAGGTAAGAGTAACGCTGGCTTATACACCAGCTGTTAGAACAACGAGACTCGACTATCTCGCAACGAAAATCCATTACCGACTAGTTAAAGGCGCATCTCTGGAGGAGGTTCAGCGGCATTTTAACCAGCAAACACAAAGAGAAACCGAAACTCGCAATGATGACGCTACCTCAAATCGTGATATAAGCGCAGAATTGCGAAGCAAGGGTACAGTTCAGTCTTCGGTTTGGCGTAAAAGACAATTTAGCCCTAATGAAAAATGGTTTGTAGTCGTAACACGCCAAGATAAAGAATGGGGATCAAATTTCAGTTCCGAGTTAGAAGAGTATGCATTGGTAGTCACAGTTACTGACCGTGAAAACGAAGAAGCAGAGCTTTACACCAAGATATCGCAGCATATCGAGCAACAAGCTATCCTGCGCGCGCAAACACAGGCGCGGGTATAACAGTCTGTTTCATTAAATGTCCGCTTTTGGCCGAAAAGCGACATATACGAGCACGTTAAACCTGCTTTTGAAAATGCCTGTTGAGAGCTGCCATTCCGAACGTTTGAAAAAACTCGCATTACCTAGCCAACGTTGAACTTTGGTGGCGGTGGCTCGAGCACAACAGTGTTCGATTGACGGAAGTTTGCGCCAGTTAAATAAGCATTTAGAACACTCTCCATAGCACCTAGATCAATACAATGAGTCTTCTACGTTTTGGATTTAATAAGACTTATTTTACGGATTTCATGCTTCCCTATTGTTATGGATGCGTCGTAATTTTTC
>CAZDEW010000084.1:0-14005 GCA_964504585.1 uncultured Pseudomonadales bacterium | reverse complement strand
GATCTCGGTTACATTAAGCTGTAACTTTGGAAATGGAGAATTAGTCTTAGACATACTTGAATTTAGAGAAGTTCTAGTAGAGTTCGTGGAATTTTTGGAATGTGGACAATCATTGAAAAAAACACGCATCACAAGCATAAACATTTAACAAGTTTGGGCACAAAAGCGCCGTGCGCTGAACGTGCTATCGCACGCTCGTGCCAAAGGCGTTATATGTTTTGAAGAGACAACAGGAGTTGAGTGAAATGAATGAGATGAAGGTTGAGCAAGTGGTTTCAGGAATTGCCGCAATGGCAATGATGATTGGATTGGCCATTCTAGGCCTAGCACTAGGCGAGTCTTTAGCGCAGGGAACCGCATATAGTGAGCATCTTCTTACGGAATCTGGTCTTTTCTGTATCGGAGGTGGGTTCTTAGTCCACTATATTATGTTCCTGTCATCATCGCGCAAGTGAACAAGCTGGCAACATATAATAAGTCGCGGCACGCTGTCGGACTCGCTATCGCACGCCCGTGCCAAAGGCGTTACATTTCCAACCTTCCAATAAAAAGATAAGCGACACCGCTGAAGGCTACATTGAGCAAAGCGCAAATGATCTTGCTTTTAAATAATTGTTTTGGTTTGAGTGTATTCCAAAGATCAACAATGCATATCCATTAATAGTTGGCTTAGAACCCTCGCCAAGGTAAGATTTTCATCTCCGGGTGGCTTAAATTTAATACACGAAAGGATGGACCTATCGTAAAAATTCTAAGATTGGTTATGCCTTTGATCGGGTGTATCTGTGCGATTGTGTTCCCGCCATGGGATGGTATCTGGGCCTGGATCAAGCCGCTGCCGGATAGCGTACAAGAGCAAGTTGACGATGCGATTAGTCATGGTCTCGACGGCATAATAGTGTATGTGGGTAAAAAGGGCGAGCCACCAGCATTTTATACGGCAGGGTGGAAAAACCGAGAAGAGAAAATTCCCACAGATCAGCACTCGCCATTCAAAATAGCCAGTATCGATAAGCTCTACGTTGCCGTAGCGATTACCAAGTTGGTGAATGATCAACGCCTGTCGCTTGACAGCACACTAGCTGATCACTTCCCGGCGCTGGAGCAAAGTATCCAGAATGCTGATTTGATCACGATACGGATGATGCTCCAACATAGAAGCGGTATTCCAAACTTTACTGACGTAGCTGGTTACTGGCAAGAACCACCGGAGAACCAGGAAGCTGCCCTGCAACTGATACATGGTTTGCCTGCAGATTTTGAGGCGGGCTCTGACTACAGGTATTCAAACTCGAATTATCTACTGCTGACGAAAGTGATAGAGGAAGTAGTCGGTTACGGGCACTTTCAGTATATTGCTGAGGAGATTTTGATACCGCTTGGACTGACTAATACATATGATTCGATGAATGATGTCGAAATCGCTGACATGACGAGCGGTTATTGGGTAGGTTATGGGCCTGACCTGAAGCATCGCTTTTACGGGTCAATGGTAGCCACTGCAGAGGATGTGGGGGTTTTCTTGATGGCTCTAAATGATGGTACCTTGCTAGATTCCACAGAGCAGTCTATCTATCGCTCGGTTTACGAGTATGGGCACTCGGGCTTAGTACCTGGTTACCAGAGTGTTGCTCGCTACCACAGTGATATTGATACGGTTGTGGTTCAGTTTGTTAACACCTCGGGTGGTACTCCAATTTTCCCTATTTTCGATACAGGCGGAGGCACCAAGGTGATGGTGGCGAACGTTGTATATAATCGAATTGTTCAAATACTACGTAATTCCGAGCAAGCCGATTGATAATCTGTTTGTCTACATCATTGTCATCCAGTGCCGGATTTTCCAAAATTTAAAGCGTCTTTGACTTTGCTCAGGCCCATTGTCACTAGCGCAGATGCTTAAGGGTTCGGTGGAGCAGTGTTAGTGTAGAATGATTGCATGAATGATGCCTGTTCATAACGACAATAACCTATGCAGATCCTTAAAAAAGCATGGCCCATCTATATTTTGCTGATCCATATTCTTATGTTCGCTGTGCTATGGAAAAGCAACTTCATTGAAAAGGCGGCCGAGAGATTAGGATTCACTCAGCAATCAGAGTTATCTGAGTTCTACCATCTCATGACAAGCTATCACAAGCGCATGGACGCTTCAGTGCCAGCAGGTGCTACGATTTTTATCGGTGATAGCATCACGCAGTCGCTTGCGAGCTCTGCTGTTTCGCCGGTGTCAGTTAACTATGGTATTGGCGGCGATACAACGCTGGGTGTGATAAATCGACTGCCAATTTACGAGTCAATCAATAGGGCTCGTGCTGTGGTGATAGCAATTGGAGTAAACGATCTACCCCTACGAAGTAACCTGCTTATCGTGGAGAATGTTCGCACTATTCTAGAATCGATACCCGCCGGGCGGGCTATCGTACTCAATGCAGTGCTACCTCTCGACGAGAGCATTAGTGCGATAAAAGCATCGAACAGTAGAATCGTTTCGCTCAATGCAGCGCTTGCAAAGCTATCAGAGGAGTTTGACAATGTCATCTTCCTCGATATGCGGTCAGACCTTGAAGACGCTTCAGGTAATCTGCGAGATCATTTTCACACTGGCGATGGGGTTCATTTGAGCGCGGCCGGGTATGAGCTATGGATTGCTCAGCTTAGGCAAATCTTAACCGGTGTATAAGGCAATTTCGAAGCAAAACCCTTCGCGTTATTGCAGTAAAAAGAGCGGCATCAAGTGGTCGTTTTGCCCAATCGACTCGAAGCTCGCTGTTACGAGGTGCTTTAGTGACTCAATTTGAATTTCTCACCGTCGCTTTTTCGATATTGTTAGCGGTTACCGTAACGCGGCTGGTCGAAGGGCTGGTCGCTGAGATTCGTTCCGGACAAGCGTACTGGGTGCACGCTCTATGGATTGTACAAACGCTGATGTCCGCCGCCGGGATCTGGTGGGCAATCTGGGGCTTTGTCGATCTGGAGTGGAACTATGTGATTTTTATGATGGTGCTCTTTGGCCCGATGTTACTGTTTACCCAGGCGTTGGCACTGGTGCCCCGAGAGCTAGACGCTATAAACTGGAAAGATTACTTTTATAACAATATTCGCTTTTACATGCTGGTGTCCGCCGCAACGGTGCTGTACACCTTTGAGATGAGCTTCCTGCTTAACGATCTTGCACTGCAGCTGCGAATTGCGCTGATTGTAATGGGCATTAGTTCACTGGTGTTCGCGTTTATAAAGAATCAGCGCGCACACGAGGCCTACGTGTTGATTAATTTTTTGTTAGCCGGTACTACGATCGCACCAGCGCTGATGTCAATGTGATTCGCGTTGCCTGGTGGTATTGGCCTAGATCCTTATTGGTGTAGGAACACATAGCCGTCTTTCGTTACCTCTACTCATACCGACCTTGCTTATAGCGGCTCGCTGCAATAGTATTTTGCAAAATTAATAAATAGGCGTGTAGCTTTTATGAATAATAACAACAGGCGTTACTCGCGTCGGCAGGTACTTCAGGTAGCAAGCGGATTAGCCGCAGGGTCACTGTTCACGGGCTGTACAGAAAGGCGATTACCAAATCCTGGTGTCGAGCAAAGTCCGCTCACAATTTTTTATAACGGTACAGTACTCCCGGTTGATCAGGGTTTTTCTGAGCAACAGGCGCTGGCCATTCGAGGCAAGCATGTTGTTGCACTCGGCAGTAATGATGCCATGCTTGCGCTCGCCGGGGAGAATACCCAAAAGATTGACCTGGCAGGGCGCACGGTTTTACCCGGTTTTATTGAGCCACATATTCATTTTAGCCTTCTATCACTCACGAGCGGCTGGCACGATATCGGGCCGCTAAAGTATGAGAGCACGGCGGAGGCGCTTGCGGCGCTGAAGCGCAAAGCTGATCAAAGCCCCGGTCAGGGCTGGATTCTTGGGTGTCAGTTTGACCCGAGTTTACAAAAGGGGCCCGCCATGCTGACAACGCGAGAGCTCGATCGCGTATCCGATACGCGTCCCATCTACGTGCTTAACGCGTCCGGACATCTAGCCTACGTCAATAGCGTAACGCTCAGGCTTGCCGGCATAAAAAGCGATACGCCCGATCCTCCCGGTGAGCGCTATTTCCGCGATCGCAAAGGTGCGCCCAATGGGGCCATGACGTCAAAGGTGTCTCTCAGGTTCTTATTGGCGAATCCGGAGGTTCGCGAGGCACTGCAAAGCGGCGCTGTAGAAACCGGTTTAGGCGTCGGCGATGAAGCGTCGGCGCTTGGCATCACCACGCTCTGCGACATGGCAACGGGCGCACTCGGCGGCTACGCAGAGTTTGAAAACTTCCAGCGAATGTTTGCCACCGGGCGAATGAAAACCAGGGTTCGCGCCTATATGTCGGCGATCGCTGCACAGGCGATCGACCAGAGCGAGGCCCGTCCCGGCCTGGGCGACGCCAATGTGCGCATCGCCGGCTGGAAAATAGTCTCAGACGGTTCTAATCAGGGGCGCACGGGTTGGCAGTTTGCGCCGTACCTCAATAGCACAGAACACGGTATGCACTATGTGGAGCCGATGGCGCTCAAAGCGATGGTTTCGAAACGTGCGGCTGCAGGCTGGCCGCTTGCGATTCATGGCAATGGTGATGCCGCAATCGATAGTATTCTCAATGCGATCGAGAGTGCCACGGAGGCGGGGCTCGACATGCGTGCGCTGCGCTGCCGCATAGAACACTCGTCGATTCTGCATGACGAGCAGATAGCGCGCATGCAGCGACTGGGCGTATCTCCGAGTTTTCTGATTAACCATGTTTACTACTGGGGTCAGACGATGCGCGATAACGTTTTCGGTGAAAAGAAGGCTCAGTTACTCGATCGATGTGCGAGTGTTGAAAACGCCGGCATCGCATGGACCATGCACTCGGACGCACCGGTATCAAGGATGGGCACATTGCATAAGATCCGCGTCGCAGTCGCTCGCGATCTTTGGCGGGAACCCGGAAACATTCTAGCGCCCGAGGAGCGGGTATCGGTCGAGGCTGCCATTAGAGCTGTGACCATTAACGCGGCCTGGCAGTGTCACTCCGAACACGAGATCGGAAGTCTCGAGAAAGGCAAACTGGCGGATCTGGTTATCCTCGAAAGTGATCCACGTAAGGTTGCTCCGGTTCAGCTATCCAGTATCAAGGTGAGCGAGACATGGATGAATGGCCGGCAGGTCTATCGGGCATAACACAGCAATCGATAATAAGCGTGCGAACCCTTCAATGACACTTCAGAAAAAATATGTGTCTGTATTCAGGCTTCAGCTTATCTATGGTTTGCTCTGTATTGTCTGGAATGCTTATGGGCTATGGCTATCATATAGTGACGCACCGCCAGTTGGTCCGACGGCATCATGGGGCGTTGTCATAGGCGCACCCGTCATACTGGTATTGTTATTTATCTGCTTGGTTCGCGGCCTGGAAGCCGTCTTCGCGCTACTATCGACGGCGGTTGGCCTGCTTGCCGCGAGTCGTGTTTATGCGGCGTTAAGCGGTAGCGCAGAGCAATGGAACTCCGTTGCCTGGCAGCTGCTCGGAGGTGGTATTAACGTCATCGGTGCGCTTAGCGCCATGCTGATGGTTTACGTCTATTTGAATAGTCAAACTGTCAACGTTGACCGCAGTTAGTGCCCCGTGCAATCGGGCAGGGGAGCTTAGCTGAGTTTACAAACAACAAACCCGCGAAAGTATTCATCGCGTCTAATTGCCTCAGGAGCTGCGACGTGCTCGATAGAAATAAAACCGTTGCTTTTTGTCTTGCGCTAGTAGGACTCATCAATATTCTGCCTCTCGTCGGCGTGATTTCTTCAGCACAGTTACAGAGCGCGTATTCCATCGTCATCGGTTCTGCGGATCTGGAAATCCTGATGAGACACCGGGCGCTGCTCTTTGGCTGTGTGGGAGGGTATGTGTTACTTTCCGTTGTTAAAAAAGAGCACCAGGCAACGTCGATGATTATGGCGGGGGTTAGCATGCTTGGTTTTGTCGCGATCGCGCATGACGTTGGCGGTTTCAACCCTGCGATTGCGCGCGTTTTGATAGCGGACTATGTTGGCATAGGATTTTTAGCGCTTGCTACGCTACTTAAGCTGCGGCCTGTCGCGTAGAGAAAGGCGTAGCGGAAGTCGTGGCGGATAAGGTAACCACTTGACCAGTGCGGCTGTATTAAACGGCGATGCAACGAGCAACGTGAGGTGGTAGTGCACGGGTGCAGAGGGCGCGAGTGCCAGGGCTGCGATCATAAGCGCCACGATGATCGTATAGGGCGAGCGCATCTAGTCAAAGTCGAACCATTTGCCTAAGCGCCCATGCAATACCCTGCGCCCGCCGCTTAGCTTAATCAGCGATTGCGAACTCAGGTGTTTCTAGTCGCTATCAACCAGTTTCTTATTAGGAGATTAGCAATGAAGTTTTATAATTCCATGGGGCCTAATCCTCGCGTTGTGAGAATGTTTCTGGCTGAAAAAGGGATCGAGCTACCGACGGTTGAAGTTGATTTGATGGGTGCCGAGAACAGAGGCGCAGACTACCTGGCGAAAAACCCCTTCGGACAGGTGCCAGGCCTTGAACTCGATGATGGCACGTTCCTGACAGAAGTAACGGCGATCTGCGAATATCTTGACGAACTAAACCCGGGTGGTGATCTCATAGGGGAGAGTGCTGAAGCTCGAGCCGAGACGCGCATGTGGGCTAGACGCGTCGATCTGTATATCGTTGAGCCGATGTTCGCAGCTTTCCGTGCGGCAGAGGGACGACAGTTGTTCGAGAGCCGGATGAAACTGGTCAGCGCTGAGGCGGCAGTCGACCTAAAGGCCATTGCGCACGACAAACTTGATATTTTGAACCAGCAGATGGCCGACAAACAGTTCCTGTGCGGGGAGCGATTCTCTTTCGCTGATATTTTCCTCTATGCAATGCTGGATTTTGCAGCGGTGGTTGGCCAGCCGCTGAATGAGGAGTTCACGCATCTTGCCGCCTGGTTGCAGCGAGTCAGGGCGCGGCCCAGCGCTGCGGTCAGCCAGTAGTTCACCCGGTATTCTAAGACTTACCTATCCAAAAAACGGTGCTGCATCAATGAAAGCGAGCTTCTTGAAAACAATCCTAATGCTTACTGCGCTAGCTGTGAATCTGGCTGACGCGAGTTCAGACACGTCGATTTATCAAAGTGTTTTAAAGGATGAACCGCGGCTTTTTGAATTATTCAAACGTCTGCACCAGAATCCCGAACTGTCTTTTATGGAGTTCGAAACCGCGAGTCTTGTGGCGGAAGAGCTGGGCGCGAATGGCTTTGAGGTGACAACGGGTATCGCCACGACGGGCGTCGTTGGCGTCATGAAAAACGGTGATGGACCGGTCGTGCTGTTCAGGGCGGATATGGACGGGCTGCCGATAAAGGAAGAAACGGATCTGCCTTACAAAAGCACGGCGCAAAAGCAAGACAGGTTTGGCATTAACCGTCCTACCATGCACGCTTGCGGGCACGATGCGCATACCACCTGGCTGATCGGCATGGCGAGGCAGCTGAATGAACAGCGCGATCACTGGTCAGGCACTGCGGTTCTTCTCGCTCAACCTGCGGAGGAGATTATCGAAGGCGCTAAAGCCATGATCGCCGATGGCCTATACGACACGATTCCGCAGCCCGATATTATTATATCGGCGCACACCATCCCGCTGATTCCTGCCGGGGTGATGGCGATTCGGGAAGGGCGGCGCATGGCGGGCACCGATCAGATCGACGTACTTATTCGGGGCGTGGGCGGGCATGGCTCGACGCCGCACGCCACCAAAGACCCGGTGATGATGGGTGTGATGGCGGTGCAGGGCTATCAAACGATTGTGTCGCGTATGCTTGATCAGTCACAACCCGCAGTGCTAACAGTCGGCGCTTTTGAGGCTGGCGATACGAATAACATCATTCCCGAAGAAGCCACGCTTAAAGTCAATTTAAGGTGGTATAGCCCGCAGGAGCGAAAGCAACTCATCGACGGTATCAAGGCAATTACCGACAATGTTGCAGAGATGTATGGTGTGCCAGCTTCACGGATGCCCGAATACGATATGAAGGGTTACGCGATTCCAGTGATTAACGAGAATGCGGACGATGTCGAGAAGGCCAGACGAGCAATGGCGGATACACTCGGTGAAGCTCGAGTGGTAAACGGGCTTCCGCCCATTATGGGTTCGGAGGATTTTCAAATGCTGGCTGAGCCTTTCGCCGGTACCAGAATTCTTTTCGTTGAAGTCGGTTCAGGAAAACCGGACGTTTACGATAATCTGGTCCAAAAGGGCGAGTACCCGCCACTGAATCATACTCCGCGCTACGTGGTTGAACGGCCGGCGATTGCAACGGGCACTGCTGCGCTGACGTCGATTGTTATGGATTTTCTGGCTGACTAAGTTTGTGTCAACCTTATCTATCGACAAGCTGTTTGTGTATGGGACCTTGCTTAATCAAGAAATTTTGCAGACTCTGCTCGGCTATGTCCCTGAGATGAGTTCAGCCAGCATCGACGGATTTCAGCGCCACGCGGTGCGCGATGATGTCTATCCAGCCGTTCGACCCGATGCCAACCATACCGTAGAGGGCATGATTCTGTATGGGCTTTCGTCTAGGGATTTCGAGATGCTCGATCATTTCGAAGGAGAGTCTTACGACAGAGTTCCGGTTATCGCGCAACAGCGAAGCGAGTCTTGTATGGGTGATGTGGAATGCTATCTCTACGTTATTCAGGCGCACTTTTATGAATGGCTCGAGCCTCGCGACTGGTGTAATGAGACTTTTCGGAGAGAGACGCTAGACGATTATCTCATGATGTTGGCATCGTCTCCAGACTAGATGAGTGATCGCGCAAATATGATCTGGGTGGATGCGGACGCGTGTCCAGTCGTGATCAAAGAGATCCTGTATAGAGCAGCCGAGCGTCAGCAGGTGCAAGTTACGCTTGTAGCGAATCAAAGCTTGAGAATTCCCCAGTCAAAATACCTTACTGCGCTGCAGGTGCCTCAAGGTTTTGACGTGGCAGACAACGAAATCGTAAAGCGTATGCAAAGCGGGGATCTGGTGATTACCGGTGATATTCCTTTGGCGGATCAGGCTATTAGCCAGGGGGGCCTCGCACTCAGTCCCAGAGGTGAGGCATTCACGCCAAATTCGATTAAATCTCGCCTGGCGATGCGGGACTTCATGGAGACTATGCGCGAGAGTGGTGTCGATACCGGAGGCCCAGCGGCGTTATCTCAGCGAGACAGGAAAAAGTTTGCGGAGAAGCTCGAGCTCTGGATGCGACATGGCCGTCTATAGCTCCCAGCTTCTCGCGCGGAGCAGTTGAAAATCGGCGAGCTTATCAATCTCGAAGCTCAGCGGGCGAATAAAAAATAAACAATATTCGGTGTTAAGCCGACAAGATGGTGATGTATCACGATGGCCGTCAGAACCTGCTAAATCGAATCTTACAAAATCGACACACCGCAAAGCCGTTTAAGCCCCTATCATGGTCGCATCGCGCTATGTATACAGAAGTGTAAACAGCGATGCGAGAAATTTGGCGTGCGAACTTGTTGAGGCTCAAGCCCGCGCGCCTGACACCCGATTAGCCGCTTGAGAGAAAGGGCAAATGCGATGACCAATCAGCGGGTTTATGACACAAATGAAGGTCGCCCGGCACCTGCTCACGGCCAGGGACTGTTGGGCGCTATCCCAGAGCTCGCCAGCGATCCACTGGGGCTAACATTAAAGTTGCTCGATTACGATGCGCCTGTCGTTGAGCTGAAACTGCCGTTCCGGCATATCGCTGTCGTTCTCGACGCGGACATCTATCATCAGATTTTGTCACCCGCGCATAAAACCTTTACCAAGGACGAGAGAAGCGTCGATATTTTGGGGGCTGTGCTAGGAAACGGCATCGTCACCAACAGAGACATCCAGTCCCACCGCACGCATCGCAAATTAATCCAGCCCGGATTTCATTTCCGTCGACTGCAGGATTATGCAGCGATCATGGCGGACTATACCCGTCTCTACCTTAGCGATTGGGGCGATTCCCAGGTCAGGGATATCAGCAATGACATGTATAAACTGACCATGTTTATTGTGTGTAAAACGCTGTTCGATATTGATATGGAGTCGATGGCAGACGAGGCGGCTGAGATAGGCGAGGCAATGGATCGCTTGCAGGAGCAGACGCAGAAGCGTTACGCCTCACCGGTTTACTTTCCAAGTTCTGTCCCGACACCGCGTAATCTGCGATTGATGCAGGGTCGCCGCGTGTTACATAAAACGGTCAAGCAAATGTTTAGCGAACGCAGCCGCTCTGGTCTTGCCGGGAAAGAGCGGGGTGACTTGATGACGATGCTTCTAGAAGCTCGCTACGATGACGGCTCCGCAATGTCGGACGGCCAGATCATGGATGAGCTAGTGACGCTGTTCTCGGCGGGCCATGAAACCACGTCGAATGCTTTATCATGGACTTTCTATTTACTGGCCACTCATCCTGAAATACGTGAGAAGCTGCAGGCGGAAACGGATCAGGTGCTCGCAGGTAGTGATGCGAGCTTTGATGATTTGGGTGAGCTGAAGTACACCGAAATGGTGATTAAAGAGTCGATGCGAATACTGCCGCCGGTGTGGACGTTAAACATGCGCAATGCACAGCTGGATACCGAAATTAATGGTCTGCGGTTTCCGAAAGGCAAGCGTGTGTGGCTATCACCCTATGGCCTGCATCATTCCCCGCAGTATTTTAGCAATCCCTCGCGGTTCGATCCGGAGCGCTTTAGCGAAGAAAATGAAAAGTCTATTCCGCGGCACGCCTATAGTCCATTTGGCCTTGGTCCGCGTACCTGTATAGGTAATTCGTTTGCGATGATGGAGGCCAAGCTTATTTTGGCGACCATCATCCAGCGATTTGATGTCGAACTCGGTACCGATGACCCATTTGCACCACAACCGCAAATCACACTCTCGAACAGTGGCGGCATGCCGTTGCGTGTGAGCAAGCGAAGCGCACCGCGGCCGGCTAGCCTCTCTGCCTAGATTTCGGCGCGCGATCTCGCCGTTATAAATGGCGCCTCGCTAATTACTGTGATCCTATCTGGCGTGGCGTGGTAAGTTGGGCCTTTGTGGCCTGCCGATCGGCGAGTAGCAGCACAAAAAGGTGCGATTTCATAGGGCGTTTCGCGCAGTTTTGGCGCGTGGCTGGCTTTATGTTTCGATCTAAGCAGGATGGTCGCCAATGCCGGGTGTTTTGCTTGAATTCGACTCTGCACGAATTACAATGGGGCATCCGGTCGGCGATCATCGCTCCGGTTTCTTCATCTTTTTCTGTTTAGGCTGCATGTTATTCGTGTCCCTCAATAAGAGGGGTGATCAGTGTCTTTGCCCCGTTGGGAGTTAAGTCAAGCGATTTCGGTTTTTTCAGAATTTACGCTTTGCAATATTTTTGTTTTTAGCATCGTTGTTTTCAAACTGGGCGCTTTCATTGAGTTATCAATGTTGCGCATTTTTCGGAGTAATTTATGGTAATTCAATTGAATCGATTGACCGCCGCGGGCCCGCGCGCTTTACTCACCCTTTTGGTCATGCTGGCTCCGGTGTTTGCGCACGCCCATCCAGGGCATGATCACACGCACGGCCATATGCTAATGTTCGCCTGGGCTTTTTTTGGCGTGTTTTTTCTCGCAGGTTTTTTTATAAAACTCCGCAAAATGAGCAGAAGAAAGACTGGCCGCCTGATACCGGCAGAAACAGCGAGCTAAGGCTGTAAAAACCCTTTAGTACTCGCGCGTTAGCTTTTCACGTTGTCAGCGTGCCAAATGCTAATACCGAGGGACAGTTGCATGCGTCGAGAAAAAGACGACCGTCCCACTCTCCATCGAATTAATTTAGGAATACACGCCTTATGAAGTTCCCAACTATGCACCGAATCATGCAGCGCTTGGACAGCCGCTATGGCTTCCATCGTGCACAGGCTCACTGTGACATACCTTGTAAGATTTATGACCCGATTAGCGCACAGCTCGCGGCCTTGAGTGTTATTCGATTTTTGGACCTGATCAACGAAATTGATCCGGCAAGTGCAAGCCTTGCTGACCAAGCCAAACTCAGCCGACTGGTGACTGAAAAAGAAACCCACGCAGAGAAAGTTAAGCATGAGGTGAGGGTGATCTGGGGTGACTATATCAAGGCGCCACAAAAGGAAGCATTTCCCGATATCGACACGCTTGTTCATAACATCATGCTAGCCGGCTCCGCGTGTAAGCAGCATGTAAGCCGCGATAACGGAGAAAAGCTGCTAGCACTGGTCAATGAATTCGCCGCGGCTTTCTGGTCGACCAAAGGTGTCGAAACCTACACTGCAACATGTCCGTACCCACCGAGCATGGACGTCGTATACCCTAAAATTAGCTAAGTTCTGCTAAAACCCCCGAGGTCACAGGGCATCGGGGGGCCGTACGATGCTTGTCGCCTCTTTTTCGCTTCGCCGGTTCAGTGTGCTGGCGATAGGCGCTCTAAACCCGTCAGAGCTAAAGTAGCGGTGATGGCCCTGTTTAGGTTTCCCTGGACGATGGTCGTGGACGGAGACAGCATGTTTCCCACGCTACACCATGGTGATTTTTTGTTCATCGCACCCATCTGCCTGTTTCGCCCGGGCTCCCGATATGGCTCGGGTTGCAGGGTTGGCAATATCGTGGTCGCACGACACCAGAAGTTCGGACTTATCGTCAAGCGGGTTGCTGATGTTACCCAGGAAGGTGTTATTCTCGAGGGCGATAACGTTGAGGCGAGTACTACAGCAGAAAACATAGGGCTCGTTCCGTTTAGCGCTGTTGTCGGGCGAGGCATCAAGGTGATTTCTAATCGATAAGGCCGGCTCTCGGCCTACATCTACAAATATTATCTGTTTGTTATTTGACCATTCGCGGCTGGCTTTTCTGGGCCTGCCGGTCTCAGTTACTTGAGTTTCTGCTTTAGGTACAGTACCTTTACGCCGCAAAATCAATAACTTCTACACATAACTGACAGACATTCCTGCACGGGGGCTAACATGGTCTTTCTTGAGTTTTTATTTCGATGGGCGCACGTACTTTTTGGTATCGCCTGGATCGGCTTGCTCTACTATTTTAATTTTGTTCAGGGCGAGTATTTCAAGGAGGCAGAGGCAGACGCAAAAGCTGATGCCACCAAAAAGCTAGCGCCGCGCGCACTCTGGTGGTTTCGCTGGGGCGCGATGTTCACCTTCCTGACAGGCCTTTACCTGTTGCACTATCTTGGTGCCGGCGCAAACCAATACATATTGCTTGGAGCGCTGATGGGCATCCTGATGTTCCTCAACGTCTGGCTGATCATCTGGCCGAACCAGAAAATTGTCTGCGGTATCGTTGAAGGGGATGTCGCTGCCGCGGCGCCTAAAGCTTTGCTGGCATCGCGCACGAACGTCATGTTTTCAGGCCCTATGCTCTGGGGCATGCTCGCATCGAAACACGGCGTCTATAACGCGTCTGGGTTTGCAACGCTTAGCTTTTCTGACCTCGGGTTTCTGATTCCTGTTTTAATCGTGCTGGCGCTCGAAGCGAACGCCATCTTCGGTAAGATAGGACCGCTGCAGACGGTCAAAGGGGTTATCCATATCAGTTTGGCGCTGACGGCGGTTCTCTATGGCCTGATGGCGTTTTTGTAGTCGAATTTTTGCGGATTCGCAAACAAAAACCGCCGTTTTACGGCGGTTTTTTTATGCCTGAATCAAATGGTTCATGCTGGCATAATAGCTCTGGCTAACGTTGCGGCTAACCTTTGAGGGCTGTTTGTACAGCAGCTGAGGGCTCTTTATATCAGACGCTGAGGGCTCTTTATATCAGACGCTGAGGGCTCTTTATATCAGACGCTGAGGGCTCTTTATATCAGACGCTGAGGGCTCTTTATATCAGACGCTGAGGGCTCTTTATATCAGACGCTGAGGGCTCTTTATATCAGACGCTGAGGGC
>CAZDEW010000083.1:0-14178 GCA_964504585.1 uncultured Pseudomonadales bacterium | reverse complement strand
AACGCAGATGTATCTCAACGAAATCGGCTTTTCACCGCTGCTAACGGCCGACGAAGAAAAACACTACGCACGTCTTGCGCTCAAAGGCGACGAAGCGGGTCGAAAACGCATGATCGAGTCTAATCTGCGGCTCGTGGTCAAGATTTCGAGGCGCTATCTCAACCGCGGTCTTTCGCTACTGGATCTGATAGAGGAAGGCAATCTGGGGCTCATTCGAGCGGTTGAAAAATTTGATCCGGACCGGGGCTTTCGCTTTTCTACCTATGCAACATGGTGGATTCGTCAGACGATTGAACGCGCGATTATGAATCAAACGCGAACCATTCGCCTGCCGATACACGTGGTCAAAGAGCTCAACGTCTATTTGCGTGCGGCTCGCGAGTTGAGTCAGAAGCTCGATCACGAGCCGACTCCGGAAGAAATTGCTAATCTGCTCGAAAAACCCGTTGAAGATGTGGAGCGCATGCTCAAATTGAATGAGCGCGTGACCTCGATCGACGCCCCGATCGCACACGACTCAGAGCGCACGATAGTCGAAACGATTGCCGACACCAAAGTATCTGATCCTTCCGAGATTTTGCAGGACAGTAATCTTCGCAACAGCGTCAATCGCTGGTTAGATGATCTCTCGGAGAAACAGCGCGATGTTATTGTGCGTCGTTTTGGTTTGAGAGGTCATGAGACGGCCACACTTGAGCAAGTGGGCGCAGAAATCGGACTGACGCGGGAGCGGGTGAGGCAGATTCAGGTTGAGGCGCTGCGCAGGATGAAAGAAATTATGCGCACCGAGGGGCTCTCTCAGCGAGAAGTCTTTAACTCCTGATCGACGCTTAACGCTGTTTACAGCAACAAAAAAGCCGCTTATTTAAGCGGCTTTTTTGTTGCGAGTTTGATTTCTAGATTCAAGCGCTACGCGTGACACTCGCAGAGTCACTTGCTGCTTGTCTTACTTTTCAAGATGCTGCAGTTTGCCTTCGACACCATCCCATTCTTCCGCATCGGCGGGCGCTGGTTTCATCTCGGTGATGTTCGGCCATTCCTCCGCTAGCTCTGCATTCAGTTCGATAAAAACTTCTTGCCCCTCGGGAAGTTCGTCTTCAGAGAAGATGGCGTCTACCGGGCATTCAGGCTCGCATAGCGCACAGTCAATGCATTCGTCCGGATGAATGACCAGAAAATTTGGGCCTTCGTAAAAGCAATCGACAGGGCACACTTCAACACAGTCGGTGTGCTTGCATTTTATGCAGTTCTCAGTAACAACAAAAGTCATAGTATGTGGTGACCGTTAATCAATAAAAGCGTCCGCTTGGTACGACTCTTCGCGACGACTGGATTCCTGTGTCGCTTTTTGGAGTACGCCACGCCGTGGGCGCGCGAGTCTACCATGGCTTAGTCCGATTGGAAATAAACCGCCCATGAGTAGATGTCAGGAAATATTAGAGTTTTTGCTTGGCTTCGTACAGTGCGTTGAGCGCCTCGAGCGGCGTAAGATTATTGATATCGATTTTTTCAATAAAGTCAGCGAGCTCCTGGTGATCCTGAGTATCAAATAGTCCCGCCTGCATGAACGAATTTGCTTGATCTGTATCGTTTATAGATACGGCTGCGGGGCCAGTAGCCGCAGCTCCGCCGCCTGTTGTGGTGTGAGTGCCTTGCCCGTGACTCGGCGAGGGGCGCTCTAGTTCGGCCAGTTTCTCAGCCGCAGATTTTAGCGCCGATGCAGGTAATCCCGCCTTTTGCGCGACTTGAATGCCGTAGCTCTGATTCGCCGGGCCCTGCTTGACGCTGTGCAGGAATACGATATCAGATCCACTGTTGCTGGCATCCAGATGAACATTCGATACGGGGCCCAGTTGATCGGGCAGTGCAGTCAGTTCAAAGTAGTGGGTTGCGAACAGACTGAGCGATCGATTCTGGCAAGACAGGTGCTCGGCGCAGGCCCAGGCTAGCGACAGACCATCGAAGGTACTGGTGCCGCGCCCAATCTCATCCATCAGTACAAGGCTTCGCGGCGTGGCATTGTGCAGAATGTTAGCAGCCTCGGACATCTCAACCATGAATGTGGAACGCCCCCCGGCGAGATCATCGGACGAGCCGATTCGGGTAAAGATTTTATCGAGAATGCCGATGTTTGCACTCTCCGCGGGTACATAGCTTCCGGTGTGTGCAAGAAGTGCAATCAGTGCGTTTTGCCGCATATACGTCGACTTACCGCCCATGTTTGGGCCGGTGATGATATGCATGCGCTGCTCGTCGGACAGTATCAGATCATTGGGGACAAAGCTGATGTCGCTCGCCTGTTCGACCACCGGGTGTCTGCCTTTAATAATTCGAATTCCCGTTCCATCATGCAGCTCAGGTTTGCTCCATTGATAGATCTGGGCGCACTCCGCCATCGTAGCGAGCACATCAATTTCGGCGATTGCTGCTGTGCTTCTTTGTAGCTGCTGCAATTCTTCTACTAATGCATCGAGCAGTGACTCATAGATTGATTTTTCTAACGAGAGCGCTTTGCTCTGCGCGCTGAGCGCTTTATCCTCGAAGGCCTTCAGTTCGGGTGTGATAAAACGTTCTGCATTCTTTAACGTTTGGCGACGGATGTATTCGGCGGGAGCCTGCTCCGACTGGAGGCGACTGATTTCAATAAAATAACCGTGCACACGGTTGTAACCAACCTTAAGTGTGCTGAGCCCCGTAGCCTCCTTTTCTCGTTGTTCAATTGACAGCAATAGCTCTGAAGCATTGTCTTTGAGCGCGCGCAACTCGTCGAGTTGGGCGTCGTAGCCTGCCGCGATAAAGCCGCCGTCCCTGATGGTCATGGGCGGGTTATCGACGAGCGCTCGACTCAGCAAGTCGCTCAATGCGGTGTGCTCATCAATTTCTTCGCCCAGCGCATTGACTGTGGGTGCACCAATGCTGGTAAGAAGCGATTTTAATGACGGCAATCTGCTCAGCGCGTCACCGAGTTTTGTCAGGTCGCGGGGTCTGGCCGAGCGCATGCTGACCCGCGTGAGGATTCGTTCGAGATCGCCGATGTTCTTAAGCTGTGACTGGACATCCTCGAACTGGTAGGCGTCGAGCATGGCAGCAATCGACTGCTGGCGATTTTGTATGGCTTCACGGTTCACCAGTGGTTTCACCAGCCATTGGCGCAGCAAGCGGCTGCCCATGGGGGAGCGTGCCCTGTCCATCATCTTCAACAGTGTGTGGCTGGCGTTACCCTCAATGTTGGTTTCAATTTCCAGGTTTCGCTGGCTGGCAGCATCGATGACCAGATGGTCATGTGTTTTTTCACAGTGCAGTGCGCGAATATGGTTGAGGTCATTGTTCTGGGTTTGATGCGCATATTGCAGCAGTGAGCCCGCCGCACAGACACCCAGATTCATTCCTGAAAGGTTAAACGCGTCGAGATTGCTCGTTTTAAAGTGGCGGCACAGGTAATCATAGTTATTGGTATAGTCGTATTCCCACACAGGGCGCCTTCGCAGACACTGACTATCAACGAGTCGCTGAAAGGGCTCTTTGTCATTGATCAGGTCGTCAGCGTAGAGCAGCTCGGCAATGTCCAGCGGGGCGACGATGCTTTTGAGTTCCGGCAAGGAGCTCGCCTCCGCAAGTCTGAAGCGACCAGAGGCCATCGCCAGCCACGCGACACCGTACTGCTCGCCCTCCTGATAAATAGAGGCCAAAAGTGGCTCGCGATTTTCATCGAGCAGGGCCTCGTCGGTTAGGGTGCCTGGCGTTATGATGCGCTGCACAGCTCTTTCGACCGGACCCTTGCTTGTTTCGGGGTTGCCGACCTGTTCGCAGATTGCGACCGAAACTCCCGCTTTTACGCACTTTGCAAGGTAGCCATCTGCAGCGTGAAAGGGAATGCCGGCCATGGGCACCGGTTGTCCTGCAGATTTGCCTCGGGCGGTCAGGGTGAGGTCGAGAAGGTCTGCTGCGAAGCGGGCATCGTCATAGAAAAGTTCGTAGAAGTCACCCATCCGATAAAACAGCAGGTCCTCGGGGTGTTTTGCTTTAATCGTCAGATACTGACGCATCATTGGCGTGTGCTGAGCGTCAACCTGCGAGGTTTTTTCTGCTGTTTTTTTGCTTTTGAGTTTTGCTTCCGTCACGGTACTGTGCTTGTTTAATCCGTTGAGATGATAGGTATTGTCCACCGGGTATTTTGATTACGCAAAGACTTTCTGGCAATTGGCTTTATGATCGCTAGTTTAGTCGTCGTCAACTTAACAATTATTGGCTTAAGCATCACTGCAGCCTATCGAGATCGATCCGCTCAAATGCGAATTTTCAAACACCTGCAAATTCATCGATATTGAAAAGCCGCTCGATCCCGGCGACGCGTTCGTCATCGTAGTGGGAGACGTACAGCACCGTTGTCTCGTTAGTTTCCAGTAGCTTTTCAATGACTGATAATACCCGACTGCGATCAACATTATCCAGAGCCTGGCAGGGCTCATCGAGCAACAGCAATGCGGGGCGTTTGATCATGGCTCTGGCGATCAAAACCAGGCGCTGCTCGGCCATGCCGAGACGATGAAAGCGTGTGTTGGCGTAGTCCGCCATGCCGAGGAGCTCCAGCCAGTCTCTCGCACAGTGCTTATCTGCGGCGTTTGCGGTCGTGTAAAGGCCAATACTATCGTAAAGTCCTGACATGACTACGCTGATGGCTTTGCCCGCTAGTTGACCGGAGCTTCTGTAGTTCCACAGCATCTCGCCACCCATATAGCCGATGTGGCGTTTGACCTCCCAGATGGATTCCCCAGCTCCACGCCGATAGCCACAGACCGTGATCTCGTTGCTATACACCTGCGGGTGATCCCCGGTTATAAGTTTTAACAGCGTGCTCTTGCCTGCGCCATTACGACCGGTAATGTGGGTGTGTTCGCCCTGCCGGATAGTCAGGTCTAGATCCGCAAAAATAGCGGATTGCTGGCCGCTGTATTTAACGGAAACCGCTTGCATCTCTACCAGCGGAGCGTCGCGGTCGAGCGTGCGATAATTGCGAAAGGGGTGATCGTCGGGTAGTTCTGGAATTGTGGTTTTTGCGACTGCCAGTTCGCTCACGCCCAGGCCGGCAATATGCGTGGCGATAGGCCGATTGCGAACTTCAGTCAGATGCAAATGTTGGTTTTCGATGTGTGCCGTGTGAGAGGTGAATTCAGGCGTTTGTTGCCAACGATTGGCAAAGAAGAAAACGGTCTTGCCGGAGTTCGCAAAAAAGTCTTCGATAAACCCGCCTATGCGTTGGCGGCTGGTAATATCAAGACCCTCGTAGGGGTCGAACAGCAGGTAATAATCACTGTCTACACCGAACGCGAGAATAATCAGCAGCTTTCGAGTCTCTCCCGAAGAAAGGTCTCTAAATGCCCGGTCGAGACAGGGCTCAAAGGATAGTAGTTCTATAAGCCTGTCGATTCGCTGCGCGCTTCCGTTGGGGTGCTGCCGGGCCAGCGTTTCGATGATTTCGCCCGCCGCCGTACCTTCTACAATTTCATCGGCGACGCCTGTTTTGCCTTTTTCATTTTCTTCCTCGATGAATGTTTCCTGCTGGTTTTCGGATACCTCGGAAAAGGCAATGTATTGCTCGCTTAACAGGTGGCGTATGTGTGAGAAAACTGCCGTGCGCTGAGCGTTGTTTCCACCAAAAATGGACCAGCGCTGCGCTTTGCCAATTGACCACTCGGGCGTTTGCAAGAGCGACTTGGCAACGGTCTTTCTTCTCCCGGTAGCGGGTTCTCGCAGGTTTGTGGCTGGGATCTGTAGCGACATCGAAGGGTGGACTAGTTGTGTTGTTGGCAATGAGCTTGCGGTCTATGCATGAGATGATTGCCCGAGGCAGAATCAACGCGGGCCTATGGTATGCTCAGCCCTTTTATGATTCGAGGTAATTAGTTGAAACCTTGCACCACTAATATACGTTGCATTGCGCCGACAGTTCTGCAGGCAGCCCGGTTGGATGACAATGATTGAATCCGGCTACGATTCTGTTTCTGCGGAACCTGGGGATGAACAGGATGGCCACGGCGACGACGAGTTCTGGCGCCCGGGTGATGCTGATGGTAACCGCGCGCCTGTGGAGGAGACGGCTTCCGAAAATCTCGGCTCGATAGCGGTCGATCACGAGGCGCCTGACCAGCACCCCTATGTTGCCTTGACGCCCGATGCGATCATCGAAGCCATCGAGAGTGCCGGTCTTGTCAGTGACGCGAGAGTCTTTGCCCTCAATAGTTATGAGAATCGTGTGTATCAATGCGGCCTTGAAAATGACGAGCCGGTGATCGCCAAGTTTTACCGGCCAGAGCGATGGAGTCGCGAGCAGATTCAGGAAGAGCACGATTTCACTGCGTTTCTCAACCAGCTGGATGTGCCTGTGGTGGCTCCGATACGGAGCGAAGATGGGCAGACGATCCACTTCGCCCAAGGTTTTATGTTTGCACTTTTTCCCCGCCAGGGCGGGCGCGCGCCGGAACTTGACAACTTGACTCACCTCGAGCAGCTGGGGCAGTTCATCGGGCGCCTTCACGCGGCTGGAGAGAGCTTTCGCTTCGGTAGTCGCATTTCCCTGAGCGTGCAGCGCATGGGGCACGAGTCGGTGGGCACCTTGCTCGGCTATCCGATGGCATCGAACCCTGAGTCTGAGCCGTCTACAGCCGCTTCACGATCGCCTACATGGATCCCTGAAGATCTGCGGGATGCTTACACCAGTGTAACCGGGCAGATTCTCGCGGTTCTGGAAAGCGCGGGTCTGGAGGAGCATTCATTTATTTCGCTACACGGTGACTGCCATCCGGGTAACGTACTGTGGCGAGAGGAAAGGCCACATTTTGTCGATTTTGATGATGCTATCAGTGGGCCTGCGATTCAGGATCTATGGATGCTGTTATCGGGTCAGCGCCATCAGCAGTTGGCCCAACTGGATGTCATCGCCAAAGGTTATGAGAAGTTTATGCCTTTTCCGGCAGGGCAATTGCGGCTCATAGAGCCGTTACGTGCTATGCGAGTCTTACACTACAACGCGTGGCTGGCCCGACGCTGGTCAGATCCGGCCTTCCCGTTGAGCTTTCCCTGGTTCAACAGTCAGCGATACTGGAGCGAACACATTCTCGAACTTAAGGAGTTGTATGCGGCCTTGCATGAGCCGCCGCTCGAGCTGGTCTGATTCAGGTTTTCTGCTCGAGCTAGCCGCTCAGTAAATGAATCTAAACGAACGGTAATCTCGCTTTCTCTGTCGAGGCAGGTCGCTTCGGTCTGCCCAGCGCTGCATCGGGCGAAATTACCATCGAGGTCTCTAGGCATTTGATATTCCTTGTAACTGTTCCTCTTGCAAAGGGCCGCCCCATAACAATCCTCTGCGCACTGAATTGATACAAGTCTGATCGTATGCGTAGGTTTACTCACTTAGCGCAGCGCTAATTTTTACCCTTTTACATTGTTTTAACAACGTCCGATTGAAGAGTGTGATACCGTATCACTTAGCTTGGAACAAGCTGTATAGCAAAGTGATAAAAAGCACAGACAGGGACGTGACGCATGGATAAATTGCGCAACAGGATGTTGGCTCAGCGCCAAAACAGGCGCACTAGTTGGGGTGAAAAATTTAAGCCAGTTGCAGGCGCTCTGTCTGCTGCCCGGGTGTTTTCCTCTCAATCGACCAGCGGTTTTTATCACCTTGCTACAAGCAGTTATGAAGTAATGGACGAAGAGGAGTTTTTAAAAAACGCTATGGGTGCTGAAAAATTAGGGGAAGATGGCGGCTTCTCGCCGCAGGCCGTGCCGCCTGCCACCCGCGACGCAGATCGAGAGCGGCGGGAGGCGGACGCCGGGCTTAGAAGAGCTTCATCGGAAGGGCTTGCACTGTCCCGGATCGGGCTCGAAGCTTCCGGGCTCACGCCTGCGCAAAAACAAAGAACTGCGCAAGAACCGAGATCTGATGAACAGCACTTTTCAACCGATAGGCGGTTGCCTCGGTCCAATGCATTAAGCTCGGTCAGAAGAGCTACAGGGCCTTTTGATGACCCGCGTTCCGGGAGAGACCGACGCAGCGTTGTTATGCCCAGCCTGATTCCCACCGGCGGTTGTCGCCGTAAACATCAGCGTCGCTTGTGGCGCTCAGGCATTTCGGCCAGCAAGAATTGGTGGATGCTCCGAGGGTTTCTGCGCAAGGATTAGCGCTGGCGTTTAGGGCAGCCTGCCTCAGGTGGATCCTAAGCCTGTATCATCTAGTCAGGTAGAGAGGTGACGGCGGAAGGGCTGATACTGCGTCACTGCCTGACTGCAACTGGCTATAAAAACAAGGAGCGGAGAAAAGCGCAAGGCACAAGCAGGAGTTTTCCCCGGTGCCGGTCATTCAAAGTGTTGCCAGATAAAACTCATTAATCGCATCACCCCACAGCAGAGCTAATAGGCCAGCGGTAGCCAGATAGGGCCCGAAGGGAATAGGCTTTGCCTGATCGCGTCCGGCAAGCAAAATCATAGCCACGCCTAGTATCGCCCCGACCAGGCTGGAGAGGACAATAATCACTGGTAGATATTGCCAGCCCAGCCAGGCTCCTAGCGCAGCCAGCAATTTAAAATCCCCGTAGCCCATGCCATCCTTGCCCGTGACGAGCTTGAACAGCCAGAATACGCTCCAGAGAATTAGGTAACCGGCAGCAGCGCCGAATACCGCGCTTTGCAAATCGGTAAACAAGCCAAATGCGTTCACCAGAAGTCCTGCCCAGAGCAGCGGTAAGGTGATGCTGTCGGGTAGCAGATAGGTGTCAAAATCGATCCAGAACAGCGCGATCAGTGCGTAAGCGAAAAATATTGCAGCGACTGCAGCGACGAGATGAGTCTGGAACTGCCAGGCTATGAGCATGGCAATGCAGGCGGTCAATAGTTCTATTGCAGGGTAGCGCCAGCTAATGCCAGTTCCACAGTTTGCACAACGCCCGCGTAGCAAAAGATAACTTACAACGGGTATGTTCTGCCAGGCTTTGACAGCTGCGCCGCAGTGCCCGCATCGAGATCGAGGAACAACGAGGTTAAAGGTCTCTTCTGCCGTATCCGACTCTCCAGTGTTTCCTGGAACATTGGCCTGCCGACTATCATCGCTCTCTCTCGCCTGTTTCAAGTAGTCATTGACCTCGTCGTCCCAGTCTCTTTGCATCATGACCGGTAGTCGGTAAATCACTACGTTCAGGAAGCTGCCCACAAGCAGGCTGTAAACGCCAGCAAGCGCCACAAAGAGTGAAGGGGAGTCGGTGAGTACCTGAATGATTGGGTCCATAAAAGCTAGCTTGAGCCCTTATGTATGGGCTTTCTATTGTCGCGCAGGGCAACTGGTGCCGCGCCGAGCGTGAATCGCTAATTTAGAGCAGTCGTAAGCTGTCTCTAAAGGCGTAGAGCCTGCAGCACTACGCAAATAGCAATGGCAGCGCTACGAGGGTGTACCGGGTGGCAGTCGACTCTAGACGATCTGACCCATCTGGAAGATTGGAAGATACATTGCAATCATCAGCCCGCCAATCAAGACGCCCAATACACTCATTATCAATGGTTCTAGCATTGCGGTGAGATTATCGACGGAGTTATCGACCTCGGCTTCAAAGTGTACGGCGACCTTTTCGAGCATTTCATCCAGCGCGCCGGATTCCTCGCCGATTGCGACCATTTGAGGCACCATAACCGGGAATAAATTGGCGTTGCGGATGGCCTGATTCAAAGTGAGACCGCTAGTCACTTCATCGCGAATTTTGTAAATCGCATTGCGATATACGGCGTTGCCCGCAGATCCGGCAACGGAATCAAGCGAGTCAACAAGAGGTACACCCGAGGCAAACGTTGTTGCCAGCGTACGCGCGAATCGCGCGACTACCGATTGTTGAATGATGCCACCGACGACGGGAAATCTGAGCGAGACGCGATCAAAGGCATCGGAAAAGTTCTGTGATCGCATTCTGGCTTCCCGAAAGCCAATCACGCCCGCAATGATTGCAATGAGCGATACGAACCAACTTTGCTGGGCAAGCTCTGATAGACCTACCACAAACTGCGTAAATGCGGGGAGCTCAGCACCGAAGCCTTCAAAGGTAGAAGCAAAAGTAGGTACAACTTTAACGAGAAGTACGCCTGTCACAACAACGGCGACAATCAATACGATAATGGGGTAGGTCATCGCCTTTTTGATTTTCGCTTTAAGCGCTTCGGTTTTTTCCTTGTAAACGGCGACCCGGTCCAGCATGGTTTCGAGTGCACCGGATTGTTCGCCTGAAGCTACCAGATTACAGAAGAGTTCATCGAAATAGCGAGGGTGCTTCTCGAGTGCTGGTGCAAGTCCAGCGCCGGAGGCTACATCATTCTTGACGTTAATGACGAGATTTTTCATGGTCGGGTTTTCTAGACCATCGGCGACAATATCGAAGGATTGAACCAGCGGCACGCCGGCCTTCATCATGGTTGCAAGCTGACGCGTAAACACCGCAATGTCCATTGGTTTAATCTTTTTCTCGCGCGCGGAGAAAAGCGGCTTGGCCTTCTTCTTGACCTTGCTGACATTGATGCCCTGTTTTCTTAACTGGGCTTTGGCCATTCCCGAAGTAGCGGTTGTTACCTCACCTTTGACGACCTTTCCGGTGCGATCTTTGCCTTCCCAGGCAAAGGTCTGCATTTTTGCGGTTTGTGTAGCCATAAGACAGTTTCGTTAGCTTGTTGGCGTGCGCACACGCTTCAATAATTCAAATACTCAATTTTGGAGTTTAGTGTGATAGCTGTTTGCTTGCATCGTAAACAGTACCTAGATCAACAATCATTGGGCTGCGTTGCCAACCTGATCACTTTTTAGGCGTGCTTGCGTGCACCTAGTCTTTTGTGACGCGGTTGACCTCTTCCAGACTTGTGATGCCTTTTGCAGCCTTCAGTAGCCCTGATTCTCGCAGGGTATTAAACCCCTCCCGCGAGGCGACTCTGGCAATATCGAGCGAATTACCGCCCTCCATAATAATGTTCTGCAGCTCCGGGGTGATTTTGACGACCTCGTACACACCGACACGACCCTTATAGCCGCTGTTGCACTTGTCACAGCCGACCGGGCGCATGATCTGTACTGCGTCAAGTTCCTCTTCCTTGTAGCCTTCCTCAATTAGTGTTTCGCGCGGCAGGTCAGCCGGCTCGCAACAGTATTCGCAAAGTCTTCTCGCGAGACGCTGGGCGATAACCAGCGATACGGAGGTGGCAACGTTAAATGCTGGAACCCCCATGTTAAGCAGACGGGTTATGGTTTCAGGTGCGGAATTGGTGTGAAGTGTCGAGATAACCATGTGGCCGGTTTGCGCCGCCTTGATAGAGATCTCTGCGGTCTCCAAGTCACGAATCTCACCGACCATAATGACGTCTGGATCCTGCCGCAGGAAAGAGCGCAGTGCTTCGGCAAAAGAAAGTCCAACCTTCGGGTTGACTGGAACCTGGTTAATGCCCTCAAGGTTGATCTCGACTGGATCCTCTGCCGTCGAGATATTACGCTCGTCGGTATTCAGAATATTAAGCCCGGTATAGAGCGATACAGTCTTACCGGAGCCTGTGGGGCCGGTTACTAGAATCATGCCCTGTGGTTGATGCAGCGCCTCTAGGTACATCTTTTTCTGGTCTTCCTCATAACCCAGCGCATCGATACCGAGCTGCGCACTGGTTGGATCCAGAATCCGTAACACTATTTTCTCGCCAAAAAGGGTTGGCAGCGTATTGACCCGGAAGTCGATGGCACGGGTTTTTGACAGCTTCATCTTGATACGGCCGTCCTGTGGTACCCGCCGTTCCGAGATGTCCATCTGTGACATAACCTTGAGTCGTGCCGCCAGACGTTGTGCAAGATTAGTCGGTGGACGGGTGACTTCCTTCAGGATGCCATCGGTACGGAATCGCACTCGATACGTTTTCTCATAGGGCTCAAAGTGGATATCGGATGCGCCCGACTGGATGGCATCGATCAACACTTTGTTGACGAAGCGGACTATCGGTGTCTCATCAACATCATTGTCGCCAATGTCCTCGTCAGACCCGCCTTCCTCAACGGCTTCAATATCGAGGTCTTCAAGACCGGCTTCGTCAAGACTTGCCAGCTTCTGGCCAAATGCTGACTCTTCGTCGTCAAGGTACTTTTCGATCGCATCCGCCAGTGCGGATTCCTCGACCAGTATCGCCTCGGTACTCAGACCGGTATGAAACTTGATTTCGTCTTGAGCATTGAGGTTGGTGGGATCCGAGACGCCGATAAATAGCCGTTTGCCGCGCTGGAAGAGGGGTAGGGCGCGGTGGGTGCGAATGAGCTTTGGATCCACCAGCTCCTTAGGCATGGCGTCTTTGCTCAAAGCGTTTATGTCAAAGATAGGAGCGCCAAACTCCTCGGAGATAGAGGCAGCGATTCGATGACCCTCTGCCTTGCCGTTCTGGACCAGATAGGAGACCAGAGAAACATGTTCCTGAGCAGCGCCCTGTAAAGCCTCGCGGGCAATTTGCTCGCTGATAACCTTGTCGTTAATCAGTCTTCTTGCGACACCTGAAAGTGGCACAACTACATTGCTATTCATGATTTGATTCTATGGTCAGTGGTGGCTAATAATGATTGTTTCGCAACTCTTGGGCTGCTTGTGTCTGACGCATTAGCGCTGCGCAGGCCTCTTAAGTATATATTGAAACAAGAGCCAGACCAGCGACCCACCGTGTTCCGGTTCAAGTTATGAGTAATTGAGCGATATAGGTGGATAGAACTCGAAATCAGGCACAACAAGGCCCATCCGTACACGGTATGCTCGGGGGTTGAAATTTCGCCATTAAAAAATGGGCTGATCGCATGTTAAACTGTGAATCAGTTCAAGAAAAAAATGTGTACACCCGCGGGTAAGTGTCTAGTATTTAGTCATGGGTTTGATCAGGGAAGGGCTGTTGTACCGGAACCTGTCCCCTGAAGCGATACCGAGGAACCTTAGGGTTTTGAGGTCTAGTTTCAGGTGAGTCGAGTTCGGAGCCTGGCTTGGTCGCTGTGTAATATCTGGCGTACAGTGGACACATTGAATGGCAGAGAGCGCAACCTGGCGGGTTACGGGGTGACCGGTAGCCTTTCACTGTTTAACAACTTCTTTAGTTATTGAGTTATTCGTTTTTTCGGAGATATCACATGAAAAATCAAATGCAAAAAGGTTTTACACTGATTGAATTGATGATCGTTGTTGCGATTATCGGTATTCTGGCTGCAGTTGCACTGCCTGCTTACCAGAACTACACCAAGAAAGCTGCGTTCTCGGAAGTTATTCTGGCAACTGGCCCTTACAAATCAGGTGTTGAAGTTTGCCGTCTGACTAATGCACTGGCAGATTGCGACCTGAACACTAACGGCGTACCTAACACCCAAGCGTCTGCAGCTGTTGCTAGCGTTGCGGTAACTAACGGTACTATCGTTGTTACACCAAATGCATTCAAAGGTATTATCGCTACTGATACTTACACCTTGACTCCAACTGATGATGGTACTCGCATCACAGCTTGGGTAGAAACTTGCGCAGACCCTGTGTACTGCTAATCAGTTTCGCTGAAATGAGAAACGGAGGCCACGCGCCTCCGTTTTTTTTTGGCTATAATTATTAGACTTTTACAATCGTAAGTATCTATAGGGTGAACAGGCTTATGAAGCAGACACAAGGCTTTACGCTAATCGAGTTGATGATCGTGGTTGCCATTATCGGGCTCTTATCGGCCGTGGCGCTGCCTGCTTACAACAACTACACCAAGAAAGCCGCGTTTTCTGAGCTCGTACTGGCTGCCGCGCCCTATAAAGCGGGTGTTGAAATTTGTTCCCTGCAGCACGCGATGGCAGATTGCAATTTAAATTCGAATGGCATACCCAATACTCAGGCTTCCCCGGCTGTCGCGTCGATTGCCGTTAATAGCGGCGTTATTGTTGTGACTCCTAACGCAGTGAACGGATTGATCGCGACTGATACCTATACCTTACAGCCGACCGGTGGTGGCCTGGGCGCAAAGATCACCAGCTGGACTGAAACCTGCGCAAACAACACCTTCTGCTGATTCACTTAGTGGCGACTGACCGTCGCGGGGTTCCGTGGCGGCAGCCACAGCGGTCAGCTGGGCTAAGCGCCCAGCAAGATGCGGGGACTCGCCCCCGCGGGCGACTTA
>CAZDEW010000082.1:0-14546 GCA_964504585.1 uncultured Pseudomonadales bacterium | reverse complement strand
TGGGAGTAACAAAAAGATACCCGCGGTCACAACATTCACTCAGCGAATCAGCGTGCTTCAAATTCAATTCCAGAAAAAGCCCTCAGCGCAAAGGCCAGCGAAGAAGGCGTCAATTGCACAACCCGTAGGGGAAAGAAAATTAATCAGGCGAGGATGCCAGCGCGGCTTAACGAAAGATATTGATTTGCGATTGCGCAGCCCTACCCGACTGCGCACAGCTTACCATTTTTCAACGACATCGATGTGGAAGAAGCGATCGTGCGCGTGCAGCACAACGCCGGTTTCCGTGATCAGCCTGAGCTTTATTTTACTGGTGACCATCTGTCCTTCGCGTACGCGACGTCCATTAATGATGATGGTGCGCTTCTCTGGCGTTTGACTGTACACATGAAAGGAGAAGCTCATCTCGGGAATGCGAGCCTGAAAATCCGCAGGCTGCTGCCACAGCTCCTTGATATCGTTTGCTGGCGGCAACGGCGCGTCAGCCGATACCCCCGCAGTTGCGGCATTAACTGACTGGGAACCACTAGCGGATGCTGCGGGCGAGCTATCGACCCCAGTAACAGGCGCTTCTTGCGCCGCGGCAATCTCGGAGGCAGGCGCAGCGACTCCCTGATTGGAAATTTCTCTGGCCTGAGACACGAATCCCGACACGCTCGGCCAAAACCACCAGATTAAAAATGCGAATATGCCCGCTGCGACAACTAACAAACCGGAGCGGCTCTGCGTCCCGGTTGGCTGTCTGAACGCATTCCCCGATTGCAGCGAAATCGCATCGTTATCCTGCGACTGCGTGCGCTCGCCCTCTGATTTTTTGATTGCGTCTAATATATACGACATCGCTAGACGCACCGCTCGGTCACAAAACAGCCGCTGCTCGACTCGCGGTTAAGTTTAAGTTCACGCTCTACATTCAGGTCAAAGTCAAGGTCAAGCTCGGGCGCGAGCATCGTTTCTGCATGGTAGGCAAAACCCGGGCTGCTGCGCTCTTCAGGTTCGAACCAGTTATCACCCAAACCGAACAGATAAATCGCCAGCATTGCCAGCAAAGCAATTCCCAGATACAGCAAAAAGCGGCGGGTCTTGCGGCGCTCGTAGTCTGCCTGGCCAGACCAGCCAGCACCCACCTGCAACACTTCCTCACAGGCGTTCTCGACCAGCGGAAACTCAACTTTAAGCACGCCCGTTGTGTAGGCACCCAACATGGCTCTGTCGCAGATAATATTGATCAACCTTGGCGTACCACCGCTTTTTCGGTAGATATGCTTGAGCGCGGCATTGGAAAAAAGCTCGCCGCGAAAACCAGCAACGTAAAGGCGATGCGCAATATAATCGACCGTCTCCTGATAACTCAGGGACTCCAGATGAAAACTGGCCGTTATGCGCTGCGCAAGCTGTCGCATCGAATACTGACCCAGCTTCTCTTTTAACTCAGGCTGGCCAATCAGGATCAGCTGCAACAGCTTCTTCTCATTGGTTTCAAGATTGGTGAGCAAGCGCAGTTGCTCCAGCACATCTTCAGAGAGGTTTTGTGCCTCATCAATGACCAGAATCGCGTTGCGCCCCTTCGCGTAGGCCTCGAGCAGAAATTCATTGATGACCGCGATCAGGGTTCGAATCGAACTGCCGGATTCATACGGCACACCAAAGTCATCGCACACGGCTTCGAGCATTTCACTCGGCGACAGGCGGGGGTTAATCACAAAAGCCAGATCGGCATCCTCGGGCAGCTGACTGAGCATGCTACGGCAAATGGTTGTCTTGCCCGTGCCTATTTCGCCCGTCAATAAGACGAAGCCACCCTCATCGCCTATGCCGTAGCGCAGGTGAGCGAGCGCCTCTTTATGCTGGTCGGTGAGGAACAGATAGTCGGGATTGGGTGCGATGGAAAACGGCTTTTCATGCAAACCGAAAAAATCGAGATACATTACCGACCCATTAATTATGTGGTTTATCGAAGTTCACAGTCACTATCGTACCATCAAGGCTGCGCTCGTCAAAAGCGCGGAGGCAGCCGCGAAGAGCACTAACCCTGCAGCGTCAGACGCACATTAACGTAGCCCGGCGCGGTGCCGCCATCGACAGAGATATCGGTGGCGCTAACGCCCTGCGACTGCTCCATCTCGCCCAGCCAGCTGACGACGCTATTGAACTTGACGTTTTCCAGCCACAGGCGCACGCGCTGATCGCTATCGGGTTCAAAGCGCGTAAAGGAGAGCTCGTGATTCTTCGCAACATTGGAGGCCACACTCAGCAGCGAGCCTTCTCGCTGTGTCGGCGAAGTGGCGACTAATGCCTTGGCCGCCTCCTCATTGGCCTTGATCCACTCGTAGTCTTCCAGCTTGCCCTGGTAGCGGCTGCTGGAACTGCTGAGATAGCCAAACGCCGGACTCACCACCAGACTGTAAAGCAAAAACAAAAGCAGACCCACCGCCATCAGATTGACCAGCAAACGATCCCGGTCAGAGAGACTGCGGTACTGGCGTTCTGCATCTTGATAGCTGCGATTCGCGCGCACACGGGCAACAGTTTGCTCCCATTCATCGCCAGCGCGTTGTTTTAGCTCGGTATAGTTCATGCTATCTATTGCGTAATGCTTAATCCCGAAACTCAGGATCTTCCTATCTGCAAACGGCCGTTAACGATATCACCGTCTTGATTGGCCGATAAAATATCGACTGCCAGCCCCTCACCCGTCAACAAATCCTTATAGGACTCCAGTTGATCAATCGTGGATGCCTGCAGTTCCATAGTTACATTGCCTCGCTGCGCGTCGTAGCGCAGCTGCTTGATCGTAGTCGTCAATCCAGTCGCACCTGATCCGTCTGCAGACTCACCCAGGCTCGCCATCGAGCGCGAGGCCACATCCAGTAGCGGCAAAAAGTCGGAGTTGGTCGCGCCGGCATTGCCGCTCTTCAGCTTGGATTTCATCTGCCGTACCGGATCACGTACCCGCTCACCCGGAAACAGCGCTCGATACGCCGCGACATTTTTCTTCTGGTAACTGTCCGCGCGGTTATCAAGATAAAAACCACCGCCCAGCGTACACAGCAAAAATACTGCAAGACAGGCCGCACTGGCCATCGCGACACGACGCATAAAGTGCTGCGTTGCCGCATTCGCATTGCTGGGCCTGAAGTCGCCCTGCAAAAAGTTAATCGGCTTCTCGTGATCCCTAACCGCGGTAATCGCCAGCAGCTCTGTACTCGTCTCGCGGTAATCAATTAGTGGCGCGTCGATATTCTCGGAGCGAAGGTACTCCGCCAGTGGCTTGCGCTCGGCATGGGGCAACTGCGCAATATTATTATCACGCTCGGCATCACCGCTCTCTAAATCCGCCGCATCAGCCGAACCCGCATCCGGCGCTCCATCAGGCCTGACCGTGGGAACGTTCTCACCATCGTCGCTACGGTCTGCGCCTGCAGCATGATCCTGTTGCAGGAGACTCTGCTGTGTCGCGTAGAGCTCGTCGAGTGACTCCACACTTCCCTGCAACAGCGCAACCGACGCCGGCCGCTGCAAAATCACCTCATCCGCGCTATCAAAAACATCGTCATCTGCGGAGCCGAATGTCTGGTCGTTGTCGTCTTCACTGTCGAGACCATCGCGACTGCGAGCCAACAGCAGTTTAACGATGGGTAGCACGGTTGAATCCGCAGCCGCCATCGCGGTCGGTGCGAGCTTAACGCCGCCGATCTCGTCTGCACTGCGGTCGCCGTCGCCAATCAGCACGCGGTTGCCATCAAACAGGAGCTGCCAGTCGCCCTTTTCAGCCGTGACGCACTGAGCATCCGCGAACAGGTAGTCAGGCATAATCTCCACAGCCGCAAGGCAGTCCAGCCACTGGCTCAGCGTGTCGCGCCGCATGCAGGCGACGTCGATGCGACTGCCCTGCCACACGCCCGGCGTTGCGATATGCATAGTCTCGATGGGGTCAATAACTTTTTCTTCGACCATAAACGGCAGCACCTGCTTGAGGTGCCTGCGCTGGCCCTCAGCCACGGGTACGGACGTTAGAAACAAATGCTCGGTAGGAGCCAGAACGATAACGCGACGGGATCCGCTTTGTGGTGGTACGTCATCGGGCAAATCTTTAAGCAGGCAGGAACCGCGCTCCAGAATCGTACTGTTTGGCTCGAGCAGTACCCACGAGAGCACCGACAGCGGCGTCAGCTCAGCGTCTCGTAGTCTAATGCAAAGAAAGTCTGACATCGCTTGCCTGGATCTTTAACTCGGTTGGGATAATCCTGCCTGATATCGCAACTGACGCAGAAGTATCAGGTCACTGAGGCTTGGGCGGCCCTGCCACAAACCACGGAAAAATGCTTTAGTTTTAAACATCTTAGCTCTATTTTAGCCTAATCGGGTACGACAAAAGCACACGCAGCCAACAAAAAGCATACGGAACCGCCCGCATTGCCTAGTTAGCCGTCAAAAACCGATCCGAATTGTCGCCCTCTTCGCGGCTTAACACCATATAGGTCGACGTGCTGCCATTGCCCTCCTGCTTGACCACCGTGGTCAGGTAAGCCACCTCACCGCCATAGTTGGCACGCACATTAATCTGAAAATACTTGCTCCAGACAGCGTAGTGCCCGCGCAAGGTACGCGAGGTGTTGCTGCTCTGCGACGAACCGCCTGACCCCGACGATGAGCTAGAGCTGCCGCCCGAACTCCCGGATTGCGTGTTTATTGTGCTGGTACCAGAGAGCGTCGACGGCGCGGTGCTGATGTTAACCGGGTTTTGCAGGCCGGAGCGCGCGTTAAAATCCGCCACATCGTCGTAGGGGCGCTCGTCCAGAATGCCATTGACTCTGGGACTGCCGATACTCACATCATTACCCGAGACCGGCGTGTGCATCAGGCTTGCCAGCGCATAGGGCGTCGCCGTGTTTACGTTAATCGGCAGAATATCCACGATCGGCAAGGCCACAACGTGCGGTTCAATGAGCGCATAGACCTCGGGCGTGAACCCCTCGACCAGCAGCAGCTCTTTTTTGTCGAACATATAGGTGTTGGCAGCGCGGTAGCTCAGTGGCCGGTTCAGATAACTGTCGCTCTCGCTGTTATAGCCCTCGACCTTGTCGTCGCGGTCAAGCCAGTCGGCGAGATTATCCGCCAGATCTTCCGACAGATTTAACTCGTCGAGCATGCCTTTAAAGCGCTCGAGCTCAATATCGTTGATGCGCCCGTCGGGCTCGCGAAGATTATTGAGATTATAAAAGCGCTCAAGATCGATAATCTGTATCGCGATCTGACTAAAGCTGTCGACGTCAAAGCTAATAGGTGCAGAGGTCCAGGGCTCTTCGAGGGTATCGTTGGGCGTTGTTCGCTTGGCATCTTCCGTGTCCTCTTCGCGCAGGCCCAGTATCGCCAGATCCTCACCAACCCGCGCGTAGTAACTGGCCTGCGCCCTGGCAATGGCGGCTGAAACGCGCTGCGCATCAACGCTGCGCTGCAGGACCACTTTGCTAATCAGAATACTGCCAACGGCAAAAACCATCAGCACAGTGATCAAGGCTACACCGCTCTGGTATAGCCCGGATGACAGGGGGCGGACACGCGATCGACTAGTTGCCACCGCTGCGCACCGGAAGAATAAACGAGTAAAGATCAGAGCCCGCAATAGTTAAGTTAACCTCTATTGCATGCGGCAGGGTGAACGCCTTTAACCCCGAACCTGAAGGCGCGGCGGCGACAATTTCATCCATCCACTCGCCGCTCGTCGAATTGGCGCTTCCAGCGCTCGATCCCTTGTCGTAGAAACGCAAATAAAAATCATCGACGTCGGGCAGAATCACCTGTGCCTGCGGTTTGGATTCTCGCCCGCGATCCAGAACCTGCCAGTAGTGTCGAATCAGATAGCGCGTCTCATCGCCATAAAAGTCGGAATCGGGATCATCGGATTCAGGGTGGTAGTCAATCTTGTAGGCCACCCTCTGCAGCTGACTGCGCGGCCAGTCGAGCGGATTTGGCCAACCTGCGCGGGTAAACTCGACCAGATACTCATCGGTGTCGAGCTCAAGATAATTGCGGTATTCGCCAAACTCGTCGAGGATAGGCCGGCTCACCATCTGGCGAAAGTCCTTGCCAAGCTGCCACTGTGCGCGCTGCATGCCCGCCATCTGCGCCGACTTGCGCGCCGCCTGCTCTTCCACGCGCACAATGTTATCCAGGATCGCGTAGGAGGCGACCCCCATAAACGCAAAGATAGCCATCGCAACCAATGCCTCGACCAGAGTAAAACCCCTCGCCGCGTAGCGCCGCGGATATGTCGAACGACAGTTCATCATTGCGCCGATAAATCCGTTTTAAAACCGCTGAGCAAAATCGTTTGTCGCTCTTCTGAAGTGCCCAGCGTTTCGTAGGGCTTTACCAGCGCATCAACGCGCCTCACCCGCTCGTTTAACGTTTCACTCACCGTAACCTGCAACAGCCATCGGCGCCCGGCTCGCGTAATCACATCCTCTTCGGTACCGTAATCCGGAATATCGTCGGCAATCAGTATCTGGTTAATGGCGTAATCGGCAATACTCAGCGCCTCGAGCTTGTTTTCCATGGCTGCGAGATCCCGGGTGGAACTGTTGGCGCTGGATATCAAAACCACGCCCAGTGCACCGAGAATGGCGATCGCAACCATGATTTCAACCAGCGTAAACCCGGCAGAGCTGCGATGCACGCCCATGCAATGCGTGCTGCTGCGAGCAAAAGGCTTAAAGCGCATCGTCCACCCGCGTCAGTGATTTAACCCTTGGCATTGAAAAGCCATCGGACTTGAGTTCAATTTGCGATTCATTAGCGGGATCTGGCGAACGAAAAACCACGCGAAACGCCGTTTGTTCGCCCGAACTGAGTAGGGTGACTTGGGGTTGCAGCGAGACCGTCTCCAGCTGGATCGCCGCAGCCAGAGAGCCGAAAGTAGACTCTTCTATACCGGATTCGGCGATGGCATCGCGTATCTGCGAGATCGCATCTTCGGTTTCCCGCTCGTTGTCATCGTCAGCAAACAGCTCGCGATCCTCGTAGTCGATATCATCGCTATCGCCGCCAATCGCTTCGTCGGTCGGCGGCACAAAGCCGTCGACAGTCAGCTCCATCACCATACCCGCCGGCAGCTCATGCGTTAGAAAAGGTCGCTCGCCAATTAACACCCAACCGCGGGCAACCCGATCGTAGCGCAGCGGTGCGTAGCGATTTTCGGTCAGGTAAATGCCAAATTCCGAGGAGCCGTAAATGGCCTCTTCCGAAGCTGCCAGCAACACCGTTTGCAAGCGCTCAGCCTCGCTCCGCAGCTTGCGCTCAAAACTATCGCCAATCGACAGTACAGCGAGGGAGGACATCATCGCGATAATCACGATAACGACAAGAACTTCTATCAGGGTAAAGCCGGCCCCTTGGTGGAGCGCAGCTTTTGGAGAATAATGTTGGGGAGAGGCGCGACGCACACTCAACATGATGCCGCCCGCAAATGCGCTAGCTTTGATCCCAAACGCTGATGTCGGCGTTGTAGTCCTCGCCGCCATCGGTGCCATCCGCACCAAGGCTTATGAGATCGTAGGGGCCATCTTCACCGGGGCTGAAGTATAGGTACTCGTAACCCCAGGGATCAACGGGGATTTCCTTGCCTTGAAGGTAACCACCGGGGTTCCAGCTGCGTGGCTCAGGCGAACCGGATGGCTTGCTCACCAGCGCTTCAAGACCCTGTTCAGTCGTTGGATAGCTATTGTTATCGAGCTTGTACATATCGAGCGCACTGGCGATCGTACTCATCTGCGTTTTCGCTGTCGTGACGCGCGTCTTGTCGACCTGGCCAATAACGTTGGGGCCAATAAGGCCGATCAACAAACCCATGATTACCACAACGACCAACACTTCGATCAGGGTAAAACCACCTTGCGCCTGCAATTTGCACGAGCTCTTGCACTGTTGCGCATTGCCCTGCGCTTTACCAATAAGATTTCCGTTAAACATAAGCCTTGCCAGTAAGTTGATCAAAATAAAAATAAAAATAAAAACGACGGTCGTTAATTAACTGCTCTCGTGCCTGTTCTCATGACTGTTCTTTTGCCTTTTCTTGTCGCTCGCTCTAAAAAGCACTATTGAGCTGCACGATAGGCAGCAGTATAGCCAGTACAATGACAAACACGCAGAGCCCCATAATCAACAGCATCACGGGCTCGAGAATACCTAGTATGACACCAACCAGCGCGTCAAGATCCCGCTGCTGTGCCGTTGCTGTGCGCTCAAGCATCGAATCCAGCTCGCCACTCTGCTCACCGCTGGCAATCATATGCAGCATCATCGGTGGAAAGTAATTACCTTTCGACAGCGCCTTGTTGAGACTGCTGCCCTCCTGCACCTGTTGCGTCGCATCGGCAACGTGCCGGCGAAGCCAGCGATTGCCCAGCACCTGACTCGCAATTTTCAGCGACTCGACCAGAGGAACGCCCGAGGCCGTCATAATACTGAGCGTACTTGCGAACTGCGCCGTATTAGTACCGCGCACCAGCTTGCCCACCATGGGCCAGCTCAACAACGAGCGATGAAAGGCCATCTGCGGGCCGGGCCTCGATAAAAACGCGCGCAGCGCAACGACAAAGACAACAATACCGACTAGTAATAGCACCCAATTGGCGACCAGAAAATCACTGGAGGCAATCATCATGCGGGTTACCAGCGGCAGCTCGGCGCCCTGCGTATTGAACACCTTCACCACGTCCGGCACCACGGCAACCATCAAACCCACCACTACGCCAATCGCCATCACCAGCAAGATCGCCGGGTAGATCATCGCCATCTGGATTTTCTGCTTCGAAGCCTGCGAGGTCTCGGTGTAGTCGGCCAATTTTTCCAGCACCGCGTCGAGGTGCCCGGCGGATTCACCCGCAGCCACCGTGGAGCGATAGAGTTCGTTAAAGGCATTGGGGAACTCGGCCATTGCGTCGGCCAGCGTGTAACCTTCGAGCACTTTCGCTCGCACCGCCATCATGATCGAGCCAACCCGCGGTTTTTCGCTTTGTCGAGCGATCGTTCCCAGCGCCTCCTCCAGCGGTATGCTGGCCTGTACCAGCGTTGCCAACTGTCGAGTGACCAATGCCAGATCGGCACTGCTCATTGAGTTGCGGCCGAAGCCAAGACTAAAACCGCCAGCGTCACCGCTCTGCTTTTGCAGCGCTGCCTGCACATCCATCGGCAGCAGCGATTGATCGCGCAGCAGCTGGCGCACGTGGCGAACGCTGTCCGCCTCGATCACACCTTTGGTCTGTTTACCGTCACGCGCAAGCGCGACGTAAGAAAATGCTGCCACGGTTTAAACAAATAAATATTAAAAGAGCGAGGGGTCTGACCCCGCCGGCTTAACTCTCCTGCGTCACTCGCATCACCTCTTCTACCGAGGTGCTGCCTTCGAGGACTTTTTTGCGGCCGTCATCCAGAATACTGTGACTGCTCAGCCGAGCTTGCCGCGTCATCTCTTCTTCAGAGACTTTGTCATGAATCATGCGGCGAAGTTCACCATCAATCGCCACGATCTCGTAAATACCCTGTCGTCCACGGTAGCCGGTGTTATTGCATCGGCTGCACCCAGCCGGGCTATGCATATTATGGTTGTCGGTCTCATCGATCCCGAGCAGTTCCATTTCACGCGCGTCCGGCACGTGCGGCACCTTGCAGTCTGGGCAAAGAACCCGAACCAGCCGCTGCGCAATCACACCGACCAGCGAAGACGACAGCAGAAACGGCTCAACGCCCATATCATACATACGCGTCACCGCACCTACAGCGGTGTTGGTGTGCAGGGTTGAGAGCACCAGGTGACCGGTCAAACTGGCCTGAACTGCAATATCGGCCGTCTCGACGTCACGGATCTCACCAACCATCACCACGTCGGGGTCCTGCCGCAGCATCGCGCGCAGACCACGAGCAAAAGTCATGTCAGCCTTGTTGTTAACCTGCGTTTGGCCAATACCTTCAAGGTTGTATTCAATCGGATCCTCGACCGTAAGAATATTGCGCGAGGAGTGATTGAGTTCCGACAGCCCGGCGTACAGCGTCGTGGTCTTACCAGAACCTGTAGGCCCGGTTACCAGCACAATCCCGTGCGGTCGATAAAGGATGTCTTTCAGGCGTCGCATCGCCTGGCGCTCTATGCCCAGCGAGGTCAGACTCAGCCGGCCCGCCTGCTTGTCGAGCAGGCGCATCACCACGCGCTCACCGTTGCTCGAAGGCATGGTCGAGACACGCAAATCGATTTCTCGACCACCAATACGAATCGAAATACGCCCATCCTGCGGCACACGCTTTTCCGCAATATCGAGTTTGGCCATGACCTTAATACGCGAAACCAGCAGCGGCGCCAGCACGCGCTTGGGTTGCACCACTTCGCGCAGCACACCGTCAACGCGGTAGCGAACCACAAGGCGTTTCTCGAAGGTTTCAATATGAATATCTGAAGCGTTTTCTTTCACCGCCTCGGTGAGCAGGGCATTGATCAGGCGAATAATCGGCGCATCATCTTCCTGCTCGAGCAGATCCTCCGACTCGGGCACGGAATCGGCGAGACTCGCCAGATCCATTTCATCACCGAGATCCTCGACCATTTGCATGGCTTCATTGCTGCGACTCTCATAGGCCTGTGACAACATGCGATCAAAGAGCTCCTCCTCGATCGGGCTGCACACAAAACTTTTGCCCAGATGCCGTTGGATTTCGGCAATCACCGTTGGGTCAATCAGACTTTTATGGAACAGGGTGAGTGAGCCCGAGGTATCGAGCACATAGGCCCCCACCCGCTTGGCGTAGGGAAACGGCAGCACAGGCACTGAGACCGTCTCGCTGTCGTAAGCGGTGGCACCGTCGTTAGCCGGGTTCAGCTCGGTCGGGTCGCCTTCGGTAAATGAATCCTCGGTACCGAGGAGAGAATTAATATAGGATTCCAAAATCCAGACTCGTTAAATGCTTCTATCCAAACACTAGCAGTTGGCGGTTAGCTAGCGATCTCTCGCCAGACTCATCGAACAAGCTCAACTTTTGAGCAAGCAAAGCGACAAAACTGCGCCAGTGGCTCGCGAGGCCGACGCCAGCAAAACCCAATGAAACTGTTGGCTTAGATCGTACTCAAACTCAAAAGTTTAGCGCTTTACCAGCTACATTCGCAGCCAAACTCTCAAACTGCGGGACAAGTTCGCGCAAAGATGAGGCATTGGACGCTTGTTAAGCCTATACGCCCCCTGTGTTGTGGGATAATATTGCATGAATTTGAACGACTTGCACTCACTTTTTGACGCGTTGGTCAAACTGCATCAGTCCTGCGGCCACCGCGAGTATGGCGACTGGGGGCGAATTGTAACTGAAGCACCACGCCAGCCGCATTTTTTTGCCGGAATGCGGCATAAAAGCTGACATTTAGCGCACAGTCATCGCAGCACCGCTGACACGGTAGCTACAATAAAGAAAGTACATGACGAACGGCCAATGCGACAGCGCTCAAACGCCAAAAGAGCGCCAGAAGCTGGCAGAAATTAAACACCCTGGTGCCCGATGGGCCAGCATTTAAACGGCAAGGCCGGAACACTTACCCAACTCCATGAGCGCGCTCAGCAATCTGTTCAGTAAGGAAAGCCTGCAGAATCCCGTGATTCTCGCCGGGCTGGTGGTGGTCGCGCTGGCCATTGCCGCTGTGCTGGGCAGTGCGGGCACCCTGACGCAGGCTCTGATCTTCCAGCCCAAGACCAGTCTTTTTGTCGACCAGCGCAATGATGGGGCGAGCCGCTCTGCGGTCAACGCCAACGATATCAGCGAACGCAATTTTTTCGGGCTGGCCTCCGACAAGCCCACCGTCGCGATTGAATCCCTGCCCGAAACCCAGTTGAAGCTGGTACTGCGCGGCGCTTTCGCGGCTGCCAATGAAGACGAAGCCGGCGCCATTATCGAAGACGAGCGCAAAGTTGCCGAGCAATACAACATTGGCGACGAGCTTCCCGGCAATGCCACGCTCAATGCCGTCTACGCCGATCGCGTGGTGCTCGCCCGCAACGGCCTGCTCGAAACACTGTATTTCCCCGACGACTTCAGCAACGAAGGCGTTGGCACGCGTAGCAATAATCAGGCAACGCCTACGTCGCAAACAACCCCACAAGATGATGCCGAAGCCGAGGCCCGCCGCGAAGCGATACGCAAACGCATCAGAGAACTACGAGGACGCTAGTGAAGTTACTGGCAAACACAGCAACAACTTTTCAGAAGCTGGCGAGTAGAAAGGCTCTGGCTACCACCCTGCTCGCGCTGGGTGTGACACTGGGCAGTACAGCGGCAACAGCGCAGGAACCGGGGCTACGCTCCGACTCGGGCGCCAGCGTGCCAACCGAGCCCGACAGCTTTAGCATGAACATGCGCGAAGCCGATATTCGCGCCTTTATCCAATGGATCGCCGATCGCACCGGCAAAAATATCCTGGTTCACCGCAGCGTCCGCGGTACGGTGACCGTCATCGCTTCAACGCCAGTCACGGCGAATCAGGCCTACGAGCTTTTCCTCACCGTTCTGCAAATGAACGGTTTTGCGGCGGTCGAAATAGAAGGCGGCGGCATTAAGGTCATTCCCGATGCCGAAGCGAAAACCACCAATACACCCTTCGATGGCGAAGCCCAGGCGCGCGGCGAGATTGTGACCGCGGTGCTCGAGATCGAATACAGCGACCCGGCCACTTTTGTCCAGGTTCTGCGTCCACTGGTACCACCGACGGCACACCTCGCCGCCTATAACCCGACCAACTCGCTCATCGTTGCCGACACGGCGCGCGGCCTCGATCGCATCAAGGAGCTGATCAATATCCTCGACCAGCGCGAAGCTGAGTTTGACGTTGAAATCGTACCGGTCATCCACGCTTCTGCAGATGAACTCATCAAAATTATTGAGGATGTGATGAAGGCTGGCTCCCCCGGCGGAGGCGAAGGAGGTCCGGCCAGTACCGAAGTCAACCTCGCCGTCGATGAACGCTCCAACTCGATTCTTCTGACCGGCAACGTAACCAAGCGGCAGCAGGTAAAAAACCTGATCAAGCGCCTCGATACACCGCTCGATGGCAATGGCAATACCCGCGTGGTCTACCTCAACTATATAGAAGCGACCGAGATCCAGCCGATTCTGGAAAGCGTTGGCGACAGCCTGCTCAAGGAAACCAAAACCGAAGGCATCAAAAGCTTCACCATTCAATCCAGCGAAACCAATAATGCTCTCATCATCTCAGCCCCTCCCGCTGTGATGAACAGCCTGCAGTCCGTGATCCGGCAACTCGACATCCAGCGCGCGCAGGTGCTGGTTGAGGCAGTGGTGGTCAGAATCACCGGCAACATCGGTGACGATATTGGGCTCGTCGGCGTTGGGTCTGATACCTACGACGAGCCGCTCGATGGCAGCGTTTTTGGCGTGAACAACTCGGGTAATTCAGGCGCTTCAGACGTGTTCGGCGTCGTTGCAGGAGCCGGCGATGACGTCAGCACCTCCGAGGCCCTTGCTGGCGCGCTGGGCGGTGCGCCAGGATTCACCTATGGCTACCTGGAAGATGGCAACCTGATCGCCGCGCTAAGAGCGGTTTCCAGCCGTAACAAGTCCAACATTATGTCGACGCCGACCGTGGTCGCCCTCGACAACGAAGAAGCTAGCCTGCTCGTCGGCCAGAACGTACCGTTTATTACCGGTAGCGCCACCTCCTCCGGCTCGTCCGTCACCAACCCCTTCCAGACGATCGAGCGCCAGGACGTGGGTGTGACCCTGAACATCACCCCCCGGATTAATCAGGGAGATTCGATTACACTCGAGATCGAACAAACCACCGAGAACGTCTCGACCACCAGCACCGCAGGCGCCTCTGACCTGATCACCGATAAAACCGAGATCAAAACCAGCGCCCTGATCAAAGACGGCCAGGTACTGGTTATCGGCGGCCTTATGAGTGAGACCGAAACCGATACCCGTAGTCAGATACCTATATTGGGCGACATCCCCTGGGCCGGCAAACTCTTCCGCTCCTCGAGCAAGCGCAAAGAAAAACAGAACCTGATGGTTTTCATTAAACCGACCATTCTCAAAGAGCAGCTCGCCATTGCCGGCGTCACCGCCGAGCGCTACGCCTTTATGCGCGAACTGCAGATGACTCGAGCCATGGCCACCTTCCTCGACTACGGCAATAACGCAACGCTTGAAGAATTCGAAGAATTCGCACCGCAGGATGCAGCAGCCCTGAAAGCCGCGCGCCGCCAGCTGGAGCAGAACGAACAGGCCAGCGCAGCCGATGTCATCGAAGAAGCAGCGGACCTGGAAGCCCTGCAAACATCGCTGAACTAGAGAATTTAAAGAATATTGCCCCAACGCGGCAAATTGCTTAAAAATCAGAGACTTTACAACTTGACTCGCTTTATCACTGCGGGTTTAATACGCGCTCTTTTTTGCAGCGCCCTGCTCGGCTTTTTTGTTTGGGAATAAAAAGTTTAGAGCACAATGCAGCATTGATTTGGTTGTGGTTATTCAAAAACGCAGCGCTAGTTTAG
>CAZDEW010000081.1:0-14609 GCA_964504585.1 uncultured Pseudomonadales bacterium | reverse complement strand
ATCGGCTTAAACTCAACCTCTACGCCGTCGGCATCCGCCAAAGCAAGCGACGGCACAGAGCACCTTGCCACGGCAATATTCGATGTTAAATACGTCAAAATGCTTGAAGAACAAGTGTCGTTAAAGGATTCGCAAATTAAATCTCTGCTGAAACAAGCCGACGAGCTAACGCTTGTCACCAGGGGACTGGGAGGCCTGCTTTCAAGAGCAAATGAACCGCCAGCAAAAAGTGAGCAAAGTCAGCAGCATTAATAATCTAAAATATCCACTATGAAACAACCACATGAGATGAATAATATCGGCGAACAGCTCGCCGCGAGGGAGCGTAACATTGAGCTGGTAACCGATAACCCCATTGTAAAAGGGGGGTTTACCCAAGTTCCTAATTTCATTCTTGAAAATCCGGATATCAGCATTGGAGCTAAAATCACTTACTCGATGTTCCTGAAATATGCCTGGGATAAGGACTGCGTGTTCCCAGGGCAGGAAACCGTCGCGACGCATATGGGCATTAGCGCCTCACGTGTCAGCGAATATGTGAGAGAACTTAAAGAGGTAGGTTTGATAGAAATAACTCGTCGCGGGTTAGGCAGAACCAATCTTTATAAATGCAACTTTAGAGTCAAAAATAAGCGGGTGAGAAAAGCCCCCGAAGTCCAGACTTCGAAATATCGAAGTCAGTAGTTCGATATACCGAAGTCTGCAGTTCGAGATATCGAAGTCAAGAGCTCGACATACCGGCGCCAGTCTTCGATATATCGAGATCACTCTATATAAGAATACGAAGATTAAGAATATAGATTTAAAAATACTAAGAGAGTAGGCTTCTAAAAAGCCAAAACGACAACGAAACAGCACTGCCAATAATGGGTGGAAATTGAGCGTTTCGGACTCTTATCGGCTTTTTTAGGCCTGTTGGTATGAGTGTTGGTATATTTTTTTTAAAAAATTTGCTTTTTTCAATAATATCAAAGGCATAGTAAATTTGTTAAAAACCGGCCCCGGGCACCACATATTTTGTTCGCCAGTTCGAGTTTACGCTTTGTTGTTTCGGAGTGAGCTTGGCTCGGTTGGCCGGACTAATCCATGGCGTCATCATAGATGACACCCGTTGTACCAGCAGCGAGCTGTGCTGAGCCTGCCCCGTGAACGAAGTGAATGCTTTGGGTACGCTTAGATGCGCTGGCCCAACCCAGCCCCGGGCACCATCTCTATATTCTGGCAGCAAACCTTAGCACTCTGCTATACCGGCCATGCGAGAAGCAATTTGGCTAGAGCAAGGTTTTGCGTTTGCGAACTACCTGACCGTAAGCCCATTTATCTTCGCGTACAGACGCATCAAGGACAGCGAAAACTCCTTTTTCTTTTCGCTGTAGCGTCCGCGCGATGGGAGTGTCATGGACTCTAATGAATCGGGAACTGGTGTCAGGTTGACGTTACCGGTATCGGTAACGAGCACCGTATCGGAGTGGCGGAAGCCGCCTATGCCCTGCAGGTAAAGCCCGGGCTCAATGGTAAACAACATGCCGGGTCGAATTTCGTGGTGAAAGCCCTCAGCTAGAAAAGGCCCTTCATGTCCGGTAACACCGATACTATGCCCTGTTCGATGTAACAGATGCTCATACCCTCGCTTGCGAAAATGATCATTGGCAGCCTTGTCAACATCGTGCATCGACGCGCCCGGCATGACCAACTCGTAAACCAGACGTCGAACTTCCATCATGGTCTCAAAAGGCCTCACCGCATTATCTGGCACTTCGCCGACAAAAAACGTGCGCTCCACCTCAGTCCCGTAACCGTTAAACACGCCATTCACAATCGCCACGTGCGGACCATTTTCGGTCATACCCAGGCGCATGATATCCGTAAAGTTATGCGGATCATCCGACATTTCAGGCGGCTGCACCACGGTGCCAATATGCGTGGCTAGAGGGTTCATTTCGGGGTTATCGAGCAAAACCTGCAGCATCCCTAACTTGTTAGACTTGCCATGAATGCTGAGCATCGACTGGCCAGCTTTCGCGCCAGCCAATATCGCCTGCATCCTCGCCGTCGCGATATCGGACGAATAGCGGATGCGCGCGATCTCATAATCTGACTTGATATAGCGCGCCTGCTCTAACAGTTCTGAGTCAATAATTTCTCCAACTATCGCCTTGGAAACATAGTGGGGGCAGGTTGCCTCAATCCCGACTCGATCACCCGGATTGAACAAGGGGCTAAAGCAATCACTCCAGTTTCTACCCTCCGGCGCTGGAAACTCGAAATAAGGCAGCATTTCGATTTCCGGAACTGCACGCCGCTGCAAGTGACGCAGCTCAAGCTCGGGCACAACAAACCTGAAACGGCCATCTTTAGCCAGAACGAGAACAAAGGGTCGCTCGTGAACATAGTTGGCAAAGTTAGTCAGCCAGTAAACATTGTCAGGGTCGACCACCACAAAGTGATCGAGCGCCTGTTCCGCCATTCTCTCCAGTACAAGCTCTCTTCGCCGATCAAACTCTTCGACTGGCGGTGTTTGAAATGATGGATCGGTAGCATTGATTTTATTTCCCGTTGCGAGGCTCTGCGCTCTGGCCATTTGCCAACAGCCGGCCTGCTAAGGCCGGAGTATCACCTTACCAATCACCTGGCGGTTCATGACCTTATTGAGCGCGCTCGCCGTTTCACTCAGCGGGAAGACTTCATCGACGACAACTTTAACCTTGCCGGCCTCATACCAGCCCATCAGCTCGATCATGTTTTCCATAAACACCTGCGGTTCTTTCATAGTGAACGTACCCCAGAACACGCCAACCAGCGAGTAGCCCTTCACCAGCGTCAGGTTAATCGGTAACTTCGGAATGGTGCCCGAAGCAAAACCAATAACCAGCAGTCGGCCATTCCAGGCCATTGAACGGGAAAGGACGTCAAACGTTTCACCCCCCACCACTTCGTATACGACATCAACACCCTTACCTTCTGTAGCCTCTTTAACGGCCGCTTTCAAATCCGTATCGCTGTAATTGATGAGAACGTCAGCGCCGTTCGCCTTTGCAATATCCAGCTTTTCCTGCGTCGAACATACAGCAATCACTTTGGCGCCCATTGCTTTACCTATCTGCACCGCAGCAAGACCCGTTCCACCAGCAGCTCCTGTAACGAGCAAGGTCTCTCCCGGCTGAATCTTCGCGCGCTGTTTGAGCGCATGATGCGCGGTCGCGTGAGCGGTGATCAGGCCTGCAGCCTCTTCCGAGGAAATACTGTCAGGGAGCGGCATGGCTAACTGAGCCGGCTGCAATATTTTTTCGGCATAGCCATTGAGCATATTCATCGCCACAACCCGCTGCCCAACATTGAGATGCTTGACGCCCTCACCAACCTCAGTCACCACGCCGGCAACTTCAGTCCCCGGTATGAACGGGTGCTCAGGCTTCATCTGATACAGCCCCTGAACAAGCAGACCATCTGGGTAGTTGACGCCTATCGCTTCGACATCGAGGACTACATGTCCGGGCTGCACCACAGGATCCGGGACATCCTTGTACTGCAGCTCTTCCACGGCGGCAAACTTCTCACAGACAATTGCTTTCATACTTTTACCTATTTTGTTTTAACGTCAAATTTCGAACCAAGCATCAGGCGCTCACTGATCAAGCGATTTATCCAAGACCACTCGTCGCGCCATTTCAGCCCGCTAGAGTAACCGATTTGAATCGAAAGTTGCCACAGGTCTGCTTGGCCTAGCAGCATGTTACTGACTTCTAGCGAGATGCTTTGAAAAATCCAAATCGTTTTCGCGACAAGCGATAGAGCAGAATCCGACACAAAAACAAACAGCCTGTAACAGATCATCGAAAGCCATTGAATCAATATAGTTTATATGTAAACTATATTGATGGATAAACGCCTCTTTTTCTTATTAAACCGCGCGCAACATAGCCTTTACAAGTATGCCGACGCCTACACCGATGAAAAAATCGGTATGACCGTGACGCAGTCGGGCGTACTGATGATCGTCGCGCAAAACGAAGGCTGCTTGCAGAAACTCGTTTCTGAGTCGCTGGGCTTGAACTACTCAGCTGTTACAGGCCTTGTCACGCGCATGAAAGAAAACGATCTGCTCGAGGTGCGAAACAGTCCTGATGATGGTCGCGCAAAGCAATTGTTCCTAACCAGTAAAGGTCGATCGAAATTGCCCGAAATATTTTCAGCCATCAAGAAAATGAACAAGGAACTGACCCGGGACTTCTCCGAAGAAGAGATAGAGACCGTGAGCCGTTTTTTATTTATGACAACACAGCGATTTACACCGTAAACCATCGAACAAGCCACATCAGTGGCAGCGAGGATCATTTATGCGCCCCAACCTGCAACTCTTTAACGACATGGGCAGCGAAGCCTTCTCGGCAGGCGTCGGCCAGCTGGCGCCCTACTTTACGTCGATTGATCCCAAAGTAGTAGAACTGAAGCCGGGCTACTGCGAGGTCTACCTGCAAAACCAGAGCAAAGTGCATAACCATCTAGGCACCATCCATGCCATAGCGATGTGCAACGCGGCCGAGCTCGCAGGCGGAATGGCAACCGACGTTTCGCTCTCGGGGGACGCACGATGGATTCCTCAGGGCATGACGGTACGCTATCTGAAGAAGGCAAAGACTGACCTCAAGGTTATCTGCGACACATCCAAAGTCGACTTTTCACAAGATGGGCCAGCAGTCGTCCACGTTGATGCAATCAATAGTGATGGTGAAATCTGCTTTGATGCAAACATCACCATGAACATCAAGCACGACTGAGTCGCTCACTCACACAGGGCGATCTGCGAGCATTATCTCAACGCCGGTGCCATTGAGATAATCATCGATACGCTTTCGGTCAGCCCCGCTCAAAGCAGCATACAGCTGGCGAGTATTGCGCAGACACTTGGCTTGGTAGGGGAATGTCGGTTGCACCCATTCGGCACCGTCGATCTCGCACCGCCATTCTTTTTGCTCATTTTCAACGGCCTTGGCGTTCGCCAGCTGAGCCGGTGCATAAGTGCGGCCAATCTCACTCAAAAGCGCCTTGAGGGAATCCGGCTGTGACTCGAGCAGCAGCCAGCCCTCAGACTTTGGCTCTAGCCCGCTCTGGTCACGAAGCAGATCAACCCAGGCAACTGTGCGAGGAGACGTTTCGTGCGCAATCGCCCGGGGTGTGGGATCAAAGCCAACCAGCTGCGTGAGCTGGCCGAACAAAGCGAAGTCTCCAGCACCGGGTCGCTCACCCAACATAAAGCGCTGCTGCGCCAGATGCTGATCAAGCGCCTGTAAAAAACGCCGGTAGCTGCGATCAATAATTGGCGCCGTTGTCTCGTTTGAGCCAACGACATAAAGACGGTTTATCTGCCGTTCGCTAAACGCATGTTTAAAAGCTGTTAACTGTTCCGATGCCATGGAAACATCAAAGTGCAGCGGCAGCAGCGTTCCTGCGTTGTCCGCATCGATACTCGAATGCCAGCGATAGTGGAACATATATTTTGTTCCCCACTCATCAGCAAAGTCTTCAAGCAGATAATCAATAAATGCCAGCGCAGGATCATCGGGTATTACCGATCGCTCTTCAGCCATTTCTTCGAGCCGCCGAATGATGGGCGTCGAGTCGCAGACCGCGCTGAGCACACCGGATTCCTCAAAGAAGAAAGTTGGCATGAGTGCCGGTTTTGGTGCTTCAACGCCAAGCTGCTCGCAAACCGTTTGCGGTTGCCCCCAAATCGGCGTGTGCGGAATACGTCGATAGCGCAACAGTGCCAGCATCTTCTGGGTATAGGGCGAGGCAATGGCACCGGCAAATTTTATTGGTCGTTCCAAATTGACATACCTACTGATAGAAGGAAAAAAGCATCAACAAAAATAAGAAATAGAGCCCGCTAAAATCCAATAAACTGATTAAAGCCCTCTACAGACTCGCGCTCTGTTCTTAACGTATTGATCGGACTTGATTTGTCCGGAACACCAAGTGCCATCCCCGCATAGATCACCTGCCCTTCATCCAACTCGAGATGAGCGTGCAAGCTTTTTCTCACCATTGCCCAGATCTCCTGCATGCAGGTCGCATAGCCTTTGGCTTCTGCGACAAGACATACAGTTTGCATAAACATACCAAGCGATGCCCATTGGTTGTGACCATGCAAACGATCTATGGTAAAGAAGATTGCTACCGGCGCGCCATAAAAGTTAAAGTTGTTGACCGCCCAATCCTGCCTGGCTTGTTGGTCTGCCCGCTCGATGCCCATCAGTCCGTACATAGCTTTACCAACACCGTCGCGCCTATCCTGAAATCGCTGGGGAAGATCTTTGGGGTAGATCGGGTACTCATCAGCCTCGCCGGCCGGGTTATTCATCATGGCCGTTAGGGCGAGATCGGTGACCGCTTTACGCGCTTCCCCAGCCAGCACGACGGTACCCCAGGGCTGTAGATTAGAGCTTGAGGGCGAGTAACGTGCTATATCCAGAATCTCCTGAACCGCATCCTGCGATACCTGTTTATCGAGAAATGCGCGCGTCGAAATTCGCGTCTTGACTGCATCAATTACGTCCATAAGAACTCCGTGGTAAAACGCCTAATAAAAAATCAATCCGCACCGAACTCGCGTGCAATATCGAGAGTCCTTGTCGCGAGGGACACTTCTCGCAAAAACAGTGCGAGCGACAGCATGAGGAAAATCATGGAAGCCGCAAAAAATAGCACAATGGAACGCCCCATCTCAAAAGAAAAATAGTGCGCGGAAAATATTCCTAGTATGAGAAAGCAGACCATCAGCCCTGCCGCAGTACAGAGCCCTATCGCTCGATTCGTGATAGTCGCTCTGCGCCGGAGTATGCTGTGCTCGCGACTCAATATGACCGATTGCTCACAGTTATCCAGGCGCGCCAGGCGACGCTCTACCATGCGGGCGCGATCAATTACCCGGCCAAGACGGCCAGACATCACGCCTAAAAAGCCAGCAATGCCTGCGAGTAGAAAAACAGGGGCTATTGCCAGTTGAATAATTGCAGCAACATCAGTTGTGACGGTGAGGGTCAAAGCAAGGATCTCGGACATGATAAAGAAGCCACTGCAATTCTACCAACAGTGCTCACGGGTTAGAAGAAAAACCGGCATGCTATTGGAATAGCTTGTGTGCTATCGATAGACATATAATCACGCCACACCAAACACAGGCGTTTTTTATGCAATCCATCTCAGACACTATCTATGCGACCATTGGCGCGGATTCGTCGCTAGCGCCTGCGCTTGATCTAGGTGCCCGCGTGGGTATTATTCTGCTTGCCGCGACGCTGGTCTACCTTCTGGCTACCCGATTCTTGCTGCCGTTTATCGAAAGCCTACTCAGCAAGACTGAAAACGCCATCGCTGATGTTCTGGTCAGGCAGCATATCTTTCGACGCCTACTTCACATCTTCCCCGCACTGGTTATTTACGAGCTTTCAGCACACCTGCTCGCGCAATGGCCGGCAAGTGCTGACGCTCTACGGATTGCTAGCCAGCTTTACCTGGTCCTTATGGTCACGCTATTTCTGGACGCGGTTATCAATGCAGGCTTGGAAATATACCGCCGCTACGACATATCGAAGCACATCCCGATAAAAAGTTTTACCCAGGTTCTCAAGCTCATACTCTACTTTCTTGCGACCGTGGTCTGCATTTCGATATTGCTGGGTCGCTCTCCGGTGCAGCTGATTGCCGGTCTGGGTGCAATGACAGCCGTGCTCATGCTGGTTTTTCGGGACCCGATTCTGGGACTCGTAGCAGGATTACAGTTGACGTCTAATCGCATGGTCGCGCGCGGGGACTGGATTGAGATGCCCAAGTACGGGGTCGATGGCGATGTACTCGATATTGCATTGACTACCGTCAAAGTCCGCAATTTTGACAACACTGTCACCACTGTGCCGACTCAGGCATTGATCAACGATTCGTTTAAGAACTGGCAGGCGATGCAGGTTTCAGGAGGGCGCCGCATAAAGCGCGCCATCAATATCGACCTGAGTTCCATTCGCTTCTGTGACGATGAACTATTGCAACGCTTTGCGCAAATTGACCTGTTAAAAGATTATCTCACCTTCAAAGGTGAACAGCTCAAAGAGGCCAACGGCGACCTTACAACGGGGATTAACAGTCGGCGTCTCACCAATATAGGGACTTTTCGCGCATACATTGAGGCCTACCTGCGCAATCACCCCGAAATCAACACCCACCTGACATTCCTGATCCGCCAGCTCAAACCCACGTCTGCAGGCCTACCGCTAGAGATCTATGTATTTAGCCGTGAGAAACGCTGGGTTCACTACGAGGGTATTCAAAGCGATATCTTCGATCACATTCTGGCGGTAGTGCCAGAGTTTGATTTGAGAGTTTTTCAGGAGCCTTCGGGGCTGGATTTCAGGAGAGGCCTGAATCCGATAACTACAACCGATTGAATCGCGGCAACTCGAGCTTGACATTTCCCGTGGTTCTTATAGGAGTAATATCGATACCCCCTCGACGCGTGTACTGCGCGCAAACCGCAAGTCTGGAGAACCCTAGCTTGAGCAAATCGCAGTAGATTTGCTCTACCGTCTGCTCGTGAAAACCATCGTGATCGCGAAAGCTCACCACATAGCGTAGCACCTGCTCCGGATCCAGCGCTGGAGACAGCGAAGCAATTGAGCTGACGCTCTCACTGCCGTCAAACGCGATGATGAGGCTTGCCCAATCGGGCTGGCCGGTCACTGGGCAATTACTTCGAAGCAGGTGACTATAAAAAACGCCGGACTTCAGTTCGCGATTGCCCTGCGACAACAGACTTGCATTCCGCTGGTAATCACTGCACATCGGGTCATAGCTGTCGAGCAGCAATGCGTCCCGGAATCTAAACTCTATGACGTCCTGTTCGACGCCTTGCCCGGCACCTTCTTCGACAGGGGCCAAGGGAACGCTGAATCCTGGCATTGCCAGCTCACTAATCGCCGCCAAACTGATATCGACATCGGCGCCCAAGCGCGAGGATAAATCGCTGCGTAGACTACTCTCGAAGTCATCAATGCTCTGCACGAATCTGCTGTTCCAGCTATTTAAGTAAAGCTTAAGCGACTTGGATTCGACGATCGATTCGGAACTGGCCGGTATGCGCATCGATGCCGTTGCCTGAATGGGTTTACCACTGGGCAACAATGCGCTCAACTCGTAGCAACGCCACTCATCATAACCAATTGCAAAGGGCTTACCGGTGAGCGCTGCTATTGATTCACGGTATCGCGCTCTATCGATTAGATGAAGAATATCCGGCGAGTAGTCCGGTACGAACGCTACGCCAAGCCCCAACGGCGAATCGGCAGCATAAGAACCCTTCACTCCAGCACTATCAATAATTGACGACTGGACGCTGGAACGATTCGCGGCACTATCTTCTGACATACGCACCCACGCTCCACAACAATCCGAGGCTCACCAGGGCAAACGGGCCTGACAAAAATTTTCGCAGGAGCGATAACATATTACTGCCTCAGTTTTTTCGCTTTCACCAACAGATAGTGCGCGGTGAACAGCCCCAAACTAAGGAACAACATCAGCATGAAAATTGAAAGGCCAATGTCGACATCACTGACACCGAGGATGCCAAAGCGAAAACCATTCACCATGTAAAGAATGGGGTTGATCATCGAGACGCCCTGCCAAAAGGATGGCAGCAAATCGACAGAATAAAAAACGCCACCCAGATAAATTAGCGGTGTCAGGACAAAAGTTGGAATAATCGAGATATCATCAAAATTTTGCGCGAAAATCGCATTGATAAATCCTGCGATGGAAAAAACCACAGCCGTGAAAAAAACCATCAGCAGTGTTACGCCAATGTGGGTCACTTGTAGATCAGTGAAAAACAGGGAAAGCAGCGTCACAATAAAGCCAACCAGCAGCCCTCTAATGACGCCACCGATAATGTAGCCCGCCAGAATCGTAAACTCCGACACCGGTGAGATAAGGATCTCTTCGATGTTGCGCTGAAACTTGGAGCCGAAAAAAGAGGACACCACATTGCCATAAGAATTCTGGATCACGGCCATCATGATCAAGCCCGGCACCACAAAGCTCATATAATCAAAGCCACCCATTTCACCAATGCGACTGCCGATTAAACTGCCGAATATCACGAAATATAGCGAGATCGTGATAACAGGTGGTACCAGGGTCTGCACCCAGATACGCATAAACCGTCGCACTTCCCGTACCACGATGGTTTTAAACGCCTGTCTTTGAATAGCCCAATTCATAGTGTTTCTCAAAACCAGTTAGATCTTCGGACAGGCGCCTCAAGAGGCTGAAACCAGATTCACGAACATTTCTTCAAGGCGATTGGATTTGCTGCGCATACTGCAAATAGCCAACTTCGCCTCATCAAGCTGACGATACAGTTCGTTCAACTCCTGACTTTCATCAACGTCCACTTCAAAGCTGTGGCTGTCTAGCGAGCGCGTGGGAAAACCCTGCAAGCTGGGCAAGGCATCGACGTCGTGTTTGGTCTCGAGAATATAAGTTTGTTTAGTCAACTTGCGTAGCAGCGATTTCATCGACGTGTTTTCAATAATTTGGCCACTGTCGATGATGCCGATATTACGGCAAAGGCTTTCTGCCTCCTCGAGATAGTGCGTAGTCAAAATGATAGTCGTGCCATCGGCATTGACCTGACGCAGGAAGTCCCACATCGTCCGCCGCAATTCGATATCGACGCCCGCTGTAGGCTCATCCAGAATCAGCAGCCGCGGCTCGTGGATTAAGGCACGCGCTATCATCAGGCGACGCTTCATACCCCCCGAGAGCATGCGCGATACGGAATCGCGTTTATCCCAGAGGTCCAGGGCTTTGAGGTATTTTTCGGAGCGCTCACGGGCGAGTTTGCCCGACATGCCGTAGTAACCGCCCTGGGTCACGACAATATCCTGAACTTTTTCAAACTGATTAAAATTGAATTCCTGGGGAACTACACCAAGGAGCTGTTTCGCCTCGGCAAAATGCGTATCGATATTGCGTCCAAAGATACTGACCTCGCCCGACGTCTTCTCGACCAGTGAGCACAGTATGCTGATGGTGGTCGACTTGCCGGCGCCATTGGGACCTAGAAGCGCGTAAAAGTCGCCCTCCTCGACTTCTAAATCAATCCCCTTAAGCGCCTCAAAACCGCCTGCATAGGTCTTTCTGAGGTCTTTTAGACTAACTGCTGGAGCTTGGAGCTTGTCTTTCACTGGTTTGTACTTTCTCTGCAAGGGTTTAGTATGTGCCAATCGACCCAATTGCCACTGCAAGGGCGGTCATTTTGCCCGATATCCGAAGCGCTTGCAGGGAATAATTTGCGCAAAATAGGCTGATCCGACTGCGCTTGCAGCCGCGAACCAGGCCAAATCAACGGCCTTGCAAACTTTCACGCAGCCCTTATGAACAGACCACAGCAAAGCGAGCCCAAGGTACAGGATGAGGTCGAGCAATTTATCGCATCGGCAAACTCAATTGTCATCTCTACTATTAGCCAGGACGGCTGCCCCGATACCGGGGTGGCGCCATTTGCGATGCTGGATGAGCACTTCGTCATACTCGTCAGCGAGCTCTCGGCTCACACCAAAAATCTGATGGCTGGCAGAGCGGTCTCAGCGCTGATCATGGCCGATGACAACCGGGCAGCTAATGCTTTTGCCAGACCTCGATTGAGTCTGCAGATGTCTGCCACCGAGATTCCTCGCGATGATGCGAAATTTGCGCGACTAGTCGATGCACTCAGGAACAGACACGGCGAGACGGTGGAGCTGTTAGTGTCACTGCCGGATTTCCATGCTTTTGCACTCACTCCACGGCAAATACGCTGGATAAGCGGCTTTGCTAAAACCTATATTTCAGAAAATGGAGAACTGGCAAACTTTCGTGCATACAAGGCAAAATCGGGCTGAGCGTGGGAGTGGCGAGGCGGCCGACATTTTGCCATTTTTTTGCCGCTTGCACTTTAGGCGACAATCCGTAGAATACGCGCCTCCTAAGTCGCGTCCCCTTCGTCTAGTGGCCTAGGACACCGCCCTTTCACGGCGGTAACAGGGGTTCGAGTCCCCTAGGGGACGCCATATTCGCAGAAAAAGCCCCAATTTATTTGGGGCTTTTTTTGTTGGTGTCAACTGTGTTCGTGTCAGCAATGTAGTGTTGGTTTTAGCAGAGCAGTCTTAAAGCCATCTCATTTACGCAGATAAGCAGCGCATAACAGGTAGCGGGCTATGAAAAAATTCAAAATTGGTATTTTCGCCGGAGACGGCATCGGCCCGGAAATTATGACTGAAGGCCTGAAGGTGCTCAACCTGGTTGAGGCGCGCAGCGAAGCCAGTTTTGAATTGATGCACGCCGCCTTTGGCGCGAGCGCTTATTTTTCGCACGGCTCTGCCTTCCCGGATGAGGCGAAAAAGGTGTGCGACGAAGCAGACGCTGTGCTCAAAGGTCCTATTGGGCTGAGCCACGAAGAGTCCAGAAAAATCCCAATCGATGAACAGCCCGAGCGCGGCGCCCTGCTTCCAATGCGCCGAAGATTGAATACCTACGCCAACTATCGTCCAGTGTCGCTACCCAAAGCTCTGGCCCACTTCTCGCCATTGAAACCCGAAGTCATCGGTGACGGCATCGATATACTGATGGTAAGAGAACTCGTGGGTGGCCTGTATTTTGGCAATAAAGAAGTCGGTACCAATGACGCGGGCAAACGCTTCGTTAACGAGGCGCTGGAATACGACGAAGATCAAATCGCCAATATCCTTCACAAAGCGTTTCAGGTAGCGCAGGGTCGCAGTAAGCGGCTCCACAACATCCACAAGAGCAATGTTTTGAAGTCGAGCGTACTCTGGAATGAGGTGCTCGAAGAAATCAAACCTGAATACCCTGACGTAGAAGTGACCCATATGCTGGTTGATGCAGCCGCAACTGCACTTTGCCTGAACCCTGGCCAGTTTGACGTGATGGTCATGGAGAATATGTTTGGGGATATCTTGAGCGATCAGGGCGGCGGCATTCTCGGTTCGCTGGGCTTGATGCCATCTGCCTGCATTGGGCCCAACGCCGCCTACTACGAGCCATCTCATGGTTCCGCGCCAGACATTGCCGGACAGAATATTGCCAACCCCTACTCGATGATTGGCTCTGTCGCCATGATGCTGGAATACAGCTGCGGAATGAAAAAAGAGGCCGACGCTATCTGGCAGGCCATGCAATCCGTATTCGCCGATGGCTTCTCTACCGCAGACCTTTCCAGATCGGACAGTGGTGTTGAAATGATCGGCACTGATGCCTTCGGAGAAAAAGTACTAGCGGCGCTTGAGAAAACGCTCTAGCACGCTGCGTTAACACAAGGCGTTTTATTCTCAGTAGGCGGGTAAGACCTGCCTGCCCCACGCGGGCCAGACAGCGGTAGCTACCATCTCCGACTGCCGGTCGACGCAATCGCTTTGCGATCCTGCCTCTCTCGCAGTAAAGGCTTCACGCCTGATGGTGTTTACCCACCTTAGCCTACTCCCGACCACCGTTAACAAAGGGCATGCTGTGTCTCGGTGCGTCCATCTCTTCGACGTCTTTATTGAGTTGGGACTCTCTCTCACCGAACATCGCGCCTTCTGATTCAGATTCAGTTACGTCCGGCGACACGCGATCCTGCGCATCTCGCTTTAGCGATAGCCGAGCCCAGTCTACGCCCGCGTAAAGTGCCGCATCTTCCATCGCCTGCCTATCTTGCTCAGAGTGTGCGATTGGCGAAGTCGAGCCAGTCTTGAGCGTCGGCTCATAGCGGTTCCAGATACAGGAAATATCACGCGATACAAAACCTTGCTCGGAATTTTCGCACAGCTCGTCTACAGCTGCGACCTCCTCTGTATCTGACTCCACTTTCTCCTGCTGGGGATCGGGCAGCTCATCAACCGTAAAGCTCACGTCGGCTATGGGCAACTCATCGGATAGCGAGTCCAGTAACTGCAGATCTTCCAGGGGCTCTGCTTGCTGAGATTGCAACTCGGCATCATCAGCCGGTTCGCGGTTGTCACGCGGGCTATCGCAGACAAAGCTCTCACCAACGCCAGAGACTCGCGAGCGCAGCTGTACAATATGCTCTTTTGCCTGAGTCACTTCCTCGAGTTTTTCCGCAACGGTCTTCTCAAGCGAGAGGCTATGCGATTCGAGCTTGGCGACCCGAAGCTTTAACGCCTTTCGCTCTCGCAATAAAAGCTTGAGCATGCGGTCCTTGTCAGACATTGACATCGCAGCAGTTGGGGCGGCTGTACCCGCCGGGGCTTCTGCAGCCTGTTGCAACCTGCGTCGAGCTTTCAATGCTTCGTTCCTTTGTAACACCACCTGACTCGGCGGCAGGCAGGTCGACACTTCTGCCGTGGCCGCTGCATTTGCACTTGGCATGGGCATGAGTGCCGGACCGCGATCGACTTTCGGCTTGCGAGAGGCTGAATTGCCTGCGCTGCGCGTCGCAGGCATGGCGTTCGAAAGCACGACCGGGATGCCATCGCGCACCGAAGAAAGCAACATTCTGCCCGCACCCAGCACGCTTTTTATCTGTGACGACTCGCGTGGTATGACCTCGCAGGCTT
>CAZDEW010000080.1:0-14614 GCA_964504585.1 uncultured Pseudomonadales bacterium | reverse complement strand
GATATAGTCTTCACGCTGAGCACAACTGCCGGCGCGAGTGCCAGTGCTCCCGCGGCTGCGCCAGCTGCAAGCAGTGCTGCTCCACAGGCTGCACCAAAAGCGCCACCGCAAGCGAGTGCACCGACACCTTCAGCGCCGGCAGCGCAAGCGGCATCTACAAAACAATCGACACCCGCAAAACCGGCTGCGGGCGTGCACGCGGGGCCGGCGGTACGCAAGCTTGCCAGAGAGCTGGGCGTTGATCTCGCCAATGTCACAGGTACCGGACCCAAGACAAGGATCACTAAAGAGGATCTTCATGAGTTTGTGAAGCAGGCTGTGAAGGGTGGCGGAAGCGCAGCATCTGGTGTCAGTGTTGCGCCAATGCCAGAGATTGACTTTGCTCAGTTCGGGCCTGTAAACACAAGGCCGATGAGCAAAATGGAGAAGGTCACCGCGGCGAATATGCAGCGTAGTTGGTTGACCGTGCCACATGTCACCCATTTCGATAATGCCGATATTACTGAGTTAGAGAGCTTCCGGCAGTCGTTGAAGAAAGAGATGGAACAACGAGGTGTCAAGATGTCGCCAGTTGCGTTTATCATCAAGGCTGTTGCGATGACGTTGCGCGCGGTTCCAGCGTTTAACGTTTCGATTGGAGCAGACGGTCAATCGGTCGTTGAGAAGGACTACGTGCATATTGGTATGGCTGTCGATACACCTAACGGTTTGTTTGTGCCAGTTATTCGCGACGTCGACAAAAAAGGCGTCTGGGAAATAGCGGCTGACATTATTGAGCTTGCCGGCAAAGCCAAAGATCGCAAGCTCAAGCTGGATGAAATGCAGGGGGCTTGTTTTACAGTCTCAAGCTTGGGCGCTATTGGTGGCACCGGTTTCACGCCGATTGTTAATACTCCAGAGGTGGGTATCCTTGGCGTGTCTAATTCCAGTGTGCAGCCGGTTTATGTTAACGGCGAATTCGTGCCCAGGACATTGCTGCCGTTAGCGCTGTCCTATGATCATCGCGTGATCAACGGCGGGGATGCGGGCCGGTTTATGACGCACCTGACGGCGAGTTTGTCGGATCTTCGTCGTCTTTTGCTTTAGGCTGCTCTGGGCTCTGCGCTTGTTGGCCGGATTAAACAGGTTTACACTACAACGACTGCCAAACAATAATAGCGTTAGTTACCGCAATTCGTTTTTTGGAGGCGAATTGCCCGTTGAACAGGGAGCTCAATGACTCGTGCGAGATCATATTGATCTGGATCTGGCGCTTCGCCTGCACTTTCCTATCGTCGTCATCGAGAGTCACGATGAGGTTCGCGTCAAACGCCTGCTGAGCAAGGCGGTTGTGACCGACCTTTCGCTGGGGAATTTGCTATCGTGGAGTGCGGCTGATGGGCTAGAGTACGCGGGTAAATTTGCGGCGCAACATCTTTCGGTAGAGGGAATTGATACGCCTGAGAAAAGCGCCGCTGGCGATACGACTGATCCCGAGCAACTGCTTCGGCACATCAAGGAGCACGTTAAAAAATCGGTGATACTGCTGCCCGATTTTCATCCTTATCTGACCAACCCCATCATCGTTCGCTTGCTCAAGGAAATCGCCCAGAATCACTACATCAATGAGAATACGCTGGTGTTGGTCAGCCATTCTATCCAGGTCCCAGATGAGCTTGAGCGCTTATGCACGCACGTCGCGCTCTCGCTACCGGATATCGAGGCCATTCGACGACTGATACACGATGAGGCGAAGGTCTGGCAGCGCAAGCAAAAAAAACCGGTCAAGGCGGACCCCGAAGCGATTGAGCTGCTCGCGCAAAACCTCCTTGGGCTGACCCACGGAGATGTAACTCGCCTGATTCGCAATGCCATTTACGATGACGGTGCGATTACCCAGTCTGATGTAAGAGCGACCATGGAGGCCAAGTACAAGTTACTCGCCGAAGACGGCGCTCTGAGTTTTAGTCTTGATACCGCAAAATTTGCCGATGTCGGCGGATTCGCCAGACTCAAAGAGTGGTTGGCAACGCGAAAACCCTTTTTCCTTGAAGCAACTCCAGAGAGTCTGGATGTACCCAAAGGCATCTTGTTGCTTGGGGTTCAGGGCTGTGGAAAAAGTCTTGCGGCCAAGGCCGTAGCCGGCGCCTGGGGTGTGCCCTTGCTGCGTCTGGATATTGCGGGGCTTTATAACAAGTATATTGGTGAAACTGAAAAGAACATTCGTGATGCACTTGCCTTGTGCGAGGTGCTTGCGCCCTGCGTACTCTGGGTCGACGAAATAGAAAAAGCCATCCAGAGCGGCAATGACGATACCGGCACATCCAACCGTATGTTGGGGACTTTGCTTACCTGGATGGCGGAGAAATCCAGTGCGGTATTTATCGTCGCGACCTCAAACGATATAAGCCGCCTGCCGCCAGAGCTCGTTCGCAAAGGGCGTCTGGACGAGATTTTCTTTGTCGATTTACCCAGTCTTGAGTCCCGAATTGAAATTCTTAAGCTTCATCTGCAGAAGCGTGATCTTAAGCCCGAGGATTTTGCGCTTGCAGTAATTGCCGAGCAAAGCGAAGGCTTCTCCGGAGCAGAGCTCGAGCAGCTGGTGGTTTCTGCGCTTTATCAGGCGCGCTCAGAGAACCAGCCGGTCTCGACAGAGCTTTTACTTAAAGCTGCGACTGATACTCGCCCGCTGTCTGTCGTGCGCGAAGAGGATATTCTAGCGCTCCGGCACTGGGCAGAGACCCGAACCGTAAAGGTTGATGCTTAGGGCGCCGGTTTAAGTTTGTAAGACTGTTTGCTTCGCGCCCCATGCGTGGAAATAGCGAGTGGCAGTTGGATGTTCTTGTAAAAAATAAAATTATTATCGGTCTATTTTTTGACTGTTCAGGGTAGAGGTAGAGTAGGGGTAAATATGTTGCTTTCTAATGTCGAAATTATTCCCGGTCGCCGGGTGCTCAAGCATCTGGGGCTGGTGCAGGGTAGTTCGGTTCGCGCCAAACATGCGGGCAAGGATATTCTAGCCAGCCTGAAGAATATATTTGGTGGTGAGCTCAAGGCCTATACGGAGTTAATGAGTGAGGCGAGAGAGGAGGCTACACAAAGGTTGGTGCAACAGGCCGACAGCGTTGGCGCCAACGCAGTTTTAAACGTAAGGTTTGCAACCTCATCAGTTGCACAGGGCGCCGCCGAAATTTTTGTTTACGGCACCGCGGTTGTACTTGATGAAGCAGCAGAGGCCCAGCATGATTGATCTGCTGATTATCCTCGCTTTTCTGGGTATTGGTTATGGCTTCGGTGGACTCAATGAGCGACGCCACTTCAGTTCGATCTTCAGACGCGAAGAAGAGCTCAGTAATGTTCTGCTGTTTGATTGTAAAGTACCGCCCGAGCTGAGAAGCACCGGCGGTGAGCTGGTGTCGGGCAGCGTGGTAGTTTCGGTAGACTACTTCAAGCGCTTTGTTGCGGGTTTGCGCCTGTTGTTTGGCGGTCGTCTTACCACCTATGAGTCCCTGCTTGAGCGAGGGCGTCGCGAGGCGATCCTGCGTATGAAGGAGAAAGCCCGCTCGGGCGGGTATAGCCAGATTATCAATGTCAAATTCGAAACGATGTCGATATCCAAGGGTGCGGGCGGTGCACTCGGTTCGGTTGAGGTGCTGGTTTACGGGAGTGCGATTAACGCAAACCTAAAGGTGGTTGCCTGACTTGGATTACGAAAATCCGAAGATAAAAGAGGGAATTAATTATTCCCGTGAGCATCCGCTCAAGGAGTTCACAACGCTGGTTCTGGGGCTGGTCGCGCTGACCGCAGCGTTGATTGCCATTCTTCACTATACAGCAGCGTATCTTGCGCCTTACATTCCCTTTGAGTATGAAAAGTCCATGCTCGGCAATCTGCCGCCTGTTTTCGAGCAGGATGAGCCGGGAGCGAGCGCGCAAGAGAAACAGCGCTATCTGCAAAATCTGGCAGATCGCCTGTCAGCGCATATGGATTTGCCAGAGGGTATGGAAGTTGTCGTGAGCTATTTGGAGCAAGACAGCGTGAATGCCTTTGCAACACTGGGTGGCAATGTGTTTATTCTGGATGGTTTGCTCGACGCCGTAGACTCCGAAGATGAACTGGCGATGGTGATGGCGCATGAAATTGCACATGTGCTTCACCGTCACCCGATTGTTGCGATCGGAAAAGGGGTGACGATCGCAACGCTGGGCACAGTGATTACCGGCGTTTCGGGGAGTAGTGCGGGTGAGTACTTAATCGGCAGTACGACGCAGTTAAGCGTGCTTAAATTTTCTCGCGATCAGGAGACACAATCAGACCGCACTGCCTTAAAAGCCCTTGTGGCTGAATACGGTCATGCCCAGGGCGCGCGCGAACTGTTTACACTCTTCGCCGAGATCGAGCCTGAGTCGGCTGGGGTCGAGGTCGAAATTTTTCGTAGTCATCCGTTTTCAGATAAACGCTGGCAGGTGCTTGAAAGCTACGCTGAGAAGTCCGGCTGGCCAACTGAGGGACAGCTCACGCCGCTACCTGCAATCATGCAATAAGTCTGCTCGCTTCTCCCCGTGGTGAGTTTAAGGAGTTTTGCACAGCCTGTCGCTGATCACGCCACTGAGCTCCTGTTCAAATGCCGCTTCGATTTGTCGGTAGCGATTCTTGCCGAACATACTCTCAAGTGTGGTTCGTGAAATCGCGAAGTAACTGATCGCGCCCAGCACTTGATAAATTGCAGTCAGTGCTAGCGTGCGATCGGCAAATGCTCTGGAGGAGTGTTGCATCACCAATTCGGTGAGCGTTTCCAAAAACGGACGCAGGTACCACTGCTGCGCCTTATCCGCTCGCTGGGTATTGTCTAACAGCTCCCGCATTAAAAGCTGTGACTCTCTGGGTGATGCAATCGAGTTTCGGTAGAAGCGGATAAACACCTCAATCACACGTGCGTCGCCCTGCTCATTCTCTCCCGCGACCTCATCGAATTGCTCAATCAGACGCTCTGATATGCCTTTAAGAATTTCGGCATAGAGCTTTTCCTTACTGCCAAAATGATGGAGCAAGGCCTGTTTGGTGTAGGGCAGATCCTCAACGATAGCTGCGATGCTGGTGCCGTAGAAGCCGCGATCGGCAAAGCAGTTGGTGGCGGCGGTGAGGAATTGAGATCGACTGTCGGTCATCACTTGTTTGAGCAGAAGCAGGGATAAATGCTTGACAACTTACCACATGGTAGGTGATCATGCACTTACCATGTGGTAAGTGGTGAGTTTCGCGTGCTTCATTGAGGGTTAAAGCTATGCAAAGGCAGGAAGAAATTGAGCTGATTAAAGAAGTGTTGGCAATCCGTGCGCAAAAGTCAGCTTATCTGGATCCCGTCATGTCGACAAAGTCCACGGCGCACTACACAGATAGCGCGCGCTTTGCCAAAGAGCGAGATCTTATTTTTCGCACCACACCGCAGCCGCTGGTGCACAGCAGTGAAATGCCTGCAGCCAACGACTTTGTGCGTAGAGAGCTGGCGGGACTACCGCTTTTGATCACCCGAGATTCAGAGGGGGAAGTACACGCTTTTCTCAATGTATGCCGTCACCGGGGCACCCGGCTGGTAGACGATGAGGCCGGTTGCAAGCGGCGCTTTTCCTGTCCTTATCATGCGTGGACCTGGGACAACCGAGGCGGTCTGGTTGCGATTCCGCACGAAAAACTGGGATTTCCCGACATCGAACGTGATGCAATGGGTTTGCGGCGCGTTGGCGCCGTCGAAAAATACGGCTGGATTTGGGTTTGTGCTGCGAGCGAGGAAGCCCCCGATATTGATGCGCATCTCGGTGCACTGGGCGATGATCTCGACTGGATTGATACGGCCGATCACACTATGGTTCACAGCGTCGAGCGCGACTGCGCCGCTAACTGGAAAATACTGGTTGAAGGCGGTATTGAGGCCTATCATTTCCGCGTTGCGCACAGAAATACCATCGGCCCCTTCTTTCACGATAATCTATCGACCTATCGAAGTTTCGGCGGCAACATGCGCTCGGTGCTGGTGCGCAAGAGCATCGACGAGCTCAACCAGCTTGAGGAAGAAAAATGGCGCGTTCGCGAGCACGCGCAGCTCCTCTACTCATTTTTTCCAAGTACCGCCTTTCTGGTGCAGTCGGACCACCTCGCCTGGATAAGCATGCAGCCGGTCAGTGCCGGCCAGACCCGTTTACGCCTGAGCACGCTGGTTCCCAGAGCGCGCCTCCAGACCGAAGAAGACAAGGCGCATTGGCTTAAAAACCACGAGATCACAGTGAACACCCTTAATGAAGATTTCGATATCGGTGAGAGTATCCAGAGCGGGCTCGATTCCGGTGCCAACGATGTGCTGACCTTTGGTCGTTTCGAGGGTGCCCTCAAAACCTTTAACGACCACGTCGATGCGCTGCTAGCGCAACCCTAGCGCTTCGCTTCGCGTACAAAGAATAATAAAAACAATAAGTTAATAGACTTCTTCTGCTGCTCTGGGTGGCGGTTGTAAAGCGGTTTGAGGTGCGATTGCAGATTGCAGAGTGCTTTTTCAGATGGTCTTCAGTTCGACTGCAGAGCTGTACGCGGTATTAGACCGTTTTGTGATATTGATCAAATTTTGATAAACCAATTTGATATAAGCCGCCTCTTTACTGTCATATTCTTCTTGTTCAATATCCGCCTTGACTATGCTTTCTCGGTGGCGGTTAAAAATTAATCATTACGATTGAATTGCATACTGCTAAGAGTGGTAGTAGTCACCGGGTCAAGGTTTCTTCCGTGCGGCCGATTTCATTCTCAGGCGCTAGCGGAAGATCCTCATGCTCGCTTGTTTAACGCGCATGATGGCGCCTGACAATTTGCACACTGCTACCAGTGACATTGGTTTTGTGAGGGTCGACAAATGGCGATACCAGCAGATAAAGCAGCACCAGTTGAACAAGAAGCCGCAGATAACTTTCCTGATGCGATGATTGATATCGACGACATCATGGGAGACGGCAGCGATGAATCGCTCGCTGAAACCGGGACTTCAAATTCCAGATTCTCAGGTTCGGCGGAAGTCAGACGCAAGATCGAAGAGCGTCTGGAGTTAAAAATGTTGAAGGATGAGCTCGGATTCGACGATAGCGACTTCTAGCTCGTCCCCCTGCAGCTCAACCCGGCGTTAAACCTGTTTAACCCGGATCCAACGCTTCGATCGATCTCGATAGCCTGTGGTTCCCCTGCCTCAGGGCTCGCGGGGCGACTCAACTTTCGCCAGCTTTGCCGCCGGCGCGTAGATAGTTGGGCGACATAAGTCGTGCACTGCTACGCCCTGATTCTATAATACGGCCCTTTCTTTCTGACAGGGTCCCGTTCTTTTCATGACTGTTCGCACACGCATTGCTCCCTCGCCGACGGGTGATCCACACGTTGGTACAGCCTACATTGCTCTTTTTAATCTGTGTTTTGCTCGGCAGCATCAGGGTAAGTTTGTACTCAGGATTGAAGATACGGATCAACAGCGCAGCACGGCGGCATCGGAGAATAAAATTTTTGAGTCTCTGCGCTGGCTGGGCCTGGACTGGGATGAGGGGCCCGATGTTGGCGGTGAGTACGGACCCTACCGGCAAAGTGAAAGAGCGGACATCTATAGCCGCTACGCAGACGCGCTAATCGAAAAAGGCCATGCTTTTAAGTGTTATCGAACAGCGCCTGAGCTTGCGCAGCTTCGCGAGCAGCTTAAAGATAGCGGTGAAAATCGGGCGCTGAAGCAGAGCGATCTGGAGCTTGATGCTGGTGAGCTTGCCAGACGCGAGGCTGCTGGCGATAGTTTTGTTGTGCGCATGAAAGTTCCGACCGACGGTCGTGTCGTCGTCAGTGACATGCTGCGTGGCGATATCGAGTTGGACTGGGCTAATGTGGATGCGCAGATTCTTCTCAAATCCGACGGTTTGCCTACCTATCATCTGGCTAATGTCGTCGATGACCATCTAATGAAAATAACACATGTATTGAGGGGTGAAGAGTGGCTCAATTCTGCGCCCAAGCATATGCTGCTGTATCAGTACTTTGACTGGGATATGCCAGAGCTCTGCCATCTCCCCCTACTGCGCAACCCTGACAAGAGCAAACTCAGCAAGCGTAAGAATCCGACCAGTATTCTTTACTATCAGCGCATGGGTTTCTTCCCCGAGGCGCTGCTTAACTATCTCGGTCGCATGGGGTGGTCTATGCCCGACGAGCGCGAAAAGTTTAGCCTCGCCGATATGCAGGCCGAGTTTGATATTCAGAGAGTCTCGCTGGGCGGGCCAATCTTTGATGTAGAGAAGCTCAGCTGGCTAAACGGTCTCTGGTTGCGTGAAGATTTCAGCGATGATGTGTTGGCCGATCGCTTCGCAGAGTGGGCATTGAATCGGGATAAGCTACTTACCTTGCTGCCACTGCTTAAGCCCCGAATGGAAGTAATGAGTGATCTCGCGCCAATGGCCAGCTTTCTCGCAAGTGGACAGCTATCCCTGGATGAGGGCGATTTTGGCGAGTTAAGTCTTGCGCTAGATGATCAGAAAAAGGTTTTACAGTTTGCGCTGTGGCGGCTGGAGTTGCTCGCTGACTGGAATCGCGACCTGCTGTTCAATACGCTCAAGGAGCTGGCAACCCAGCTTGAAATAAAAATAAAGGACTTCCTTGCGCCGCTGTTTGTCGCGGTTACAGGAACGACCAACTCGTTTTCAGTTATGGATGCGATGGCGTTATTAGGCTCTGACATGAGCCGGGCGCGCATTCGCCATGCGCTTGACACGCTGGGTGGCGTATCGAAGAAGCAATTGAAAAAATACGAGAAAGAGTTCGCTACGCTTTAATGCTGCTCGGTTCTCGTCGCAATGCTGATAATGCAACAGGGTGTAGCGAGTAGCTGGCGGCCGCTTGGGTATACCTTGCGTGGCTGCCCTGTGAGCATACTATGAGTGTGAAATTTGAAACTCGTAAGACTATAGTTGACAGAAGTTAGTTGGCTAAAGCAAGTCGGCAGGAAGGAGTCGACAGTAGGAGTGATAGTAGTAGCGACACCATCAATGGTGCCGACAGTGAAGGCGTGTCCTACGAGAGTATGCCGCAGTGGTTTAAAACCTGGGAGAACTCCGGCCTTGTAGCCTGGTACGACCACAATGGGGATGGTCGCTTACAGTATGCCGCAGGGGAGGCTGTTAATGGTAAGCCTGATTTTACTGGCTCGCCGGAACAGTCTGAAGCGCGCGGCGAATCCGGTGAGCGATTGCTTGGCAATCCCTCCGACGGTGTGCCAGTGACAGGCGCGCCCTTTGCCAATGAAGTTTATATCGATCGCGACATTATGGTGCTCGCAAATCCCGAGATCGCAGGGCTGCCCAACTGGGTGATTGCCCTGATAGCGGCGGGCGGCGTTGCGGCGGCTCTATCGACTGCGGCTGGTCTGCTCCTGGTAATCTCGGTGGCGGTTTCGCACGATATCCTTAAAAGCACGTTCGCTCGCGGTATGTCAGAAAAGCAGGAGCTCGCGGCGGGGCGCGTCGCAGCGGCAGTGGCGATTATTATCGCCGGATTTCTTGGGCTCAACCCGCCAGCATTTGTTGCTCAGGTGGTTGCGTTTGCCTTCGGTCTCGCAGCTTCGTCCTTGTTCCCGGTTATCCTGCTTGGAATTTTTAGCCGGCGCGTCAACAAGTGGGGAGCCATCGCAGGAATGAGCGTCGGTCTGATCTTCACTATGAGCTACATTATCTATTTTAAAGGGGTGTTCATTGCCCCGATGGCCGAAAACGTTGCCGAGAACTGGCTGTTTGGTATCTCGCCAGAGGGTATTGGCTCGGTGGGGATGCTGATCAATCTGATCGTCACCGTTACGGTGTCCGCGCTCACAGCACCTCCTCCGCAAGAGGTTCAGTCCATGGTCGAGCGCATCCGTCTTCCCGATTGAAAAATTACATAGTAGCGGTTTATGCGTCAATTACGCGCTTGACTGAGGCAGGCCAGACGATAGAATACCGCTCCTTCATATTTGGGGCTATAGCTCAGCTGGGAGAGCGCAACACTGGCAGTGTTGAGGTCAGCGGTTCGATCCCGCTTAGCTCCACCAATTAAGAACCCTCGCACGTCAGTGCGGGGGTTTTTTATTGTGGAGCTGGGAGCGAACCGCAGGTTCGATGACGGCCAAGGATGGCCTAATGCCGCGAGCGCATGGATGCGCGGGAGCGGCCGAGCTTAGCTCCACCAATTCAGAACCCTCGCACGCCAGTGCGGGGTTTTTTATTGTGGGGCTGGGAGCGGACCGCAGGTTCGATGACGTGCATGGAAGCACTAAGACCCAAAGCACTCGCTGCGCTCGCGGGGCGGCTCTGCCGCGGGCGATAATTTATACTACCCCGTGACACGCTGGTCACTTTGTCCTACTGCTGCTGGCTCTTCGAGTTTTAAAAACTCATCCGCCGGGCTGGCAACATGCTTCTGGTCTAACGTCGCTACGTGAAGATATATTTCGGTGGTGGCTACATCGCTGTGGCCTAGCAGGGTCTGGATCGTACGAATATCATACCCATCTTCGAGTAAATGAGTGGCATAGCTGTGTCTGAACGTATGACAGCTGGCATTTTTTGTAATGCCAGCTCGTGCGATCGCCCGTTTAACTGCCTTTTGAATGTAGCGCTGATGCCGGTGATGCCTCTTGCGTTTGTGATCCTGCGGATCTCTGTCAGTTCGGGCGGATGGAAAAAGAAACTGCCATGCCAGGCTGTCTGCGGCACTGCCGTCTTTAATCGATTGCGCATTGGGCAGCGCGGCACCCGCGATGCCACGCTTTCTGTCCATATCAAAAATTACTTCAACAAAGCGCAATTGATCGTGCAGTTCTTCGGTGGCAATGTCCGGCATCTCAGTGACTCTGTCCTTGCTGCCTTTTCCAGCTTGAACGACAACTTGTCGACGCTCAAGGTCAACGTCTTTTACTCTCAACGAGAGGCATTCTGATACGCGAAGCCCGCATCCGTACATCAGCAGCGCCATAAGCCTACAGTCTCCTCTTAGGTTGTCGATGACTTTCATTGCCTCATGCTTGGAGAACACAACGGGCATGCGCGGTTTGCATTTGGCATATTCGAAAGGGACTGTTCCAATATCGATTTGCAGAAACTGACGGTAGAAGTAGATGAGAGCGTTTAGAGCAAGTGATTGCGTACTAGGCGCTACGCGGCGCTCGTTCGCGAGATGGCTAAGAAAGCTTCCAATGTGCTCGCAGCCCAGATCCTCTGGTTTCGTCAGATTATGAAAATGCAGATAACGTTTGATCCAACTGAGGTATGCTTTTTCGGTCGACCATGCCTTGTTTTCTGCGCGCATTTGAGCGCGAAGTCTGTGCATAAGTTTGACGGGAGGGCTGGGAAGTGGTGGTCTTACATCATCCATGATGTCGCTCCTAAGGCTGAATTTTAGGTTGCAAAGGCGATTCGAACCTCTAAGTCGATCCTTCGACTCGTCCGGTATTGTACAGCGGTTTGGGGTGGATTGCGTGAGTTCGGTCGGGAAGAATCTATATGGAAGAACAAGTTGCGTGGGCTGCTAGCGTGGGGTTGGCGATTAGTGCGGCTGTACGCCGCACTAATAAACTTAAGTTTAGTGTGCCGCGCTTGATAAACGATTGAATTATCAGTAATTTAAGAAGAATGAAGATCCGAAATTTAAACAAAAGATCACATACAACCACCCCAACTTATACGGCTCTTCGCCGCAAAAGTAGCTGTTACGTGTCTTCATGAGCAATAAGGAAATAGACGAAATGGTGTCGGCAAAAGTTAGCTCTACAATCCGAGAGTTAAAGGCACTGCCCATTCCTGAGCTGCTTGCGCTTCCAGACTGCACCATTTCAACATTCGACACCGAAGGCAAGGAACAGAGCTTAGGCGTGTACCATGAAACAACCAAAGACGGTGGTGCGCTCATCGTCGCCCAATGCAAGAATACTCACTTCCTCGGCGTAGGCAATGTGTATGTTGAGGCGTTCCTTATTACCGAGTCGGGTGAGATCGCAGAGGCACCAGAAAACTTATTATGGCAGTACACTTAGCAACAACACGTAACCAGGCCAGGCATGTCGCTGCGCTGGACGTCAAACCTGCGGTTTGCCGCCCATGCTGGCAGCGTTATGAGTCTTAGGGTTTATGGATAGAGATCTGGCAAGGCATATCGCAAGGACTACTTTTCGATCTTCATCGATGTTGGCGGATCTAGTACCGTTAATAGCTAAGCATTGTGATGATGAGGAGCTTGCAAGTAAGCTTAAACGATCTCTGGCGGAAATAATTGCTGACGCGAGTTCGGAAGTGAATAAGGAAATTTTTAAACTTTATCCAGAGCTTGAGAAAGAAATTGAAGAGAGTATCGAGAAGTATGGCTTCCTTCTTACTCGTTGATCAGACTCATAACAAGTTTGGGCACTTTGGTGGACGTGCTATCGCACGCCCGTGCCAAAGGCGTTAAGTGCTATAAGCATCACTCTCAGAACTCATGACTTACACTGGCTTCCTTCATTGAAGCCTTGTCAGGATTTATGTGCACATGGAAGGGTTGAATTTTCTATTGACGGCAATTTGCTTGTTAAACCGGAGGATGGAATTTTAACAGTAAGCTCATCTGCAATATTGTTACTAAGGACCCTTCACAAAGGAAAAGAGCCATTGCCTGGACGAGGGCTGCTTTTTCCACAATCGAGCTTTAATTTTTACAAACTTGAATGCTCTCCATATATCGCCATTGATTGTGATGCGCACGGCGTCGATTTTGAGATTCGCGCCGGAGTACACGAAGTCGATATTTTTGAAAAGAAGAAAGATGGCGATTTATTTAGCGTCGAGACGGATGAATGGAAGAAAGCAGTATTATCTTTTTCTAAAGAAGTTTTAGACTTCTATGAGCTTGGCGGTGAAAAAAACTATGGAGAAGTATGTGATGAGCATGCTCAGAATCATCCCTTACTTATGCAAGAGTGGAAATCTCGTCATGATGAATTGGCGCGCACTTAACAAGGTCAGGCTAGCCGCTTACGCTGGACAAGCACTACGTGCTTGCCCAAGCTGGCGGCGTTAGCAGGCCTCAACATGAAGACTCTCATAGTTGAAACCACATTTGATTTAAAGCCTGACGGAGCTTTGATCGCGCGAAAAGAGAATCTCGGTGGAGTCGTTGCCTATATAGCTGTGTTGCTCGGATTTCTTCTCTCGGCGACAGTCGCTATGCTTTTATTTTCATACCCCGAGCTGATAAAGTTTCCTCTTATTTGGGCACTAGTTGGTGGAGTAGCAATTATTTGTATCGGAACTCCTTTATTCGCTTGGCATGCTATAAATACCTCTCCGGTTTTTCATACCAGAACCCTAATGATTGGCCAAGAGTCATGGCACGGGAAAATAAAGTACAGGGAAGAGCTTGGCCAAGTAACACATTTTGACTGGGAGGTTTGGAGCGCTAGAAAAAACAACTATACCGTGTACGCAAATTTTCTAGACAATCGAAAGCAATTCTTGATCGAAGGCACTGTGGAGCATTGTGAGAAAACATGTGCAAAGCTAAATTCGTACATCAGCCGCTAACAAGGCTGGGCACTAAAAGCCCAGTAAACTGGGCCGGACAAGTACTGCGTACTTGCCCGTGCCAAAGGCGTTACCTTAGAAAATCCAGTGCTCAACATGGCTAATCAAAATCTGATCCATCTAGCAAGAATACTGATTGCCTCCCTGTTTATTCTGGGCGGGATCAATAAAATTTTCAATTACAGCGCAGTGCTAGATACGATGGGAAGTGCCGGTTTGCCACTTGTTTCTGTGCTGTTACCGCTAACGATACTGTTAGAGCTTGCTGGTGGTGCGCTAGTCGCTATTGGCGCCCGCTTCCATGTGCAGGCTGCACTCACGCTGGCTGTTTTTACCGTCGCAACGAACATTGTCTTCCACGCATTTTGGGGTATGGAGGGTTCTGAAAGAGCAGTAGAAATTTCCCTGTTTTTTAAAAATGTCGTGGTCGTTGGCGCACTACTACATATATCTGCTGTAGGGATAAGTAACGGTGAAAGCAGGTAGCGAGATGCAGCACCCAATAGAATGTGGTGTGGCAGCCGCCTGTAAACGACGGCAAGCATAATGGACAATATGAAAAACCTTTCGAGAGTCTACGTATTCAAAATCGCAGCGACCTTGATGTTCTGGTGCGTGCCGCTTTTGCTTTTTCCGCAGCAACTGTTGTCGGCGGTTGGTTTTCCCGCGCAAGACAGCTATATGTTTGTGCGCATGCTTGGTTGGGCCTATCTTGCGCTATGCGTCGGCTATTACGTCGGTCTTCGTGGCGCTTTGAATGGCGAACTCATCATGGGGCCCATCTATGTGGGTATTTGCAGTAACGGCGGGGCGTTCTTCTTCTTATTCTTTTATGGGCTCTCGGGGGAGTGGTCTGCATGGGGTGCCTGGGTTCAGTTCGTTGGCTGGTCATCCGTGGTAGCGACGTTTCTAATAACGCTGGGTCTCTACCTATTCGGGCTCAGAGCTAAAAATGCATAACCGGGCTGGTCGTACTTATGGTTTGGCGTCCTGACGACAATCTCGCTGGCAGCCCTTAAAAAAACAGGCATCTTTTGAA
>CAZDEW010000079.1:0-14768 GCA_964504585.1 uncultured Pseudomonadales bacterium | reverse complement strand
TCACACAGGCTGCATTTTGAATATTTCACCGGATCATCTCGACCGCCATGGCACGATGCAGGTGTATCAGCAGCAAAAGCAAAAGATCTACAAGGCGGCTTCGCGTCAGGTCTATTTTTCGGATGACCTGCTCACTCGGCCAGAGTCTGGCGTGTTGGTCGACTCAGCTGTGCGCTTTGGGAGCTCAGAGCAAGATGATTTTAGATTGCTTGCAGGTACAGGCGGCTACGTTGCGTTCGCCGGTGCCGAGGAGCTCTTCGATGACTCCGCTGTTACGATCAAAGGTTCGCACAATCTAATGAACCTTGTAGCGGCTTGCGCGATTAGTGCCGGGCATGCCTCTACATCCGCTATGCGTCAAATTTGTCAGAGTTTTTCGGGCCTGCCTCATCGAAGCGAATTTGTTGGCGAGTTAAACGGCATTAATTTCATTAACGACTCTAAAGCTACCAATGTTGGAGCTGCTATGGCCGCACTCAAGGGTGTTAGTGGTCACGGGCAGGGCCGTGTTTATCTCATTGCAGGCGGTGTTGGTAAAGGCGCAGATTTCTCCGAGCTGGTCGAGGCTTGTCGTGATGTGGGGTGCTGTCTGATGTTGTTGGGTGAAGCAGCTAGCGAAATAGCAGCGGCTGCCGGTGTCGCGGTCGATACGCTATTCGTTTCTGATCTTGATGATGCGCTGGCACTCGCTTATTCGATGGCATCGCCAGGCGATACGGTTTTGTTGGCGCCTGCATGCGCCAGCTTTGATATGTTTGATAGTTATATTGCGAGGGGCGATGCGTTTTGCAAAGCGTTTGACCACCTGCGCAAGGCAGGTGAATCGACCGCAGCTATAGATCGGCAGGGAGGCGCGAGTGTCTAGCCCGGGCGATTTGTTACAGCAGCGCTTCAATCGGGTTTACCGCACCGATTGGTGGCTGCTGGCCTCTATTTTGGTATTGCTGGTAACCGGCTGCGTGATGATTGCCTCCGCATCCTACGACTACGCGCTCAAAAACTTTGGCGATAAGCAGTATCTGTTTAATCGGCATCTGGTGTTTATGGCGCTCAGTGTGTTTGCCTGCAGCTTCGTGGCTGCAATCCCGGTTTCCATCTGGCAGCGCTTTGCACCCCTGCTACTGTTGGCAGGCTTTTTATTGTTGGCGATTATTTTGATACCGGGAGTAGGCCACAGCAATAAGGGGGCGACGCGCTGGTTGCAGATTGGCGGTTTGACATTACAAGTTTCTGAGTTGGTGAAGTTCTGTTTGCTGGTTTATCTCTCAAGCTACCTGGTGCGGCAGCAAGCCCTGGTCAGGAATACCTTTATTGGTTTTCTGAATCCTTTGCTCGTGATTGCTGGTCTGGTGGTTCTACTGCTAGCCGAACCTGATTTTGGGTCGGTCGTCGTTCTGGTTGTGGCCTCGCTAGGGCTTCTTTTTCTGGGCGGTGTCCGTATTGGCCAGTTCATCACGCTGATGCTGGTGAGCGCATTTGCCATCGTGGCCATGATTTTCAGTGAAGAGTACCGCAGGGAGCGTTTCTTCGTGTATCTGGACCCCTGGAGCCATCGGCTCGATGGTGGATATCAGCTAATCGAGTCCTTGATTGCTTTGGGGCGAGGGCAATGGTTTGGTTCAGGTCTGGGTAACAGTGTTCAGAAACAGTTCTTTTTGCCTGAGGCGCACAATGATTTTATTTTTGCGGTGCTTTGCGAGGAGCTGGGTTTGTTTGGCGGGCTGCTGTTTATCGCCATTTTTGTAGTGATGCTTTTTCGCATTGTTTCGATCGCTCGATGCTCTGAGCTATTGGGTAAGCGCTTCGCAGCCTACTACTGCTACGGGGTCGCCCTGATTCTGTTCATTCAGCTCTTTATTAACGTCGGTGTGAACATCGGTTTGCTGCCTACCAAGGGATTAACCTTGCCGCTGCTCAGCTATGGCGGCAGTAGCCTGTTAGTCACCTTGTCGATGCTTGGCGTCGTTTTTCGCGCAAACACTGAGTTGATTCAGGAGTTGGGCGCTGCTGAAGATCGGCGCGGGAAGGTGGTTTCTCCCGACCTGTATCAACCGCTCACAATCAGGCAGATGACATAAATGACTGATCAGCGAGCGGAGAATTCAGTTTTGATTGCGGCAGGTGGCACGGGTGGACACGTTTTTCCCGCCCTGGCAGTGGCCGAGTGTTTGCAGTTGCAGGATGTGCCAGTGATATGGCTGGGTACTCATAAAGGGCTTGAAGCCAGAGTTGTGCCCGAGGCTGGCATTAGTTTTCTGCCGCTCGCCGTGTCAGGCTTTCGTGGTAAAGGCTTGCTCGAGCGAGTGCAATCGCTATTGGGTTTGTTAAAAGCCGTTTTTTATGTGATTCGTGTCATTAGGGATGAGCGGGTGGGGGTTGTTCTTGGCATGGGTGGCTATGCCTCGATGGCAGCGGGTCTGGCCTCTGCGATCTGTCGCCGGCCACTGGTGATTCAGGAGCAAAATGCCGTCGCCGGGACAGCGAATCGCCTGCTCGCCCGATTTGCGAGGAAGATATTTACCGGCTTTCCGCTTGCGATAAAGCCTGCGGAAAAAGTTGAGTTTTCAGGCAACCCCGTGCGGCGAAAGCTGCTCGAGGCAGCAGAGGCCGGTGGGCGCAACGATGACTCTCGTTTTGCAGTGACAGTGATTGGTGGCAGTCAGGGCGCAATGGCGATTAACACGCTCGTACCACAGGCGCTGATAAAGTTTCACCAGCGTGTGGCGGCGAGTGAATCTGGCGATCCCAGTCACCAGCAGCGTATTTGGCTGCGTCATCAGAGTGGTGTAGCGCATTACCAGACTGTGTTGGAGTTGTATTCGCAGCATGCGTCCGGGCTGGGCGAGTTGACTGAGGTTTCTGTGCTCGACTTTATTGATGATATGCATGCCGTGCTTGCCACGAGTGATCTTGTGATCGCGCGCGCTGGCGCGCTTACACTGGCAGAACTGCAGGTTCTCGGCGTGCCATCCATTCTGATCCCTCTTCCCGGGGCTATTGATGATCATCAGAAAATGAATGCTGTGTATATGCAGGCGAATGGTGCCTCTCTTCTATTAGAGCAAGACCAAACGGGGCCTGATCAGCTGGCAGAAACGCTTTATCGACTTTGGAGTGATCGCCAAGCGCTGGCTGCGATGGCTGCAAGTGCCAGGAAGATTGCGCGCCCGGAAGCGAGTCAGCGAGTGGCTAATGCTTGCATGGAGTTGTGTTATGGCTGATCTCGAAGAGCTCGGTATGGGTGTGGACGCGAACTCGGCTCAAGGCAGACTGGCACACCAGGACCTGCCGCTTGCCTCTCCCATGAGGCGGATGAGCAGAATCCATTTTGTCGGTATCGGTGGCACCGGCATGTGTGGCATCGCTGAGGTTCTGATCAATCAGGGTTATCAGATTAGTGGATCGGATCTGCAGGATAATCATGTGACCCGGCGCTTGCGCGACCTGGGAGCCGAGGTGGCGGTTGGGCATCGCGCTGAAAATGTTTCCGGTACCGATGCCGTTGTTATTTCTTCGGCAATATCGCCGGAGAATCCAGAGCTGCTTGAGGCGAGGGCAAGCGGAGTGCCGGTTGTGCCGCGCGCCGAGATGCTGGCTGAGTTAATGCGGTATCGCCATGGTATTGCCGTCGCGGGAACGCATGGGAAGACAACGACGACGAGCTTGCTCGCATCGATTTTTGCCGAGGCGGGAACAGCGCCCACGTTCGTGATCGGTGGTTTGCTCAATGCAGCGAATGCCAATGCGCAACTTGGCGAGGGACCCTACTTTATCGCCGAAGCGGATGAGAGCGACGCATCTTTTCTTCATTTACAGCCGATGTCTGTGGTGTTGACCAATATAGAGGCGGATCACATGCAAACCTACGCCGGTGATTTCTCGAAACTGGAAGATACCTTTGTGGAGTTTGTGCACAACCTGCCTTTTTACGGGCTTGCGGTTGTCTGCGTCGACGACGAGACAGTCGCCAGTCTCTGCGATCGCTTCCACCGAATTGTGATCACCTACGGATTTGCCGAGCACGCGCAGTATCGCCTCGCGGATTACCAGTGCACGGAGCTGCGTAGCCAGTTCAAACTCTATATGCCGGGTGCGGAAAACCCGGTGCACGTCTCTTTGAATATGCCCGGTAGGCACAATGCCTTAAATGCTGCGGCGGCTTTTGCCCTGGCGCGCGAAGAGGGTATTGAAACCCATACTATTCTCAGGGCGCTCGATCATTTTCAGGGTGTCGGGCGTCGTTTTAGCGTGCATCCCGATGTTGAATTTGGTGCCAGACATTGCACGCTGGTCGATGACTACGGCCATCACCCCAGTGAAATTCTTGCAACGATCAAAGCCGCCAGAGATGCCTGGCCCGATCGTCGTCTAGTGATGTTATTTCAGCCGCATCGCTACACCCGCACCCGCGATCTCTACGACGATTTTGTTTCCTGTTTGTCTACCACAGACGTTTTGCTGTTGCTGGACGTGTACAGCGCGGGAGAGGAGCTCATCACCGGCGCTGACTCCCGCAGTCTGGCGAGATCCATTCGTCAGCGCGGGCGAGTCGATCCGCTTCTGGTTGAGAGTCAGGACGATCTGGCGCTATTAATGCCGTCGGTCCTCAGTGATGATGACGTGATAATTTTTCAAGGCGCCGGAGATATTGGCAAGCTATCGGCCATGGTGACTAACGGTGTAATAAAGTGGCAAGAGACATAGAAATTTTGTTAGAGGGTCTGTATGATAAAGGCTCAAAATTTTTTTGATAAGTTAGTGCTTACTAGTTTATTCGAGTGACAGAGGTGGGAGAGGTTTTGGAGGTCAACAAGCGGCAATTCGATGCGGCCGGATTAGGTGGTCGAGTCGTTGTGTTCGCCGGTGGCGATGCGGCGGAGCGCGAGATTTCCCTTGCCAGTGGGCGGGAAGTTTTCGAAGCGCTCCAGCGTATGAAGGTCGATGTCTCTCTGATCGACACCGCAGACGATTTTTTGCCGGCACTGCTTGATGACAGACCTGCGTTTGCTTTTATCGCGGTGCATGGGCGCGGTGGGGAAGACGGCGTGCTTCAGGGTCTGCTGGAGTTTTTGCAGATTCCCTACTCGGGAAGCGGTGTGCAGGGCTCATCGCTGGCCATGGACAAGGTCCAGAGTAAACGGGTTTGGCGTAGTTGTGGCGTCTCAACGGCTGGCTTTCTGGCAATCGATGGCGAGGTCTTGCAGGGCCTGGATGAATCGGAGCAGGCATTTGCCGAGTTTTTTGCCCAGCTTGGCGAGCGAATTTTTGTGAAGCCCGCCAAAGAGGGCTCAAGCTTCGGTATGAGTCTGGCGTCAAATGCGGAAGAGCTAAAGTCCGCGGTCGAGCGAGCCGTAAACTTTGATGAGAGTGTTTTACTCGAGAGCTACATTAGCGGGCCGGAATATACCGTGCCGTTACTGGGTGGGGCGATATTGCCCTCCATACGCATCGAGACCGGTCGCGATTTTTACGACTATCAGGCCAAGTATGAGGATGATGACACCCGTTTTTTCTTGCCCAGCGGTCTCTCGCACAGTGATGAACAGGCTATCCAGGCGCTCGCGCGCAGCGCTTTTGAGGCGCTAGGTTGCTCGGGCTGGGGGCGGGTTGACGTGATGCGTGACCAGGCGAGCGGCGAATTCTATGTGCTCGAAGTCAATACGGTGCCCGGTATGACAGATCACAGCCTGGTACCTAAGTCAGCCAAAGCTGCCGGTATGAGTTTCGATGAGCTGGTTGCGGCAATCATTAATGTGGCCTGGTTAAGGCACGAAGAGCAGACTTTGGAGGTCGCTCGATGACTGCGCGTGCACAGGCCAGACGGGGAGCAAAAAGAAAACAGATGCCGCAGACGGAGACAGCACCGCTTGCGCGCAGTTTCACAGCCCCGAATCTGCTCACCGCCCTGCGTCGACTGGGTATGGGCGGGCTTGTTGCTGGCCTGGCCGTTGCGAGCATTAGTGCCTGGCCGGTTGTGCGGGACTGGGCATCGGTTCCTATGAGTGAAATACAGTTCTCGGGCTACTCGGGTGGAGAGTTTAGTGGCTACAGCGACTACGGGGCTTCCGAAGAGGAGTTGCTTGGTCTGGCGCTGCCCCTGATGGGCGAGTCTTACTGGGAACTCGATGTCGAGAAAATCAAGCGCGCGGTTGAGACTCACCCCTGGGTGAGGGAGGCAACCGTCAGTAAGCGCTGGCCAGAGAAAGTCATTGTTGGTGTCGACGAGTTTATGCCTGTCGCGCGGTGGAACGACAATCAATTGCTGTCGATGCGGGGGCATCTGTTTGCCGTCGAGAACATTGAAGCGTTTAGCCACTTGCCGCATTTCTCTGTGCCATGGCGCGCGGTTCCGAGTCGAGACACGATTCAGCTGTTAGCTGATCGCTACAACGACTATCAGCGGCAGTTGGCTAAAGCGGGCCTAGAGATAACAGAGATGAATTACATTACGCCGCACAACGTGGCATTAACCGTTAACACAGGGCTAAACCTGTTCCTTGGTACCAGCGACCATCAACAGCGTCTGCAGCGCTTTGTTAATTTTGTTGGTCGGCTGCAGCCCGGTCAGCTACAGGAGCTGGCGACGGTCGATATGCGCTACCCCGATGGCATCGCCGTTTCCAGCCACGCTGCACGATCTGAAAATGTTGAGGGATATGAGCTGGCTGGCAGGCCGCTCGACAATGCCGATGCTGCTGTGACGGGAGACTCTCATGGCTGATCGATCCGATGGCAACATGATTGTCTCGCTGGATATAGGCACGTCGAAAATCTCGGCGATCGTCGCCGAACGTCAGGAAGATGGCGAGATTCAGGTAGTTGGCATCGGTTCTAGCGATGCAAATGGCATGAAGCGCGGTGTCGTGGTGAACATCGATGCAACCACGGAGGCAATTGGTAAGGCTATTCGCGAAGCCGAATTGCTGGCGGGCTGTCACGTTCACTCCGTCTATACAGGTATTGCCGGTAGCCATATTCGCAGCCTGAATTCTCACGGGATTGTCGCGATCCGGGATCGAGAGGTGGAAGCTGCCGATGTTGAGCGCGTTATAGACGCTGCTCGCGCGGTTGCAATACCCGCGGACCAGAAAATCCTGCACGTGCTGCCACAGGAATTCATTATCGATAACCAGGAGGGTATTCGAGACCCGATTGGTATGTCCGGGGTGAGGCTCGAGGCGAAGGTGCATTTGGTGACTTGTGCGGTAAATGCTGCGCAAAACATCGAGAAATGCGTGAACCTCTGTGATCTCGAGGTTGAAGAAATCATCCTCGAGCAGCTGGCGTCGAGTTATGCGGTGCTAACCGACGATGAGCGAGAGTTGGGCGTCTGCTTGCTAGACATTGGCGGTGGGACGACCGATATCGCTGTTTTTACTGGCGGCGCGATCCGTCATACCGCGAATATTCCAATTGCCGGCGACCAGGTTACCAACGATATAGCCATGGCGTTTCGCACACCAACGGTCGAGGCAGAGAAGTTAAAAATCAAGCACGCATGCGCCAAGAGCAGCATGGCCAGTGGTGGTGAGACGATCAAGGTGCCCAGTGTGGGGGATCGTCCGCCGCGCGATTTATCGCGGCGTAATCTCGCAGAGGTCGTAGAGCCGCGCTATGAAGAGCTATTGCTCTTCGTACAGGCTGACCTTAGAAAAAGTGGCTTTGAAGATTCGATTGCGGCCGGTGTGGTTTTAACCGGTGGCACCTCGAAAATGCAGGGAGCAGTAGAACTCGCAGAGGATGTGTTCAACGTACCGGTAAGACTCGGTACACCGCATGGTGTTGCAAGCTCGCAAGATGTTGCGCAAAACCCTATTTACTCAACGGGAATAGGTTTGCTGCACTATGGCTTTAAGCAGGAGCAAGAGGCACGTAGTGCAGATGGGGATTCGGACCTGTCGCTGCTCGAAAAAATGCAGCGATGGATTCGCAATAACTTTTAGTTACACTCAATATTCCTGAGGGGGAATGATCATGAGCTGGGATCTAGTAGAAAGTGTTAAAAACCAGGCCAACATCAAGGTTGTCGGCGTGGGCGGAGGTGGCGGCAATGCGGTTCGCCATATGATTAATAGCGACGTTGACGGTGTTGAATTCATCTGTACTAACACAGATGCTCAGGCGCTAGACGGTGCACAAAATACCACGATTTTGCAGATTGGAACCGACATAACCAAGGGTCTGGGCGCTGGCGCTGATCCAGCGGTGGGGCGATCTGCGGCGTTGGAAGACAAGGAGTTGATTGAATCTGCGCTCAAAGGCGCCGACATGGTATTCATCGCCGCCGGCATGGGCGGTGGAACCGGAACCGGTGCGGCTCCGATCATTGCGCAAATAGCCAAGGATCTCGGTATCCTGACCATTGCGGTGGTTTCTCGCCCATTTCGTTTTGAAGGCAAGAAGCGCAAGATGTTTGCTGACGAAGGTATTCGGGAGCTGCATCAATATGTGGACTCGCTGATTACGATTCCAAACGACAAGCTACTGACCGTGCTGCCTAAGGACGTACAGGTTCTCGATGCATTTGCTGCCGTTGATAACGTGCTCAAGGGTGCAGTGCAGGGCATTGCCGATCTCATTTATCGCCCCGGCCACATCAACGTTGACTTTGCGGATGTGCGTACCGTTATGCGTGAGATGGGCATGGCGATGATGGGCACGGGCACCGCGACGGGTGCAGATCGTGCGCGCAAGGCGGCGGAAGCTGCGATCAAGAGCCCCTTGCTCGAAGACATTAACCTCGATGGCGCGCGCGGTATCCTGGTTAACATCAGTGCAGGTACAGACCTGGCGCTGGCTGAGTTTTCAGAGGTGGGTGAAGCCGTTGAGGAGTTCGCCGCAGACGATGCCTCGGTCGTGATCGGTACCGTGCTCGATCCGGATATGGGAGAAGAGATCAAGGTTACCGTGGTCGCAACTGGTCTGGTCGATACCATGCAGTCCAACCTTTCCGTTCCCGACACGCGCGGGGTTGCACAGGGCAAAGCCGTTGGCCATGGCGGTACCGAGCACTCTGGGATTGATTACACAAAATACAATACGCCTGCCATCAACCGCGCTGGCGAGCCGCCGGTTTTTGGTCAGGACGCCCAGGCCTATCGACAGGCGAGCGAGCCTGTGGGCGCCCAGTCGGGTATGTTTGAAAATCCGCCAGTTCAGGCTGAGCCACCCGTCTCTGAGGCTGTGTCCAACCCTGATTTACAGGACCTCGACAAAACTGCGACGGATTACCTAGACGTTCCGGCATTTGTACGCAGGATGGCAAATTAGTAAAAAAGCCCGCTAACCTTTATAGGATGGCACTGTCTCAAGGGCAGTCCGAATCACCTTCATGCCCCCAGCCACGGGTCTTTCGAGCCCGGCTGGAGGTGGTTGGTGCGGATGCTCGAGGGCGGTTTCGAATCCTGTAATAGTTGCGTTAGCCGCTGTGACAAACTGCAGATTACGATTGCAAACTTGTCATATGCCCGTAATTTACGACACTCCGTTACATTGATTCGTTTATAGTCCTCCACCCTTGTATCCGCCGGGATTCGCGGATTTGCCCGATAGCGCTGGGCCGCTCTGCCTGTTTGAGCAGTGCGATGAGTCGCGCTAGCGGGAGTGCTACCACAGCGGTTTCGTGCTTAGGAACCGCTTGGTTTAACCCAGGGAGCGAACCGAAGTCAGCTTCAGTTCGTGGGACTTCGAGTACAACTATTCGCGTAAATCGCTATCGAGATACGCGAAAGGCAGCGCATCAATGATTAAACAACGTACCCTTCGAAATACTATACGTGCCACTGGCGTTGGACTGCACACTGGCAGAAAAGTCCTGCTGACCTTGCGCCCTGCGGCGCCAAACAGCGGCATTATCTTCCGCCGGGTCGATCTGGATCCCGCCGTTGAAATTCCTGCGCGTGCTGAAAACGTCAGTGATACCAAGCTGTCTACTACCCTGAGTGCGAATGGTGCCAGCGTCTCGACTGTGGAGCATTTGCTCTCGGCTCTGGCCGGTCTTGGGATCGACAACGCCTACATCGATATGAACGCTGCCGAAGTTCCCATCATGGATGGCAGCGCCGGTCCGTTTGTTTTCCTGATTCAATCTGCTGGTATTGAAGAGCAGAACGCCCCCAAAGAATTTATTCGTATCAAGCGTGCAGTAACGGTTGAAGACGAGTCAGACGGTAAAAAAGCGACGTTTTTGCCGCATGACGGTTTTAAAGTTAATTTCACTATCGACTTTGATCACCCGGCTTTTCGTGGTCGATCAGCCACGGCCGCGGTTGATTTTGGCTCGACCTCTTTTGTGCGTGAGGTCAGTCGAGCGCGTACTTTTGGATTTATGCGGGAATTTGAATACCTGCGTGCCAATGGTCTGGCGCTGGGCGGCAGCATGGACAATGCCATAGTGATTGATGATTACAAGGTTCTCAATGAAGATGGCCTGCGTTATGAAGACGAGTTTGTGCGCCATAAGGTGCTCGATGCCATCGGCGACCTGTATTTGCTGGGCAAGAGCCTGATTGGCGAATTCCGCGCGGTTAAGTCCGGCCATGCACTGAACAATCAGTTATTGCGCGAACTGCTCGCGCAGCCGGAAGCCTGGGAGCTGGTCACATTCGACGACGTTGAATCTGCACCCATCTCATACGCTATGGCAGCTGCCGCGGTATAAGCGGTCTTCCTGCCGACTCCGCGCTGCATCGCGGCGCAACCTGCCCTCCACGATTGAATCGTCCGGTTCTACTCTACTGCCGTTGGACTAGCGCTCGCCACGCGTCAGTGCCGTGTGGTATCGCGTTTTTAAGGGAAGAAACCCACAAAACTGAGCGAAAGAGGGCGCTATTTCCCGAATTTTTGCCTATTCTTACAAACTAAAGCACGATGGCGCGCACAGCGGCGCTGTCTGTTCCATTTTTGCACTATTAGCTTTTCAGACCATACCCCTTGAAAGCCACTCGTCTACAACGAACCGATTATCGCCAGTCAGCGTTTTGGCTGTTGCTGGGCGTTGTTCTGGGGCTGGCGGTTGCGTCTATGATCGGTCTGCCCAACTCCGAGCAGCAAGGTAAGTTCACCGAACTGCGCGGTGAGCTCGATGCGCAGAGTCAGGAAGTGAGTGAGTATCGACACATAATTGACGCGAAAATGCATCATGTTGTCGATAAAGTTGCCGATCTTCAGGCTCGCATGCAGCGCATCGATGCGCTTGGTGAGCACCTGACTTATGCCGCAGGGCTCGAAGATGGCGAGTTTGATTTCAGCGCGCCGGTTCCCTCGGGCGGTCCTTTCTCGATTGCAAAATATGCGCGCCCCAAGGTTTCGTTGCCCACTCTGGAGGAGCAGCTCAGTGAGCTGGATGCCTTGTTAACCGATCGCTTCGATCAGCTGTCACTGTTGGCGAGTGAGATTCAGTACGTCGAACACCACGAACAAAACAGGATAACCGGTAGCCCGGTTCGATCGGGCTGGTTGTCGAGCCATTATGGTTATCGGACCGATCCTTTTACCGGAAAACGCGCCTGGCACAATGGTGTTGATTATGCCGGCCGCATGGGTGCAGATATCGTTGCGGTGGCTGGTGGCGTTGTAACTAAATCAAGCCGTAATGGCGGCTACGGCTATATGGTTGAAGTTAGCCACGCCGATGGCTACGTCACCCGTTATGCCCACAACAAAAAGAACCTCGTCGAGCTGGGTGAGGTGGTTGAAAAAGGTCAGGTCATCGCCATGATGGGTAGTACGGGGCGTTCGACAGGACCGCACGTTCATTTTGAAGTGCTTAAAAATGGCAAGTCCTACAACCCGGCTCGTTACCTGCGGCGGGCCTCCCGCTAAATCTGTCGAATAGTCTGCGATATATCCCGGCCTTTTCCGGCCTCAGAAAGAGCTGGCGAGAAGCGGTAAGTGTTGCAATTTCCCCGTCTGATCTGGTCAGGCCTTTCTGGTATGATGCGACCTCGCTAGCCGACCCGCTTGATCAAGCATTTAAAATCAATGAGTTAACACTAGCAGCCCCGACTGTTCCGGGCCTGCCATGCGAAAAGTTTTATGGTTGCCAACGTATTCAAATCTCTATTCGGCACACGCAATGACCGCCAGATAAAGCGGTATAACAAACGTGTTGCACAAATTAACGCGCTCGAGGAGTCCATCAGTGCGCTTAGCGACGATGCACTGCGCGCGAAAACAGCTGAATTCAAAAAACGTTTAAGCGACGGCGAGACATTGGACAGCTTGCTCGCTGAAGCTTTTGCCGTGGTGCGTGAGGCCGGGCAGCGCGCGCTGTCAATGCGTCATTTCGATGTGCAGCTCATTGGCGGCATGGTCTTGCACGATGGACAGATTGCCGAAATGCGCACGGGCGAGGGCAAGACGCTGGTGGCGACATTGCCCGCTTACCTCAATGCCCTGACCGGTAAGGGCGTGCACATTGTTACCGTCAATGATTATCTGGCTGAGCGCGATGCCAACTGGATGAAGCCGCTCTACAATTTCCTGGATATGGAAGTCGGGGTGATAAGCAGTGGTCAGGCCCACGAAGAGAAAAAATCCGCTTACGCAGCCGATATTACCTACGGCACGAACAATGAATTCGGTTTCGACTATCTGCGCGAAAACACAGCATTTACGTTAGATTCACGCGTTATGCGCGGAACCCACTTTGCGATCGTTGACGAGGTTGATTCTATCCTTATCGACGAGGCTCGAACGCCGCTGATTATTTCGGGCGCGAGCGCCGATAGCTCCAAACTGTATAAAAGGGTCAATGCAATCATTCCGCACCTTGAGCGCGGTGAGCTACCCGAAGAGAAAAACTCCCCGCTGGAAAAAAGAATGGTCGAGGCCGACGGCGACTTTGCGGTTGACGAGAAAAGTCGCACGGTCGAATTGACCGAAGCCGGGCACCAGTCGGTTGAGCAGCTGTTGATAAAAGATGGTCTGCTTGAAGAGGGAGAAAGCCTGTATGCCCCGGGTAACCTTGCGCTGCTGCACCATGTGAACACCGCGCTTCGCGCCAATTATCTTTTCAATAAAGACGTCGAATATATTGTGCAGAACGGGCAGATCGTTCTGATTGACGAGCACACCGGCCGGACCATGGCTGGCCGTCGCCTTTCTGAGGGTCTGCATCAGGCCATCGAAGCAAAAGAGGGTGTCACTATTCAGGCCGAAAGCCAGACGCTTGCTTCAACAACCTTCCAAAACTACTTCCGCCTGTACAGCAAACTGTCGGGTATGACGGGCACGGCCGACACTGAAGCGCCGGAGTTCCATCAAATCTACGGTCTGGACGTGGTGGTTATTCCAACCAATAAGCCAACCGTGCGTCAGGATCTGAACGATCTCGTGTACCTTTCGGTACCCGAAAAATTTGATGCGGTGGTCAAGGATATTCAGGAAGCCACCGAGAAAGGTGCACCCGTGCTAGTCGGTACGGCGTCGATTGAAACCAGTGAGCTGGTATCCAGGGCATTAAAAAAGGCCAAGATCGAGCATCAGGTCCTCAACGCTAAATTCCATAAGAAGGAAGCCTCTATCGTGGCTCAGGCCGGCCGACCAGGCGTGGTGACAATCGCGACCAATATGGCAGGTCGCGGCACCGATATTGTGTTAGGCGGGAATCTTGAGGCTGAGCTCGATTCGCTCGAAGAGCCTTCGGAAGCAGAAATCGAGAAGCGCACCAGTGCCTGGAAGAAGCGCCAGGATAAAGTTCTGGAGGCCGGTGGCTTGCATATCTTTGGCACCGAGCGCCATGAGTCGCGCCGTATCGACAATCAGCTGCGTGGCCGATCTGGCCGGCAGGGCGATCCAGGGGTGACGCGGTTTTACCTCTCAATGGAAGACAATCTGATGCGCATCTTCGCCTCGGATGGTGTGCGTAACTTTATGCAGCGCCTTGGCATGGAAAAAGGTGAGGCAATTGAGCACCGCATGGTGTCCAATGCCATCGAGAAAGCTCAGCGAAAAGTCGAAGGGCGCAACTTTGATATTCGCAAACAGTTGCTCGAGTTCGACGATGTTGCAAACGACCAGCGTCAAATCGTATACCAGCAGCGTAACGATATACTGCTGGCAGACGATATTTCGGAGATGGTTGAAGTTGTTCGCGAAGACGTCATCAATGATTACATCAGCGGCTTCATCCCACCTCAAAGCATTGAAGAGCAATGGGACGTCCCCGGTCTCGAGGCGGGCTTAAAGCAGGACTACGGCCTGGAGTTGCCGATTGAAACCTGGTTGAACGACGAGAAGATGCTGGCGGAGGAAGATTTGCGCCAGCGTATCGCTGATAAGCTCAAGCAAAACTACGACGAAAAAGTGTCGGTTCTCGGTGATGCGGCAAGACGGTTTGAAAAACAAATCATGCTGCAAATTCTCGATACTCTATGGAAAGAGCATCTCGCAACCATGGATCATTTGCGTCAGGGCATTGGGCTGCGTGGCTATGCTGGACGCAACCCCAAGCAGGAGTACAAGCGCGAAGCTTTCGAGCTTTTCCAGTCTATGTTGCAAAACATGAAAGAGGAGTTCATACGCTTTCTCGCGCTCGTACAGTTGCAGGCCCAGGATGATCCCGATGCGATCGAGAAGCAGCGTCTGGCCGAGGCAGAAAATGAGACGGTTAGCGCAACGCATGCGAACGCTGGGTCCGCTACCGCCGGTGAATCCGGGCAGCCCGGTCAGCAGCCTGCGCAGGCAAGCTCCCAGCCCATCACCCGCGAAGGGCGCAAGGTCGGGCGCAACGAGCCCTGCCCCTGCGGTTCCGGTAAGAAGTTCAA
>CAZDEW010000078.1:0-14771 GCA_964504585.1 uncultured Pseudomonadales bacterium | reverse complement strand
GGTTGAAGAGCATCTATTTATAAAACGTCCAAATGGAGAGTCACTTATATTCAAAGGAGATCAGGTAAATGGCTTTGTCGGCGAAATTGACCAGTCTGCAAATATTTCTATTTATACCGATTCTCAGCAGGTTGATCACTGGCAGCTCACCTTACCTGATGATAGTGTCGAAACTTACAGTATGGCTGACGGTTCTCTGGAGTCGATAAGTTATAATGACGGTACTGAGGTTCAGCTCACGCATAATGCTAATATAACGACCGTTACAGAAGTTGCTACTGGTGATTCAATTACGCTGACTTATACGAATGATAAAATTACTAAAATGGTCGACCCTGATCTAAATGAGTACATCTATACCTATAACGGTGACCAACTGCAAAGCGTGACTTATCCCGATACTGATTCAGACCCGTTGAACAATCCGGTGCGTACCTATCATTATGAGAACGCGAATCCCACGTTACTTACCGGCATCACCGATGAGCGCAATGTGCGCTATGCCAGTTGGGATTACGATAGTTTTGGGCGTGCAATCTATTCAAAACATGAAGCGCCAGGTGCGACAGCTGGCATAGACGAATACGTATTCGACTACGCTAATAGTCGAGCCTTTAATTATCCGCATATCACTGTGACCAATGCGCTCGGTCATGAGACTAAGTACTACTACACGGAGCAAAACGGTATTCGTAAGCTGACGCGGACTGAGCGAATCGCACACATGAACAGTAACGACAACCTCATTACTTGCTCGGCGGCCGATGAATTTGTTAACTATGATGCGAACGGCTATAAGCAAGCGGTTGCAGACTGGGAGGGCAACGGTACCGACTACACCTACGATGCACAGGGGAGGGAAACTCAGCGCAAAGAAGGCCTGTCCACAACAGTTGATAGCGTTGGCAATATCACCTCTAGTGAGGTGATCAATGTCAGCCGTACAATTGATACGAAATGGCACCCCGATTTCAGGCTGCCTACAAGGGTAACCGAACCAGATCGGGTGACCGATACATCCTATGATTGCGATACAGGAAGAGTTGTAAGCCGCACGGTTTATGAGCTTGCTAATGCGCCGGCCTATAGCGCACCAAGTTGCTCTGGCTCGTAGCGAAATGGCGGTGAGGGAGGGATTCGAACCCTCGGTACGTTGCCGTACACACACTTTCCAGGCGTGCTCTTTCGACCACTCAGACACCTCACCGACGAGGGCGCAAACTCTACATAAGGTCGCGGGGGCTGTAAAGGTACTAGTGCGGGCTGCGGCCTAATCGCCAAGATCAATCGCGAAGCTGGCGCCTATGCTGAAATCCGGGCTTTTACCCGCTTCCAGGTCTTCACCGAAATACAGTGTCAGTGTTCTCTTTTCGCTGTGCCAAGATGCGCCGAAGTTTCCCATAAGTGCATCCGCGCCAATCGCCTCCATATCGCTTTTGTAGGGCGCCTGATGGTAGTAGAAATGGGTGATGATAGCCCAGTGCGGGCTGAGCCTGTAGGCAAGATTAAGTCTGCCGAAAAAGATTTCATTGGACTGGGTGCTGGCAAGAGGCCCGCTGTTTTCGGCGCGCAGATAGCCGAGGTTGAGTTGATTGCTAAGTCCCCAGTGGCGAAGGTCGAGTAGATTATCCGCCGCGATCACGCCGTAAAAGTCGGTGCCTCCTGAGCCAAGCACTTTGGATTCGCTGCCTGTGGGTAGTTTTACGCCGAGTGAAAGACTCACATGGGTATTTCCCGCATTGCCAAGCGGGTTGCGATGAGCCTTATCCCCGGTGCCTACGCCGTCGTTGTGAAACGCATCGACCGTAAATTCAATGGATGCGTCACCAATGCCTCCGCTCTCGTCCTGAAAATCCAGCAGCGTTTCTCCGTTGCGTACATAGCGATATTGCAGATTGTTGGTTTCGAGTTCATCGCGGTTGCCATTCGGCAGATTGAAGACCTCGTGAAAGTTCTCGATTGAGTCATCGAGGAATCCTCCGCCCTGATGAAAAACCGGTAACTGTAGGCGAACCCGGGGGTTGTGGAGTTGCGCTGGGTTTAGCCAGCGATCGGCGAACCCCATTCGATGCTGGTAGCTGAGGTCGATGCGCGTCAGTTCGCCATCCAGGATCAGTGACTCGTCTGCATCCGAATCGGAGTTGCTTACCGAGATGAGTTGAATGCCGAGTGTCAGCTGCTTGTCATCCTCAGCCGCAGATGGGTCGAGAGTCGGAAGCCCAAAAATTTGGGTCAGTGGCGAATAGTTGCCAACAAAATAGCGTGGAGGACCGAAGTTTTCAGCGACGGCATCGTGCGTTGAAGCCAAAAGCTGCGTCGCGCAGAGTGATGCGAGAAGCGCCATGGTCTGGCTTGCGACCATCATTGAAGATGAGCTTCTCGCCGCAATGCTGGGCGCGTCTTTGAACTTTACAAGCATTAATATGGTCCTTTGCGTGCCGACTGTCGAAATGGGATAATCACTTACTTGAGTATAGGCAAAATATTCTAAAGAATATTCGATAAGCCTATGAATTAATTGGACTAATAGTGTTTTGTTAAGGCGTTTTCTATCTCGGCGTCAGCGAATCAATTTATTCCTCGTGCAATAGTTATAACGCTGGGTCTTTTTCATGAACGATGCAGTCAAAGAAACCGATTCGCCTGAGGGTGACTCGCCCGCTGCGCTGAGCCACCTCGACGGCTCCGGTGCTGCGCATATGGTTGATGTGGGGCATAAAGCCCAGACCCACCGCCGGGCAATCGCCGAGGCCGTGGTTTCCTTGTCGGCCGAGGCCTTCGAGGCTTTAACGCTGGGCAATAACAAGAAGGGTGATGTGCTTGCCGTTGCCAGAATTGCCGGCATTCAAGCGGCAAAACAAACTTCCCAGCTTATTCCGCTCTGCCACCCACTGTTTTTGAGTAAGGTCGCTCTGGAACTTGAACTCTCGGAGCAGGCGAAGCATGTTGTGATTACCGCAAGTTGCGAAACCACATCGGTTACCGGCGTGGAGATGGAGGCACTGACTGCGGCTTCCGTTGCTGCGCTGACGGTTTATGATATGTGTAAGGCGGTGGATAAGGGAATTGTTATTGAACGGGTGCAGCTACTCGAAAAGCAGGGCGGTAAAAGTGGAGAATGGAAGCGATGAGCCAGCTAAGGCTATTATTTTTTGCCGAGCTGCGAGAGCAAATTGGTCACGGTGAGCACGCGATCGATGCTGTTGAAGGTGAAAGCGTTGACGATTTAATAGAGCGACTGATCGCCACGGAGGGAGAACAGTACAGAGCCTTGCAGAATAGCAAAGTGCAGGTCGCAATCAACGCGGGTCTATCCGAAAAGACTGCTGCAGTGCCACCGGCCGGCGAGCTTGCCTTCTTTCCTCCGGTTACCGGAGGCTAGTGTGTCTCAGCAACCAGACGCAGCTAGTGAATCCGATGTTGCGGTATCCGCGCAGTTTGTTCTTGCAGATTGTGAGATCACGATCGCAGTGCAGGCAGAAGACTGTTACGATAAAAAGGCATCGCCCTCCGAGGGTGACGAGATCGGCGCGGAGGTGAGCTTCGTGGGGCGAGTCAGAGCGACCGAGAAAAATGCTGAGCGATCCAGGCGCCTGCTTGCGCTTGAGCTGGAGCACTACCCCGGTATGACCATCAAGGCGCTTGGGGATATTTGTAAGCAGGCGAGCGAGCGCTGGGATTTAAAAGCGATTCATGTCTTCCATCGGGTCGGACGACTGACAGTGGGTGAGCGTATCGTGCAGGTTGACGTCGCATCCAGTCACCGGGAATCGGCCTTCAAGGCCAATGCCTTCGTGATGGATTTTTTAAAGACCTCGGCGCCGTTTTGGAAGAAAGCTGTTTTTGAGGATGGTAGTCAGCAGTGGATCGAGCAGAAACAGAGCGATAGAGATGCCACAGAAGCCTGGAGCCAGAAATAAGGTAATGCGATGAAGTTTTGCAGTGAGTGCGGTGGCAAGGTCGAGCTGAGAATCCCGGAGGACGATAACCGTGAGCGCTACGTTTGTCACGATTGCGGCGCCATCCATTATCAAAACCCCAATATGGTGGTTGGTGCGATCCCCGTTTGGCTCGACGAAAATAAGACGCCGCATATATTGATTTGTAAGCGGGATATTGAGCCGCGGCTTGGCTACTGGACGCTGCCGGCAGGTTTTATGGAAAACGGCGAGTCTACCAGTGAAGGTGCCGCTCGAGAGACGCTCGAAGAATCCTGTGCTCGGCTGGAGAATCTAGAGATGTATCGCGTGCTGAATGTACCCCGAACCAATCAGGTTCACATTTTCTTCAAGGCAGACCTGCCTGTTCCCGAGTTTAAGACAACGCCTGAGAGCAGTGAAGTCCAACTGGTGACCTTTGACGAGATACCCTGGTCGTTATTGGCATTTCCGACTGTCTATAGAGCTTTAAAGGATTTTGTTGAAGACTGGCCCAGCCAAAAGTTTGAGGCGCGGATGCACGATATCGGTCGCAAAGATTGGGAGCCGCTCGAGTTGGGTGACCTCGCCAAGCGCGCGAACTAGCGCGGATTAGGCTTGCTATTTATGTCTGATAAGCAGCAATACAACTGATGACAACGCTTGCAGTTTACGCGTTAGGTCTGGTTCTGGCCGTTGCTCTTGGTGCGAGAATGGATCGGCTTGTGCGTATCACCCACAAGCGCACCCAGCTTCTCATGAGTTTGATTGCCGGGGTGTTGCTGGGTATTGCCGTGCTGCATCTGTTGCCTCATGCGGTCTATACCATACAGCATGAGAAAGGTGCTTCGAGCATCGATTATGTTGCGCCGTTTGTGGTGCTAGGTTTGCTGTTTATGTTTTTTCTGCAGCGGCTGTTTCACTTTCACAATCATGAATATCAGGCGCATGACCAGCAAACAGATCATGCACATGAGTCGTCGATTACACTAGGGCGAGCAGGCTTTGGTGTGGTGCTGGGACTGATATTGCATGCAATCGTCGATGGTATCGCACTTGCCTCGAGTATGGAGTCTGATCGAGTTATGGGTACCGCAGGGCTCGCGGGGTTTAGCGTTTTTTTTGCGATTGCCCTGCATAAGCCGCTCGATGCCCTCACGCTTGGTTTTTTTATGCGGGAGAGGGGGGTGCCAAACCACTTGGTCTGGGTTTATTTGCTGCTCTACGCATTGATTTGCCCGCTCACCGTGCTGGGTTTACGCTTTGCTCTTGGCGGCTCAGATTTTTTGAGCGCGGAGCTGATTGCCGCTGCGCTTGCGTTCTCCTGTGGCGTCTTTCTGTGTGTTGCTCTGAGCGACCTGCTGCCGGAGGTTCATTTCCATGACCATGATCGGGGCAAGATGGGCGCCATGCTGACGATTGGCATAGCATTATCGTTGCTCGTGGGTTTTCTTGAGCCCGAGCACAGACATGGTGAGCATGGTGGGCATCACGCTCATGGTGACCACCGTGTAACCGATGATCCAGACCAAAGCACCTCGGTTCACCCCGGCACTCTACATGAAGATCATATTGACAGAGGCGAAGCGCTTGAAAGGGCAGCACTTGATGCGCGGGGAGCAGAAGATTCAACGAATCATAACAAGGCTGACTTGCATGACCATGAACACCATCACTAACTTGCAAGTCAAGAACAGTAGCCTGCGGCTAAAAGCGTTTTTGCATAGCGACGGCGCTGCCTTGGTACGCTCGGTGTATGTTGAGCACGTTGCGCCGCGCTCGAACGGAGTTAGCGCATGAATTCCCTATTCAGTGAGTTGGGGCAAGTCGCCAAAGAGCGCCTGTCTGCGCTTAGCGAGTGGTCAGACCCTTCACTAGGATTACTGTTGCTTACTCTCGCACTCATCACTCTGGGGCTCTTCGCGTTGTTACTCGGGTCAAGCCGTCGCCGCGCAGTGTTATCAGACGAATGTCGCGAGTTAGAGAAGCTCAACGTGGTACTAGCGGAGCGGGCAGCCGCGATGGAACAGCAGCTCTCGGACAAAGACAGCGCCATTGAGTCTTTGCAGCGTGCCGTCGAACAGTTGCGACCGTTGGAAGTCGATCTGGCGCAAAGTCAGAGCCGGATTGACTCCTTAAGTGCGCAGCTAGCGCGCAGCGAAGCGGCGTTGAATAATCTACGCGACGAACATGGGCGTTTACAGGTGAGCAGCCAGTCTCGGGAAGCCGAGTTAAACGAGCGCGGCAGAGCCTTGCAGGAGCAAATCGAACAAATCAGCAACGCCAGGCAGCAGCTGACGGCAGAATTTCAGAATCTGGCCAACAAAATCTTTGAAGAAAAGAATCAGCGTTTTAATCAGAACAGCAAGCAACTGCTGGATTCAACCTTGAGCCCTTTGAAAAATCAGCTCGATGATTTTCGCAAAAAAGTTGAAGATAGTTACTCCAGCGAAGCGAAGGAACGGCACCTGCTGAAAAGTGAGATTGAAAAGCTGCGGGCTGAGAGCATCCGCATCAGTGAAGATGCGACCAACCTCACTCAGGCCCTGAAAGCGGACAATAAAGCTCAGGGTAACTGGGGTGAGTTTTCCTTAAAGAAGGCGCTGGAAACCTGTGGGCTTCGCGAGGGCATCGAATTTGACACGCAGGCTGTGTATTCGGAGGGGGGGAATCGAGCGATTCCGGATGTGGTGGTGCATCTACCCGATGGGCGCGACATCGTGATCGATTCCAAGGTGTCTCTACTGGCGTACACGCGTTTTTTTGAAGCGGAGGATGACCAGGCCAGACGGGACTTTCTGAAGGCGCACCTACAGTCTGTGCGCCAACATGTCAAAGATCTCAGTGGCAAAGACTATTCCTCGATCTCGGCGATTCAAACCCTGGATTACGTCATGCTCTATATACCGATTGAAGGCGCTTCCTCTCTGGCCCTGCAAAACGATCTTGAGTTGATGAACTATGCCTATGATAGAAAAATTATTCTGGTAGGCCCCAACAATCTGTTGGCGATACTCAAGACGGTCGAAACGATATGGCGAAGGGACAAGCAGAATAAAAATGCCGAGAAAATTGCCGAAGAGGCCGGGAAGTTGCACGATCAGTTTGTGGCTTTCGCCGAGTCGCTGGAGGACGTTGGTAAGCAGATCGGAAAAGCACACGATGCCTACGACAAGGCCCGGGGAAGGCTAATCGACGGCCGCGGTAATCTGGTGAGAAGAATCGATAATTTGCAAAAGCTGGGTGCCAGAACCCAGAAGAAAATCCCTGAAAAGCTACGCGATCATGCGAGTTTAGATGATCAAGGTGCTGACCTAACACCGCTGGAAGCGCTTGGTAACTCTACTGCTCACGAAACTGAGGAGCAGGGTGTCGAAGAGCGCGAATATGAAAAACAGCAAGATGCCGCTACACAAACGAGCGTCGAGGATTAGCCCATCAGTTTATCGGATGAGCAGTCCGGCGTTTCTAGTTCGCGTTAACCCTGATAGAAGCCGCGTAGCTGCATTCCATTGGCGCCGCGACGGGGGGCGAGTTTAATCGCATCAGGTTGTATTTACGTATTTGCTGAATCTACGTTTATATTTTTTATTTTTATATTAGTTGCATAGGTATTGTTTTATGGCGTTTCCCAAAATTGGCAATCTTGCTCCTGCATTTACCCTGCTCAATCAGGACGGCGAGAAAGTAAGTCTCAAGTCTTTTCGCGGTCAGTCAAATGTTGTCGTGTATTTTTACCCGAAGGCGAGTACGCCGGGCTGCACGGTGCAGGCTTGTGGCCTGCGGGATAGTAAAAAGGAGCTGGCAAAACTGGATACGGTCGCCATTGGTATTAGCCCGGATCCCGTGAAGCGGCTGGTGAATTTTATTGAGAAGCAGGGTTTGAACTTCGATCTGCTGTCCGATGAGGATCATGCGGTAGCAGACAAGTACGGCGCCTGGGGCCCAAAAAAGTTTATGGGCCGTGAGTTCGACGGCATCCTTCGAACAACATTTATCGTCAACAAAGAGGGGCGTCTGGTGCATATTTTGGACAAATTTAAGACCAAATCTCACCACGATGATGTGCTCGAATGGTTGGGCGAAAACCTTTAAACTGCCAGCTGTTTAATTGACCGACGGGAAATTCTATTCATGTTTATCAGTTCAGCCTATGCGCAAGCCGCAGGGGCACAACCCCAGCCATCGCCGATCCCTTCCATCATTATGATGGTCGGGCTTTTCGTGTTCTTCTGGTTCCTGATTATCCGCCCTCAGCGTAAACGACAAAAAGAGCACGAGAATCTTGTTGCCGCTCTGAGCAAGGGCGACGAAGTTGTCATGACCAGTGGCATGCTTGGAAAGATTGTCAAACTCGATGACGATTACATCGTTGTTCAGGCGGCTGATAATACGGAGCTCAAGTTCCAGCGCGCCGCGGTGCATGCGGTGCTTCCCAAGGGAACGATTAAGGCTATTTAACCAGCACTGCTAGTGCCCGCGCAGGTGATGGAAGCCGATTTTCCACCGCGAATCAGCTTGGGGCAGACGCCAACGCCGCTGCAACCGCTCAGGCGGCTTCAAGCTGAGCTTGGAGGCCCGTTAATTTGGGTCAAGCGCGACGATTTGACGGGGTCCGTGCTTTCCGGCAACAAGGTGCGCAAGCTGGAGTTTATCGCCGCAAAAGCGATGGCTGAGGGCTACGATGCTCTGGTTACCTGTGGTGGAACGCAATCGAACCATTGTCGCGCAACGGCTCTGGTGGCTGCCCAGTTGGGTCTAAAGTGTCACCTGATACTGCGGGACGACGGGATCTCACGCTCTCGGGATGACAGGCCGCTGGAGCTGGCAGGAAATCGACTGTTGGATCAATTGTCGGGCGCCGAATGCACGGTTGTCCGTCGCGATCGCTACTTTTCAGAGCTCGACCAGCTTTTTGTGCAGGTCATCGACGATTACGCCGCATGTGGGGTCAAGGCACTTAAAATTCCAACCGGCGGTTCAGATGCGACAGGTGTATGGGGTTATTTTGCCGCCTGTGAGGAGCTGGCTGCCGATTTTAAGCGCCATGATATCCAGCCTTCGGCCATTGTTTGTGCCACCGGATCGGGGGGTACGCAGGCCGGTCTCACTGCGGGTGCGGCGTATTTTAATCTGGCTGCCGAGGTCTACGGCGTTAATGTCTGCGATGACGAGGCCTGGTTTCTCGATAAAGTGAGTCAGGATATTTCTGATTGGCAAAGCGATTACGCAGAGTTTTCCGCTGCGAAGCCCCAAAAGTATTCGATCAATGTCATAGACGGCTATGTCGGGGATGGCTATGGTCGCGCGAATAGTTCGGTGTATGCCACGATCAAGCAGTTGGCTAGCACCGAGGGTCTGGTTCTGGATCCAGTCTATTCCGGCAAGGCGTTTGGGGGGCTGTTGACCGAAATCGAAAGCGGCCGATTCTCAGGCCTCGACGATGATTGCAATCTCGTTTTTATCCATACCGGCGGTATTTTCGGTCTGTTTCCCTATGCAAATTCGCTGTGTAATTTTGACCAGACCGGATAGCTACTTTGCGCACAAAGGCCACGCTCAGCGCTAGCCCGGCGATGGATTTCGAGTACAATTGCGCGACCTGCCCGGCCAGCCCCGGGCCCCTGCCTGTTTAAAAGAAACGTGATAGTAGAATTGGGTCGAGCAGATCTGTTGATGGTCGGTCTGGTGAGAGCAGAACAAGTTATTTGAGGTAGAGACATCGATGGCAACCGTAACATTTGTAAGCGCCGACGGTAGCGAAGAGAAAGTTGTAGCCACTGAAGGAACCACACTCATGCAGGTGGCGATGGATGAAGGCATTGACGGCATCCTGGCCGAGTGCGGCGGTGGATGCGCGTGCGCAACCTGTCACGTATACGTCGATGAGCGCTGGGTCGAGGCAGTGGGCGAGGCCAACGACTTTGAAAACGAGATGCTTGATGGCACAGCCTCAGACCGTAAGCCCAACAGCCGTCTTTCCTGTCAGGTGACCCTGACGGAGGCGATGGACGGCTTAATCGTACATTTACCTGAGGAGCAGTAAGCCTGACTGGCTTTGCTTATGAAACGGGGCGAGGAAGTGTGTTCAGCATCCTTCGCCGAGTCCGCATCTTGCTGGATGCATAGCGCTAGTTAGCTGCAAAGCGTAAAGAGTGTAGATTAAACGATGAGTATTGGTCAATTTACGGTTGAATCGCTGCGCAACGAGGCAATCAACTCGCGCGCAGTTAAACACCCCTATCTGGATGCGCTGGTCAACGGGCAACTTCCCAATACGCCGCTGGCACTGCTGGATTTGTCGCGTTGCTACGCCGCTTACTCCTCACATTTTGTGAAGTATCTGGGCGCTGTGATTGCGCAGCTGGAAAACCCTGAGCATCGAAACGAGCTGACGCATAACTTGCGTGAGGAGCACGGTGAGGTCGACGACCTGGATCTTGGTGCCGAGCTGAAAGCGCGCATCGATGGTGTGCCACATACCCAGCTCTTCCAATGGTTTCAGTCTGCGCTAGAGCAAGAGCTTGCACAATCATCACAGCTGCCTGCATCGGATATAGGCGAGAGTTGGCGCGAAAGTTTTTTCGAGCTTTGCCAGCAGGGCGCGTGCGCGGGGATTGGGGCGCTTGGTATAGCGACCGAGCTCATCGTACCCCATATCTACGAGCGTATTCTCCTCGCCATACAAAATCACACGAGTCTGTCGCCCGAGCAGTACGTGTTTTTTACCCTCCATGCCGGCTGTGACGAGGCGCATGCCAACGTTCTGCTGGAAATAGCGCGTGATCTCGTGGTTGACACAGACTCTGCCGATGCCTTGGGGCAGGGCGTTCGTGCGGCAATAGACATGCGAATTAGTTTCTGGGACCAGATGTACGAGCGTGCCCTGAAAATGCCAGCGGGCCTTTCTCTTGTTCAGGGGCAGCCTCTCGAGCTCGAGGCCTAGCGTGGATACCAGAAAAGTCTACGACGACACGGCAGATCGCTGGGGGCGTCAGCTGCCGGATTCGCTCTCCGATTTTACAGCGCGCCCGCATGTTTTTTCTGCAGTGGGCCAGCTCAGTGGCGAGTCTGTATTTGATATCGGTTGCGGTGAGGGATACTGCGCCAGAGTGCTGAAACAACAGGGCGCGGGCGATATTGTAGGTGTCGACCTCTCCGAGCACATGATCGATATCGCGAAAGCACAGGAGGCGCAAGCGCCGCTAGGTATCGATTATCGGGCAGCTAATATCGTCAGTTACCAAAACGATCGAACCTTTGATCTTTGCGTCGCTGTATTTCTATTTAATTATCTAAAAACCGACGAAATGCACGCTGTCATGAAGCTGGCCTATGACGCGCTTGTGCCCGGTGGTAGATTTTTATTCACGATTCCACACCCGTTCTTCCCGTTCCTGGATGACAGGAGAAAGCCGCCTTTTTTCTTTGAGCAACCAGAGAGCGACTATTTCTCCTCACAGAATCAAAAATTGGAGGGAGAAATATGGAAGCGCAGCGGCGAGTCGCTGCATGTGCAGTGTGTACATAAAACCTTTGATTCTTACTTTGACGGTCTGGCTGCAGCCGGATTTTCAAAAATGCCGCTGATCAAAGAGCTATCCGTGACGGAAGAGCACCTCGCGCTCGACCGAGACTTCTTCGAGCCCATTATGAGCCAGCCCTTACACGTTTTGTTTGTACTCGAGAAGTAAGCACGGCCCGCCGCGCGTTACCTGATTGCCAGATTTCTCCAGGCGAGCGTAACGTCGCTCAGCCCCCCAGTAACGGTTCAAACTGATTGACGATGGCCTCTCTGGTCATCTCGAGCATCGTCGCCCCCTGTTTTTTATTCAGTTGCAGAGCGAGGCAGACACAGGCATGAATACTGTGTTGTGCCCAGTAGCAGGTGTCTGCGAAGATCGTTAGTTTGTTTTTTGGAGTTTTCGCTTTCAGAGCGACTGAAAGAACCCGCGCTCGCGTCACATTGAGTTTGTTCTCCTCAGTTTTAAGCGTTGGGTCGATCGCAAGGTTGGCGATGATGCTTTTCACCACCGGGTTCTTTTTCAAAAAGCCATAATAGTTATGGATATAGTGCGCAAGGAATGCATCGAGCTCTTTAGTATCGTTGATGTCCCCTAGATCCTGATTAATTGCCTCGAGAATCTCTTTGGTATAGCGCTCGGTCAGGGCGACCAGAATGGCTTTTTTGTCCGGGAAATATTGATAAACAGAACTGGGCGAGACCTTGGCTCGACCAGAGATATCCTTCATTTTGAGTTCTGAGAAACCGATCTCGCGGATGCAACTTTCTGCCGCAAGCAGAATGGACTCAACTCTCTCGATTGAGCGTTTCTGTGTGGGCACGCGGCTGGAGGTGTGCTTGGTATTCATACTTCATCCTTGAAGCGTATGTCCTAATTGAGACTAAAATTCCGTTTTACATTTTAACTCTAGCATCAATTCGAAAAATTGTGAGCGATTTAACTGTATGCATATTAGGCAGCTTTGCGCCGACTGCTTTATCTGCAAGGGTTGAAGAAAACCCAGCTGAGCGGATAAAAATCTCTCGCCCGTGGGCGGGGGCCGACTGTGCAAAATTTGTTTAAGAAATCATGAATGCGGGTAAAACTGTTAGAAAAACCTGAGGTTTTGCTTATGCTGGTATCAGGTGCTGGATTTTTCGACGCCATCACCACCAAGTATGCCCAGCCGTCTAACTTCACCCGGTCATGCCAAAGCTGCCCCAGATTAATTTAGCGCTTGCTCCTCAACTCCTGTGCTTGCTGGCTTTGTCGCTGTTCAGCGGTATCGCACACTCAGCCGTTCGCGATGACGTCGGTTACTCTCGCCTGGTTACTGAATTGGGCCATGCCTTGCCGTCTGGCGAAGGCGTCAAGGTTTTTCAAATCGAGGCGGCGGTGGGTGAATCCTGGCTCCCAAACTTAAAGGGGCGGGAGTTTTCAGGAAAAACCATTTCCGGTCAGAATGCGCGATCTCCGGGAGTATTTTCGGGGCATGCCACATCGGTCGCACGGCGCTACTATGGCAAGCGCTCCTCCTTCAGCCCGGCGGTGTCCGATATTAGTGCTTATAACACCGAGACATGGTTTCATGATCTCTACAATCTCGGTTCTCCGTTCGGCGCCTATCCCGAGCCGACTGATCGCCAGGTTGCTAACCACAGCTGGGTTGGATCCGGCTTCGTTGATGCGACCGGCAATTTTTCTGCCCGGATAACATCGGACATATTCAGGCTGAGCGACTGGTTTTCTGCAACGGATGAGGTTGTGCAAGTCTTTGGTGCGGCGAACAATGACAACTACCCTGCGGACAACAGTAAAGTGCTCATGGCATCTTCGTTCAATGGAATCGCGGCAGGTGTTTCAGACCATAGCCATGGTTATCGTGTTGTGCCACTCGACGATATCTATCAAGCGAATCGCGTGGCTATTCATCTGGTTGTCCCGCATGCCGCTACTTCCTATGCAGCGGCAGACATTGCCTCTGCAGCTACGTTTCTGATCGACGCCGCTAAACAGAATGCATCCTGGTCCGAGTCCTGGACGCGGAACAGAAACGGCGACGTCATTCTAAATGCTGAACGCAGTGAAGTTGTTAAGGCGGCATTACTAGCAGGCGCGCAGAGGCGAACGCAAAACTCCAGTCGCAAGGGTGATATTCTTGATTACCGTCAGAAGTCCTTACATCGAACCAGCAACGGCATGGACTGGCGCTATGGCGCGGGTCAGCTAAATGTTTATAACAGCTTTCAGATTCTAGCGAGTGGAGAGTCTGCGAGTATTCAGGATGGCGGGGCCGATAACATTGGTTTTCACGGTTTCGACCACGACGAATCATTCGGCGGGGCAGAGGGGTCTAACGAGCTTGCAGTGTACGACCTGGGTATTGCGCAAGAGCAGTCCGCAATTGTCGCTTCACTGGTCTGGAATCTGGAGGTGAGCGGCGCGCTTAATCCTGACCAGCGCTTTGATACGAACGCAACCCTGCACAATCTGGATCTCGAGCTCGTAGAGCTCGGCTATGGGGTCGTCATGAAATCGTCGAGTACACGTGATAACACGGAAAATATCTGGGCGATGATAGAGCCCGGTAAGCATTACCAGCTCAGAGTGACGAGACCACCTTCTGCTTCTCCCTTTGTCTGGGACTATGCGATCGCCTGGCGCCTGGATAATCCAGTTGTGCCCGTCCCAATCCCAATGCTCCCGCCGGGTGCTTTGCTTCTGCTGCTACTGGCAATCGGCGTCATTGCCGAGTTCTCGATTAAACGTCGAGCTTACGGGTAGTTTTCACCTCAGCCTGCGCCTTGGTAGCCACTGCGCCGTTGTATAATCACTCCGCTCGCTGGCTTATGGCTTGCGCACGGCTGTACTGGACGCTTGCAAAAAGGTGTTGGCAACCAGGCAATTCTGCCGGCTTCTCATACGCTGACTGCAACACTTTTTATACTCAATTTTTTTGTGCGATCACATAATTCTGGATCTTGAATGTTGGGCCATTCGAAGGACGTCAGCGGTCAATTTAATCTGCAGGTGAGTGCTGTTACCGGGGAGCGCGGCGATCAAACCTTGTTCGAAGGGCTGAATTTTGAACTGCCTGCCGGAACTGGCCTGCGAATTGCAGGACCCAATGGCAGTGGCAAAACAACCTTGCTGAGAATGCTGGCGGGTTTGTCCAGACCGACTCAGGGTACCGTTAGTCTGTCGCGGAACCCAGAGAGCAATACGCAGGCGCTTTCGCTGTCGGAGCACCGAGAGCGCGTGATGTATATGGGGCATAACCCCGGTCTGGAGGTGCGCCTGAAGGCGGTGGCGAACAGGAGGAGCGGGCAGGGGGCGCCGCGGCGGGGCG
>CAZDEW010000077.1:0-15631 GCA_964504585.1 uncultured Pseudomonadales bacterium | reverse complement strand
TGAGGGAGAGAGCGGCTGATCGTTTACCATTTTGGGCGACTGCTTGCCGGGATGGCTCAGCTGCGGCCAGATATGGGCGTTGTGTGCCTTCGCGGTTGCAGCCCACTTTCGAAACGCGGTGTAATTTTGATCGTGCAGCCCGTCAACGACTAACGGTTCGTTCATATGGCGACCGTCGACCATCACGTTACCGGTAATCAGCAGTCCAGAGCCGCCTTTGCACCAGGTGTCGTAGAGCTTTATGTGCTGCGCAGTAATGCGCCCATCCGGCGTCGCCATTGCCTCTGAAGTCGACGCCTTGCAGATACGGTTTTTCAACACAGTACCGGTTTTAAGAATCAGGGAATCCTGTAACGCTGTCATTGGTGGCCACTCTTCGACTGTCTATTTTCTCAATAGGCTTCTGTTCTTGTTGGTAGGCCGACAGCTGAGCCGTTTAATCTCGATTTGGCTCAGCGTAGCTTCTACCAGATGCCAGCCAGTCTATAGCTAGCAGCGGCGTTGATATATGACATTAGCGGCCAATAAAATGATGTTTATGGCCACGGCGGATTCGCGCCGAACTAGGCAATAAGCTTGTGCTTTACCGCTATCTTATTGTTTTTACTGTGGATACTGGTTTTCGTTTTAATTTTGGGGTCAGAGTAAAAACTCTGCATTACAAAACGCAATACCCATCAAGGCAGCCGCCGCAGTTTTTACTCTGACCCCAAAGTTCGGTACCTAGCGACTCAGCACCACTCGATATCTCGCCTCACCGCTTCGAGACCGGTCGAGAGCGTCGTTGATCTGGTCAAAAGCAAAGTGTTCGGTTTCGCACTGGATATCGTGCTGTACGACAAAGTCGAGCATCTGTGCAATGGTCGCTGGACTACCGACCGGGGACGCTGACACTGACTTCTGACCGAGCATCATTGGGAAAACGCCAAGATCCAGCGGCTCCAGGGTCGCGCCCACAAAATGCAGCCTGCCTTTTGGTTTTAGCGTTGCAAGATAAGCATTCCAGTCGAGCCTGACATTGACCGTGCAAATAGTCATGTCGAAGCTATTTGCAGCCGCATAAATAGCCTTGGGATCGCGCGAGTTTATTGTCTTGTGCGCGCCCAGCGCTTTCGCACTTTCAGACTTACTTTCACTGGAGGTAAACGCGGTCACCTCACAACCCCAGGCAGCCGCAAACTGAATCGCCAAATGCCCTAGACCGCCTATGCCAATAATGGCAACCTTATCGGTTGGCTTAACGTCATACTGCACAAGCGGATTGAATACCGTAATCCCGCCGCAAAACAGCGGCCCCGCGTTTTTCCGATCGAGGCCGTCGGGCAATTTAACCACCGCTGGTGCCTCTGCACGTACCTTGTCGGCAAATCCCCCGTGTCGATGCACAATGGTTTTTTCCGAGGTGCCACATAAGTTGTGATCGCCAGACATGCAGGTTCCACAGCTCATGCAATAACCCGACTGCCAACCCAGCCCCACGCTATCGCCTACTTTTAGAGTGCGCACATTCTCGCCGAGCGCCGATACCTTACCGATGACTTCATGCCCTGCTACCAGCGGGTACTTTGAAATACCCCATTCATTGTCAATCATACTGATATCGCTGTGGCAGATACCGCAGTGTTCAACCTCAATCTCAACCTGATTGGGGCCTAGCTCACCTGGGTCATACTCGAAAGGCTCCAACGTAGCCTGCGCTGAGCTTGCTGCATATGCTTTGATCATCGTGTATCTCTCTTGAAATGATTCCGTTGTTGGTGGCCTTAGGAGCAATCAATATATTTAACCGAAATGCCTAGCGCGAAGATTATACCAGCACCTGCATACCGGAGTTTCGCTGTTCCGAAAATCGCGCCATGCTAACTTTAAGGTTTCGCCGGTCATGGCGTGTCAGAGTGACTCATGCATGCTCAGTGAGATTGCAACCAGCCTAGAAGCGCTTTATTAAATTCCTTAGGCAATTGCTGATGAGGAAAATGCCCCGCCTGCATCTCGACAACTTTCTGTTCTATTTCGAAAAACCGTGATTCATTCAGCCGCCAGAGTGGCGCGGTGATACAGCCGTCTCGAGCACCCCTTATCTGTAGCGTCGGGACTTGCACGTTGGAAGAAAGTAACTTTCTGGATCGACGAGCTTCAGCGCCAAGGCCGTAGATTGCGCGGTAGTAGGCAAGCGCGGCGGGTAACACGCCTGGCTGGGCCAAGGTCGAAACAATATCGTCCTTAACCGAATCCGGCATTTTCCAGCCACCGTTCCATCCATCGATCAAGCGCCTGATGCGCCTGCCCTCCCCGGCCAGCATTAGCCTCTCGGCAAATCCACGGCATTGAAAAAGCTGGATATACCAGGATGCTGGCAAGTATTGCCTCGCTCTGACAAGAATCCCTCCCAAGGAAAGGCCATAGGGTATCGTGATCGAAGTAAATGAAAGAAATTTTTCGGGCCAGGTGCAAACCATGGCATAGCCAACCAGCGCACCCCAGTCGTGGCCCACCAAATGAATGGGTTGGTCGCGCGGAACATCGAGCGACTGTTTTATCTTGTCGAAAAGAGTGTCGAGGTAATTGCCCACCGAAATAAGATCGTATTTTGCTCCAGTATACAGAGACCGCGGCTCGTAGCCGGGCAACATGGGGCACACAACCGGGAAGCCGCTGGCAAGCAAATCCGGCAACTGCGCCTTAAATGTCAGGTTATTGTCTGGGAACCCATGCAGCATAACAACCGGGGGCTTGGCTGGTTCTTCGGGTCGACCTAAAACCACGCTTGAACGCCGCCCATCCCGCACATCAACAACTATATTCTCCATCAGGCCACCAATAATGAATAAAAGGGGTCAGAATCCTTTTTAGTCTACCGCTAGCAAATTAATTAATTGCGAATGAGCGCCGCGTGTTTATTTGCTCCCGAAAACAATTATTATCGAGAAAAAGGGTTCTGCCCCCTTTTTTCTAATTGCTTGACCGACGTTCGGTGATAGCGGATGATTATGCCCTGTTGATGAGCAACTCGTACAGGCTCAAACGAACCTGATTCCGAATCAGGAATATCTTGAACTTCAGATCAAAATCACGTCCTATGTCGAGCATCAAAGCAGTCGTTTTTGACTTTGGCGGGGTATTCACCACCTCACCCGTCGCGAATTTTATTCATTACGAAAGAGAAAACGGCCTGCCCGAAAAATTTTTAGGCGGGGTCATCAAACAGAATCATCATACCAATGCCTGGGCACAGTTCGAGCGCGGCGAAATTAGCCGGGCCGACTTCGATAAGGCCTATGCGGTGGAAACTGCTGCTGCAGGACATGAAGTTCGTGGGGAAACGCTGCTATCGCTGCTCAAGCTGGACGCCGAGCCAGTGATGATCGATGCCTTTCATCAGGTGAAGCGTGCAGGTTATCAAACAGGGTGCATCACCAATAATTTCGCCGACATGGATAGCATTGCGATGGTTCGCGACAGCGCTCAGGCTAAGGAAGCCGATAAGGTCTTTTCGGCTTTTGATCAGGTGATCGAATCGTCAAAAGCTGGCGTTCGCAAGCCACAACCTGAAATCTACCAAATGATGTGCCAACGGCTCAACGTCTTACCCGATGAGTGCGTCTTTCTTGACGATCTTGGCATCAACCTTAAGCCCGCCAGAGCTTTGGGTATGCACACAATCAAAGTCGAGGTTGGCAACGTTAAACCCGCTGCAGACGAGCTACTCACGTTCCTTCAGTTAAAAGATTAGCGCTACTCGATTATTCGTCCTTCCACCAAACTAACTATTCAAGAGTCACAATGATTAAAGTCTATGGTGTCCACGCCTCTCCCTTTGTTCGAAAAGTATTTATCGCTCTCGATTTCAAAGAGATTCCTTTCGAGCTGGTACGACAAATGCCTTTTGTTGACGACCCCGAGTATCGCAAGCTCAATCCCCTCGGCAAGGTCCCGACTCTGGTAGACGGCGAGCTGGTGCTGGGTGACTCCAAAGTGATTTGCCGCTATATCGAAAGCGCTTATCCGCAAAAACCTCTCTACCCTTCAGATAAGTCCGAACGGGCAATGACCGAATGGTATGAAGATCTCGGTGGCAATCGACTCGCCGAGCTGGCAACCGGGATATTTTTTCAGCGCTATATGCGCCCCAATGTCCTCAAGCAAGAAACTGATGAGGGCTTGGTTTCCAACATTATCGAGCGACAGCTACCACCGATGTTGGACTACCTGGAAGCGCAAGTACCTGAAGACAGCTTTATTTTCGGCAACTTCTCAATGGCGGACTTAAGTCTGGTTAGCCCATTTATCAACGCGGAGTACGCAGGCTACTCTGTGGATGCAGATCAATGGCCAAAATTTGCCAGATTGATGAACGATGTAAAAGGCATTGATGAAGTGTCCGCTGTTCTCGCGAAAGAGAGAAAGGTGCTTGGAATCGATTAGCATTCTTCGTGCTACTATTACCCATGAAGCCTGAAGATTTTCGGGTGCACCTAATCGAAATTGCGGGTCAAAACGGCGGGGGTCGCCGGAGCGCCAAAGAAACAGTCACCCGCTGAAGTCGCGGCTCTATTTGCTACGCACGAAAACTAACACTCCATCATCCATGCAAAAATTTTTCATCAATATCAACCGCTCTGGTGGGACGATCTTCGCCAAGACCCTGGGATTGCACAATGAGCACGCAACCGCTAAGGAATTCATTGCTAACTATGGCAGAGATGAGTGGGACGAAGGTTACAAGTTTGCCTTCGTAAGGAACCCCTGGGATCGAGCTGTAGCTCTGTATAAGTTCAGAATGAACGCAACTCGCAACGAAGGCGAGACAAAAAAAGTCGACTTTAAAGATTGGGTGCGGCTGGTTTATCAAGAGCAGCAACCCGATTACTACGACAATCCAAAAATATTTATGCCGCAAGTCGACTGGCTCAAGAACGATGAAGACGCCATCGATACCGACTACGTTGCACGCTTTGAGAACATGGATGAGGAGTATGCCAAACTCGCAACTCTGTTTGGCTTCGACAATGAACCACCAGAGCTACGAGTTGAAGCGCGTGGTGACTATCGTAGCTTCTACGATAGCGATACAGTCGAACGAATCGCCAGCTGGTACCGTGAAGACGTAGAAAGTTTTGATTACGGGTTTGACGGCTCTCACTAATCGGCATTCACGAGCAATCCGGCAACATCCGCTTAGCGCGTTACCATCGACACCAGGCGCACAGCAGATCGACTGTAGCTACCACTCCTTTTCTTTGTAAGCTTCTTTTTTCAAACGTCTCTTTTATAAAGGCTTCTTTTGCCAGCGCTTCTTGTCTGCAGCGCTTATTCGCGAAAAACCTACCTGCGGCGTTCGTTTTTTGCACACCTTCTCTTGAAGCCTTTTCTCTGGCGCAATTTGTTCTACCCTGCTGCGTGCACACGGGTTACCATAATTAATCGATGATGTGCACGCTTGCCGGCTCTACTGCTGGCCTGATGTACGCAGGAAAATAACGAGCAAATAGACCCAGAAGATGAAAAAACTGACGGTAATGGACAAGGGCTTTCTACTCTCGGAAAGTCGGGAAACACCGATGCATGTTGGAGGTGTTGGACTTTATACGCTGCCTGAAGGCGCGGATACCGAGGAGTTTCTGGGCGAACTCGCGCGAAATCTCGCAAATACACCTGAGTTTATGCCGCCCTTTGGAGACCGCCTCAAATCAGGCCGCCTTGGTGTCGTTGGGCCTACCTTTTGGGAACCGGATCCTGCGCTCGATCTGGATTATCACATCCGCCACTCGGCATTGCCCAAACCCGGTCGCTATCGAGAGCTGTTCACGCTGGTGTCGCGCTTACATGCGACACTGCTGGAGCGCAGCCGGCCACTTTGGGAGATGCACCTGATCGAAGGCCTGCAGAATCGTCAATTTGCGTTTTATACCAAGGCCCATCACGCTGCCGTCGATGGCGCGCGCTCGATGCATATTGCGAAGTGCATGCTGTCGCCCTACCCTGAAAAGCGATTGAAAGACTCCCCACTGTCACTGAGAAACTGGGAAGCTTACCGCAGTAAGGTCAAGCGCCGTCCGCCTCCGCTGAGCGACCGGCAGTTATTCAACGTTGTAGAAGCGCTTAAGTCGACGTTTGACTCGGGTAACGAACTCTACGGCGCGGCCAAGCGCATAACGCGGGCATGGACCGGCAAGGACAATCTTCTTTTGCCCTTCCTTAGGGTGCCATCCAGTTCGATCAATACCTCGGTCGACGGTGCGCGACGTTTTGTAGCGCAGACCTGGCCTTTTGCGCGCTTTAAGGCGATTGCGAATGCCTATGACGGCACCTTTAATGATGCGGTGCTGGCCATGTGTGGCGGTGCGCTGCGCCGATACTTGCAACTCCATTCCGAGCTTCCCGATGAATCACTGAAAGCTATGGTGCCCGTCTCTGTGCGCTCTGAAGGGGATGTCGACTCTTCGAATTCCGTGGCGGCGATAAACGCCGATCTGGGCACCAATATTTCAGACCCGACGGAGCGCTTCACCGCGATCTCCGCCTCTATGCGTGCAGGTAAAGCCCTGTTTGCCGATCTGTCTTCACAGGAAGCGCAGTGGCTAACCATGTTGCTCTCAACCCCGGGCGCCCTGATCATGCCTCTGGGTCTGGTCAGTCGCATACCGCCGTTTAATACAGTGATCTCGAATGTGGTTGGGCACTCGGAAACCATGTACTGGAACGGCGCAAGGCTCGATGGGCAATACCCGGCTTCCATCATCATGGATGGTGTAGCGATGAATATTACGCTTTCGACCTACGCCGATAACGTAGACTTTGGAATCATTGCCTGCCGACGCTCCATGCCGCAGGTACAGCGAATCATTGACTACATGGAAGATGCGCTAGTCGAACTGGAAGACGCAGCGGGCATTGCCTGGACCGATGGCGAGAAACCCAAAAAAGCCAGGGCGAAAGCGAAAAGCAAACCGAAGGCAAAGGCCAAAAACAGGGCGAAGCCCAAGGTGAAAAAAGCCGTTAAAGCCAAATCGGCGAGTAAAACCGGGCGAGCTGCCCAGAGCGGTGATGAGACTGCCCAGGGCGCTAATGAAACAGCCCAGAGCGGCAATCAAACGCCTTCCAGCGCTAACGCCACAGTCGAGAGTGCCAACGACAGCGTTGGCGAAATCGAAAAGATATAAGCCTACGCCACTGAAGCAATAGCCAGGGCATTGGCCTGGCGATAAGCCCCGGCGCACCCTACAAAGGCAATCAGCTCGCGCGTCTGGCCCAGGCGTGGCGCGTGTGCGCAGACTCCGGCATTGGTTGATCGTAGCTTTCGAGAATCGCGTCCAGCGTGCGACTAATCCGCGTTTGCTGCCGAATCATCTCGATTTTTGGCCACGTCGCTTTCTCGCCCATTTCAAACAAGCGCCGTACGTTCTTTTCGCTTGGCGAATCCAGCAAACCGAATGGATTGACGAACCGATAGTTCGCCATGATGTTGATGTCGCCAACATACTCCTGATTAACCATGGCATTGAGTGCACTGTTCATACGCGTCACCGGCGCCGGGGTAAAACGCGAGCGCTCAAGCAACTTCGACCAGATATTGAACCACTCGCGGCCGGCGCGCTGTGCACCTTCCCGCATAAGCGTCAGCGAGCTTCCCGACTGACCATCACGAATAAAAGGAATCACCAGCGGATTGGTCTGGCTAACAATCGAGTGGTTGACGCCAAACAGTCGTGCTAATCGTTTTGCCGGCAGGTCATCGCTGACCGCACCATCGACCCACTCTCGCTGCGGCAGGTATTTTTTCTTTTTACCGCGGCTATCCAGTGCATCCAGCACAACCGGCGGGAAAAAACCCGGTACAGCGCAGGAGGCGCGAATACCACTGTGAATCAGCACTTCCGGTGAGGCGACCGAGTTCAGTAATCGAGATGTTTGGTGCTCTTCCGCCGGCGCGATCGAAACGTTGAGCGCGCGACCGGTTTTTTCGAGCGCCTGTTGGAAGGTAATGTCGGGCATGACCTTCTCCAGAATGGTTTGCAACATCACCGCTCGATTGCCATCCTTGCGCACCCGGTCTTCGGCGTTGGGAAACTTCTCGAGAAAGAACTCCGGCGTCAGAACCTCGGGTAGTTCCTCGTCGGTGTAGGAGCACAGCAATCCTCCGGCAATTGAACCACCGCTGGAACCGGATACGACAGACGGTAACAAATCCTGCTCGAGTAAGGCTCTAGCCGCGCCCAGATGGAAGAAGAATAGTGAGCCTGAGGCACTTAACATCAGGGCCGTGCGGCCAAAACAGTGACTCGCGCGATAGAAAAAATCACTCTTCTGTTCAAAGCTCAGATCGCCGGAATCATCCTCATCGATGGCCTGCAATGACAACACCACCTCATCGATATAATCTTCAATGAGGTGCTTGGTACCACCAAGGGCGTAACCGTACAAACCTGCCTTGCCCATTCCACCTGCATTGCCGTGGATACCCTCGTTGAGGGTGTAGAGCATGCCTTTGAGATCATGGCGCTTGCGTTGCTTGCTGAGCGCCGAGAGGCGTGCCCTCACTGATTGGTAGTCGAACTGGCGGGTTTCATCGACTCTACGCCATGCGTCCAGACCGCGGTGGGTGTCATAGGAAAGCGCTATCTCGAGCCATTCTTCGTAGCTTTCCGCGCGCGCAAGCGCTTCTTTGTATTTCTTATCAGCCATACAGCCCTCTGCTCTTCCATCCGCCGCTTTTTGTTTGTTCGTATAACTCAGAAGTTAGCACGTTTTGACGGTCGGGCGGCTATTTTAGGCCAATCTTTAACCAATCATCTGCGAAACTGTTGCATCTGACTTACAATAGTTATGTTTACTGACGCAGCCCACACGACGAGTGATTCATGGCACAGTATCTGATCGAGGCAAACGGCATAGAGCTTTGTTACGAAGAATTTGGCAATCCGGCCGACCCCACGGTTATTTTGATTATGGGTTTAGGCACACAGATGATCAGCTGGCCGCTTAGCCTCTGCAATGGGCTGGTTAACGAAGGCTTTCATGTCATCCGCTACGACAACCGCGACAACGGCCTCTCGCAGAAGATGGAGAACTTCCGGACGCCGCCAGTCGCGACCATGGTCCTTAAAGGGCTCATGCGGCTGCCACTCAAGATCTCTTACTCACTAGAAGATATGGCCGATGACGTAATCGGTCTGATGGATAGTCTCGAGATCGACGAAGCCCATCTGGTCGGCGCATCGATGGGCGGTATGATTGCTCAGCTGGCCACTGCAAGATACCCAGACCGCATCCTTTCCCTGACCTCTATTATGTCTTCCAGTGGGAATCCAAAGCTACCCGGTGCAAGCAAGGCGGTCACCCGCGCGATGGCGCGGCGCTCACTCGGAATCGACAAACCCACCATCGAAAACACACTTAAACTGCGTCAGATGATAGGCAGCCCGGGCTATCCAACCCCTGAGCCAGAACTCAAAAAGCGAATCAAGGCAGCCACCGAGCGCAACTACTATCCGCCCGGGTACTCACGGCAACTGGCCGCGATCATGGCCAACGGTAGCCGAATCAAGCAGCTCAAAACTATTCAGCGGCCAACGCTTGTGATACACGGACGCAATGACCCGATGGTTCCCACCATTTGCGGGCGAGACACCGCGAAGTATATTGCGGGTGCAAAGCTGGAGGTCATCGATGGTATGGGCCACGATTTGCCAGATGGCTTGGTGCCAAGATTTATCAGACTCATCGCTGATCATGCCAATACCGTTCAGGCTATGGCAGCCTGAACCGCTGTAACAAGCTCACAGCAATTCCAGAAAATTCGTATATTTATATATAAAACAATACTTTATAGATTTTTTTTAATTTTATTATTATCGCCATCTTCCGCCGGAGAGGCTTCCTGAGATCAGGCCGCCTCTACCATTGCATTCAAGGTGTTGTCTGCCCAGACTATCGCCTCAGTGAACACCTCGCAGATTTGCTCCGCTTCCAGTGCCAGTGACTGCTCATAGCTCGCGCTTTCAGCCCAGTCGCCGTTCTCGAACGAGCGCGCCACAAACAAATAGTCCGCGGCAATGCCTTTTTCGAGGATTAACGCCTCCTTGATCTCCGGCGATAACGGCAACTGCTCCATAATCTTGTCGATCGGCTCGTCCATAATTGCATCGATCAAGGACATCATTCCTGTCAGAAATGCGATCGAGGGTTCGCTACCGCCATGAAGCCTCGCTAACAGCTCACAGAATCTCGCTCTTACGATAGCCATCCGAATCAGCGCTTCCGGCTTCGCATCACCCGCCTGCGCCGCAAACATTAGCGAAACAAAGCGCTTGAGATTTTGCTTGCCAAGAAAAACAACTGCCTGTCGAATACTTGAGATGTCGGTTACGCGGCGCATGCCCGCCGAGTTGGTGTACCGCAGGAGTTTAAATGACAGATTGACATCGCGTGCGATCAAATCGGTCACCCGCTCGACGTCCACTTCAATCACCGACAGGTCAGCCATAAGCTCGACCAATGTGGATTGAAACGGCGCCAGATTGGTTGACTTGACGACTTCGGGCTTGGCAAAGAAATAGCCCTGAAAATAATCAAAGCCCAACTCGACACAACGCGTGTATTCTTCCTGGCTTTCTACTTTTTCAGCAAGCAATGTGATGTGCGTCTGGGCTTTTAATTCGTTAACCACCTGCGCCAATTCGTCTTGCTCCATGGCACGCAAATCAAACTTGATAATATCGATATAGGGGTGAAAGGCTGCCCAGCCCGGGTGGTGAATATAGTCATCAAGGGCAACGGTATAACCGTTTTCTTTCAGTTCTATTACTGCTTCAAGCAGCTCATCATCGGGCTCGACCGACTCGAGAATCTCTATCACCAGCGATTCCGGATCGACCAGCAACGGTGTGCGAGCAATGATGGTGTCTTTGTTGAAGTTTATAAACGCCAGTTTATTGTCCGTGATCTCATGCAAACCAAGACTGACCTGTGTCCCTTCAATTAGACGAGTAGTCGCCTTGTGATCATCGATATCGGGAAACACGTTATCGATTCCGTCACGAAACAAAAGCTCATAGCCAATTAGCTGGTTATCGCGATCGAGAATAGGCTGTCTTGCAGTATAAAATTGCATGAAGGATATAAGCGTTAAGGTTTAATGATTTTCTTTAGCATGAAACCGGAACCGTGCGAGCCGCTAGTAAAAACCCTAGCCCGTTGCACGAGCTCGCAGCCTCCGGGTGATCAATAATTTAAAGCAAAAGCAAAAACAAACTCAGGCAATGCGAATCAAGCTGAGCGCAGTCGCTTGGGCTCACTTGCCTGCGCCAGATCGAGTAGCTCGCGCAGGGCAACCGGATACATTGCTATATCCATATCCTGTGAGGCAACGATTTCACTGGTCATGGTAGACCAGCGGTCGATATAGCTATTGAAATCGCTCGACCATTTGGCTATGTCGCCCGTTTCGCTAAACGCCAGCAGATTCGCAGTGAGAGACGCGTGCTGAGACTCTAGCTCATCACGGAAGGATTCCCGCGCCAGCGCCTGCCAGTAGTTTTCGACGCTCATTGACACAATCTGATCGGCAAACCAGTTTAGCTTCAGCGATTCGCCAAGCTCAAAATAGGCCGTACAGACTCTGGCCCGATCAAAGCCAGTTTCTTCAACCGTTCTTTGCAGCGCAAAGGCGTTATAGATATGCCTGCTCGCCGCAACAAAGTTAGCCAACTTACCGGGAACACCGAGTTCTGCATACTTTTCCCTTGCCGCGAGATAGCTGGCGAGCTGGTCACCTCGCAGCAGGTTGGCCGCTTCTGCCGTGATGAACTCTGCAGTTTCGATATAGCGGTTTACGCTATCGACAGGCACAATCGTAGATCGACAGCGGCGCAGCAACCAGCGCGTAGATCGCCTTACAAGGCGTACGATATGGGCGAACATTTTGTACTGCTCTTCAGAGCTGACAACGCCATCCAGCGCCTCTATTTCTGACCAGCGCTCGTCAATATGGAAGAGCTTAACTGAGGCCATGTATGCTTTAGCTATGGTGCATACAGACTCGCCCGTCGCCTCCTGCATACGCTGAACGAAGGCGATACCCATAAAGTCAACCAGACCGCTAGCCAGCTGAGTTGCTATTATTTCGCGATTGAGTCGATGGCGACTGATAATATTATCGTGACTGCCACGCAGCCGCTCGGGAAATGCCTGCTCTGCCAAATTAGCAATCAGCTCATCCTCAAACACGTCGCTCTTCAAGAGTTCAGACTTGATACTCAGTTTGGCGTACGACACCAACACCGAAATTTCTGGTCTGGTTAACGACTTACCCTGCAACTTGCGATCGTGCAGCTCTTCATCGCCTGGCATAAACTCAATCGCGCGATCGAGAATTCCGCGTCGCTCAAAATCGCTGAGCACCCGCTGGTATTCGAGCGCACGGACGCGTGCCTCCTGCTCGATCATACTAATCGCCTGAGTCTGGCGATAGTTATTGTGCAAAACCAGAGACGCAACCTCATCGGTCATGTCCAAAAACAACTCATTGCGCTGCGCGACATCGATAACACCCTGCTCCACCAACTCGTCGAGAAGAATCTTGATGTTCACCTCGTGGTCCGAGCAGTCAACGCCACCGGCGTTATCAATAAAGTCGGTATTGCAGCGGCCACCGGCAAGACAAAACTCGACGCGCCCGAGTTGGGTTGCGCCCAGATTGCCACCCTCACCAAATACCCTTGCACCAAGTGAAGCGCCGTCAACACGCAATTCGTTGTTCGCACGGTCACCGACGTCCGCGTGCGACTCAGTGGCGGCCTTGATGTAAGTCCCTATTCCACCATTCCACAGCAGATCGACCTCCGCTTGCAGGATCGCCTTGATAAGTCGATTAGGGGGAAGCGAGTCATCTTCCACACCGAGCCAGGATTTAACCTGAGGACTCAGTGGAATCGATTTGGACTGTCTTGAAAAGATGCCACCGCCTTCTGAGATCAACGACTGATCGTAGGAGTCCCAGCCGGCAACCTGCTCGAACAGGCGCTTCCGCTCCTCAAAACTGCTTGCGGGATCAGGCTTTGGATCGAGGAAGATGTGTGCGTGATTAAAGGCCGCCTTGAGCTTGATCTGGTCAGAACAAAGCATGCCATTGCCAAATACGTCGCCAGCCATATCGCCGACAGCAACCGCGGTGAAAGGCTCGCTCTGTACGTCAATGCCCAGCTCCCGAAAATGTCGTTGCACTGCAACCCAGGCACCGCGCGCAGTAATTCCCATTGCCTTATGGTCATAGCCAATACTACCGCCAGACGCGAAAGCGTCGCCTAACCAAAATCCTCGGCGCGCGGAAATATCATTGGCGATATCTGAGAATGTCGCCGTGCCTTTATCTGCCGCTACCACGAAATAAGGGTCATGCTCATCCCAGCAAACGGTTTTTTCTGGTGCGATTACCTCGCCGTCCTGCAGGTTGTCCGTTACCGACAATAGTGAATTGATAAAAAGGCGATAGCAGAATTTTCCGTTTTCAATAAAAGCCTCGCGACTATTGTCCGATGGCTCTCGCGTACACACAAAGCCACCTTTCGCGCCCATCGGTACAATGACAGCGTTCTTGACCTGTTGCGCTTTGACCAGTCCCAGTACTTCTGTACGAAAGTCCTCGTTGCGATCCGACCAGCGCAGACCGCCACGAGCCACTTTACCACCGCGTAGATGGACACCCTGCACGCGTTTATCAAATACAAAAATCTCGTAGCGTGGTTTGGGCTTTGGCAACTCGTCAATGGTCCGACAATCGAACTTAAATGAAAGGCAGTGTTCACCAATCGCCAGATCACTTTGCAAGAAGAAATTGGTGCGCAAGGTAGCTCGCATGAGTTGCAGATACTGGCGCACTAGCTTGTCGTCATTGAGGTGCTCGACACTATCGAGCCCCTGCCATATCTGTGAGGTGATGGCATCCAGTCGCTCAGTCCGCTGCGCAAGGTCGCTGCCCAATGCGGGGTCAAAGCGCTGATCAAAGAATTCAACAAGTAAGTTCGCGAGCGTCGGGTAGCTAGCCAATGCATCGGCTGTCGAAGCCTGGGTGAATGGGAGGCGTATCTGTTTCATGTAATTCGCATAGGCGCGAAGCATATTGATATGACGCCAGCCTATACCCACGTGAAACAGCAGCTGATTAAACTTGTCAGACTGCAAGCGACCATCCCAGACCCGTTGAAAGGCGCTCTCGAACATCGCCGCATAATCGGCTTGAGCGCCACTATTGCTGGACGTCGCCAGCTCGAGCTCAAACGCGTGCAAGTAGACGTCGTAGCCAAGCCATTGACTGGCCTCAAGCTCCTGTCTGTTTTCTCCGATGACTCTAAAACCAAAGTCTTCCAGCAAAGGCAAAATATCCGATAGCGGAATGGGCGTCTTGGCGTGAACAATCCGGAATGACCATCGGGACATTGCGCTACCGTCGGCTTGGCCGACAGACTCCCTGGCTTCTAGCGAACTCAGCTGAGTCGCAACCACCGAGGCGGACTCAGCGTCGCTGTCCTGACCACTTTGCTGTTTAAAAGTCGCCAGCGACTCGGATTGCTGCAGCAATTGATCCAGCAAATGGAGATCGGTGATCGCTTCCGACGGCGCACATTGCTGTCGATAGCGTTGATTAAAGAGCTCTGCAGGGCAGGCCCCACCCTCCGCGATGACGCTACCCAGGCTCGCGGGCTTCGCGGATTGACTAAGTTCGTTGAGAAATTCCTGTGTCCAGGATTCGCCAAAGTGCGAATCAAAAGCTTCCGAAGATTGAATTGACTGAGTCATTAGTTGCCGCTCCCTGGCATCATTTTTTTCGTCTATATCGTCTATTTCTTAAGCGCAAGATCATCAGCTGTCGCACGCCGCGTGCGCAATTAGCACCGGCGAAGCACCAAAGTGCAACAAAACCATACGCTAAAGACGCTTTTTTACTCTTTTTAGCCTAGCCCAATTCAACAGGCTGTACAGGATCACAACGTGATCGATTCCCTGAAACTGAAAATCGGTATCAGTGTCAAAACCGCTCAGTCGACGGCCCGATGGCCTGTGATTCTGTGAGTCATCGGGTTTGATAAATGCTTACGCTTCAAGCGCTTAGTATTTTTTATACAATTCGAATCTCACAGTGATGCATGTCGAATACGAAAATTCCGAGCCAATTCCGAGATGAATAACACCCTGGATTCCGTTCTATCCCTTCAACAAACCCTCAGGGGCCAAATCGTGGGCCAGGAAGGCCTTGTGGACAAGCTGATCATCGCGCTGTTGGCCGATGGCCACTTGCTCCTCGAAGGCGCGCCCGGCCTTGCCAAGACCCGCGCTGTACGCGAATTAGCCAGATGCATTGAATCGAAGTACCACCGTATTCAGTTCACGCCCGACCTGCTCCCCGGCGATGTGACCGGCACTGATATCTACAAGCCGCAAGAGGGTAAGTTCGAGTTTCAGGCAGGTCCGATATTCCACAATATCGTGCTGGCTGACGAGATAAACCGCGCCCCCGCGAAAGTACAGGCGGCGCTGCTGGAAGCCATGGCCGAGAGGCAGGTCAGTGTTGGCAGCAAGACCTACATGCTGCCCGAGCTCTTCATGGTGCTTGCAACCCAGAATCCCATCGAGC
>CAZDEW010000076.1:5819-16004 GCA_964504585.1 uncultured Pseudomonadales bacterium | reverse complement strand
TGTCAATTGACCTGGGGACAGCCAACACCCTGATCTATGTCCGTGAACAGGGAATCGTGCTCGATGAGCCCTCTGTGGTTGCGGTCAGAATGCAGAACGGGCAGAAGAGCATCGCCGCTGTCGGTATGGAAGCCAAGCGCATGCTGGGGCGTACACCGGGCAATATCGTGGCCATTCGTCCGCTCAAAGATGGTGTGATTGCTGATTTTCAGGTGACTGAGAAGATGCTGCAGCACTTCATTTCCCGCGTCCATCAAAATAGTTTCATCAGACCAAGTCCCAGAGTTCTGGTTTGCGTACCCTGTAATTCGACGCAGGTTGAACGCAAGGCAATCAAGGAGTCCGCTGCCAGCGCGGGTGCGCGTGAGGTCAGGCTGATCGAGGAACCTATGGCCGCGGCTCTGGGTGCAGGCTTACCTGTCGATGAGGCTAGCGGGTCCATGGTAGTCGATATTGGCGGCGGAACCACCGAGATAGCAATTCTGTCGTTGAATGGCGTGGTTTACTCGGACTCTGTCCGCGTGGGTGGCGATCGCTTCGATGAGGCTATCATCAATTATGTGCGTCGCAAGTACGGCAGTCTGATTGGTGACTCTACCGCCGAGCGCATAAAACACGATATTGGAGCGGCGGTTAAAGGCGGCGAGCTGCGCGAAATTGACATACGCGGCAGAAATCTCGCCGAGGGCGTCCCCAAGTCATTCACCATCAATAGTGATGAAGTTGTCGAAGCGCTGGAGGATGCGTTAGAGACGATCATCCAGGGCGTTAAGGGCGCGCTTGAACAGTCCCCGCCTGAACTGGCATCAGATATCGCTGAAAAAGGCATTGTGCTCACTGGCGGCGGTGCACTGCTGCGAGGCATCGATCGCTTGCTTGCTTCAGAAACCAGCTTGCCCGTCCTGGTGGCCGACGATCCGCTGACCTGCGTGGCGCGTGGCGGTGGTAAGGCGCTGGAGCTGATGGATCAGTTTAGCGTCGATTTTCTGGCCACTGAGTGATAGTAGCCGAGCAGGACGTTTTTTTATCCGGGCCTGAACTATAAAACCTATATTCGGACAGACTCCCCCCGTTGGCGCCACACTGGTGGTTTTGCTGATTTTCTCTGTGCTGTTCATCTTGTTTGATCTCAAGGGGGGCGGCGACGGTGTGTTCTCCAAAGCGGCGACCATTGCGCGCTCGCCGTTCCAGTGGATTTCGTCGGTACCCTCCAAAACTATCGATGATTTCGATAATACCTTTGTAACGCGTGATCGCCTGATTGCTGAAAATGAATCGCTCAGTAATGAGGCGCTGATTCTACAGGCAAAGGTGCAGAAGCTGGTTTCGCTGACGGCTGAAAATGTCCGCCTGCGAGAGCTTCTAAGCTCGTCAACCCTGCTTGAGGACACGGTGCTGGTTGCCGAGATTGTCGGGGTCGCACCTAGCTTGCAGAAGCATAAAATAACGATAAACAAGGGCGAGAACGATGGCGTTTATGCGGGTCAGGCCGTGATTGATGCCTACGGTCTGGTCGGGCAGGTTACCGATGTTCAGGAAAATAAAGCCGAGGTTATTTTAATCAGCGATGTGCGCCATGCCTTGCCGGTTCAGGTCAATCGAAACGGGGTGAGGGCTATTGTCGAGGGCACAGGTCGCCACGATACCCTGATGGTTCCCAACCTGGTCGAGACCACCGATATTAAATCCGGCGACTTGCTGGTGAGTTCCGGTTTGGGGCAGAGATTTCCGGTAGGCTATCCGGTAGGAGTAGTTGAGTCAGTTGAATCCGATCCTAGTAAGCCCTTTATGGATGTTGTTGTACGTCCTAGCGCGCGACTCGATCGAGGTCGCTATCTGCTGCTCGTGTTCTCTTCGGCACCGAAGTAGAGGGGCTGGCTATGAATGTCGAACGTGATTTTGAACCGATTCCTGTATTTGGCGTCGCTCTAACACTTTCACTCTGTCTTCTGCTTGCAGTCTGGCCGCTCCCCGTTGATGTGAAATGGCTCAGGCCGGCATTTGCTTTTCTTTTCGTCTTTTACTGGGTGAATCGATTTCCTTTCAGATTGGGTCTGGTATTTGCGTGGGTGACCGGTGTGCTATTTGATTTGGTTACCGGCGAAGTTCTTGGGCAACAGGCGCTGGCACTCACGATCGTGACTTACCTGATTGTTATTTTTAACTCACAGATCAAGCGCTCAACGATTTTCGGAGAGATGCTTTTAATTTTTCTGCTCATGCTGGCGTATCTCTTGCTGGGTCTTTGGATAGATGCGATGACCGGTCGGGTTGTATGGCAACTGGAACTCGTACTGCCGGCGCTGGCAACGGCGCTGAGCTGGCCTTTTTTTGTTCGCTTGATGTCAAGTTATTACGGTTAGCACAAGCAGATTGGAAGGCAAACTTGCGCCTTTTGCCGTGCTTACTCGAAACGTATTGAGTTTCCACTGATGTTTGCTGTCAAACTTAACGAACGAATGGTTTATCGGCTTTGACTATGCAGTTGGTGCTTGCTTCTGCCTCCCCGAGGCGGAAAGAACTATTGGAAAAGCTCGGCGTGTCTTTCAGCACGCTGGTTGGCGATGTCGATGAAGCAGTCCACGCCGGCGAGTCTGCCGCGGCGTATGTTCAGCGCCTTGCGCGAGAGAAAGCCGCAGCCGTAATGCCCCTGCTAGAGCAGGAACGAAAGTCAGTTGTGATAATTGGAAGTGATACTGCCGTTGAAATGAATCGCAGAATTTTTGGTAAACCCGATAGTAGCGCCGACGCCCAACAAATCTTGGCGGAGTTTTCGGGCGCCTGGCACACAGTGCACACCGGTGTTTGCGCTATTCGACTCGATGGCGGGACGGAGGTCGACAGCCGGACCATCGTAGAATCGACCGCGGTTAAATTCAGGTCGCTAGGCGAGGAGGAAATTGCATCCTACGTGCAGAGCGGTGAGCCCCTCGATAAAGCCGGTGCCTACGGTATTCAGGGCGGCGCCGCTGCGTTCGTGGAGCGTATCGAAGGGAGCTATACCTCGGTCGTGGGTTTGCCGCTTAGTCAAACCGCCGAGTTGATTCGTCTGGTTTCCGGCGGTATGAGCTACGTGCAGTGACTAAGTTTTTTAGCAGAGTTTTACTTCTTCTCATTGGTTTTCTTATAGTGGCCAATGTCGCGCTGTTGCTGCTTTGGCTGCTGCGGCCCTGGTTGACCACTCAGGCAATCGACTACTTTGAGACGCAGCGCGATTCCCTTGCTGCTTCGCTTTATCACGAAACTGGTCTGCAATGGCATTTCGACCTGAAGGGCATCGATTGGCATCGCCTGAATCCGGAAGTTCATTTTGCGCGTGTCGCGGCTTGTTATCAGAGTCAAACCGTATCGGACTCAGATGGCGATGAGCATAGCTCAGAAAAACTACCTGATGCTGACCCGCACTGTTCGCTGCAAATCGTAGAGGCCACTGTCACGCTTGATCTGCTTGGAATGCTGTTCACCCGGTCGACGTCTTTTAATGCGATCAGTGCAGATAAGTTGGATGTCACTATTCTCAGGTCAATAGAAGGTTTAAAGCTTGCAGGCCTTCGTCAGATTGAAAGTGAGTCTAGCGCGGGTGGTTTCAATCTGGATGCCTTAAAGGCTGTGCGTATTGGAGAGCTTGTGATTTCGACCGTTTATGACGAGTCGAAGTTTGTCAGCAGGCGCTCCTGGGTGCCCCATAAACTGTCTTATCTTAGATCCGGAGCGCGTGGTTTGCTCCAGGCGACCCCCCTGCAAGCGTCAGCCGAGAGCGTCCGCTTGAAGATGCGGAAAAGCGCAAGCCGTAATCCCCATGCTTCATTGGTGCAGGGTTGGTCTGGCCTTCTGTCCGTGAAGTTTTCGAGCGACAGTGCTGAGACAGCAGATGAGCTGCTAACGGCTTACGACAGACTCCACGTGATTTTCAGCCCCAGCAACGATGAAACCCTTATCGATGCCCTGTTGTACGCAGAGGGGGTTGAGCCGGCGTTGAACTCGCCACTCGCATGGCCGCCCCTTCATCTGAGCGGTCACGCAAATCTCGCACCGGCTCTGCGCTACTTCGATCGCGCAGGTTTGCCTGACTTCGCGGACTGGCTGCATCTGGATTGGCAGCCGATAGCACCTGCAGGGGCAAACGTTGCGATCGAAGCTGGTTCGCTATCCATGGGGGTATCGCCTGCTGGTCCAGCGCTTGCGCTTAGCCAGCGAGCGATTGGTGTCGAGGCGCTGATCAAACAGGTGGATCTCATTTTCAGGCCGGATAAACAGTTTGTCGATTTCATGGATCGACTCGCCCCGGCTGGTGCGTTGGACTATTTTAAAGTCAATATCCCGCTGGCTAAACCCGAGGAGTTCAGGATCAGCGGGCAGTTAAATGGCGTTAGCGTAGATTCGGTCAATCCGCGGGCGATAAACGCCAAGAACGTTAGCGGGCGCTTTGCGCTGAATAGGCGCGGTGGAGTGCTAAGCCTCGAGAAGGATGCTTTGCCGACGGGGGTGACTTTTCCAGCGACCTATCGCGATACGCTCTGGTTTTATCCGGAGCAAGCGGATTTAAAGTGGATCTTTGACGATGAACGCTTCTATATTGGCGGTTCGGAGTTGCAGCTGCGCTACCAGTCGAATGCAGGCGTTGCAGCCGAGCCCCAGGCGCAGGAATTTGACGAGCTGCATCTACATGGCCGCTTCCTGGCCAACGTAAGGCGTGACCGGCGTTTCAAGCCCAGCGAGCTTGATCTGGAACTTGCGGTTGCGAACCAGACCCAGGTTAAACCCCTGCTTGATTTTGTACCTGATGCAGCACCGGCCTCGCTTAAGCGCTGGCTCGATAACAGTAATTTAAGCGGAGAGGCCAGCGACGTCGGATTCCTCTATCGCGGATCTCTTGGTCGCCGGCCCGGCGCTGAGCGTCGGTATGCGCTGCGTGCGCAATTAGAGGGTGTTTCGCTCGAATACCTCGAGGAATGGCCCGAGGTTAAAAACCTAGCGGGGCAGTTTTTGCTGGTAGACGGGGCCGTGCGCACCGACGTGGCAGCAGCATCCATAGGTACAGCCTCTGCAGGCGCTAGCCTATCGCTGGCGAACAGCGCTTTAGAGATTGTCAATGAGGCAGGAGTTAGCCGTTTATCGCTTGAAGGGCACGTCGAAGATTCTCTGCAGGATCTGTTCAGCTTCCTCGACGCAACACCCATACGTTCGGTCGTTCCCGAGCAAGTCGCGCTTGCCAACGCAAGAGCGCGCATCAACACCCGGTTCAAACTGTCGCTACCCATTTCTGGAGCGGGAGCATCCGGCGCTGATGAGACTGAAGACTCTGATACCTGGGATACTGTAGATCTGAGGCTTAACGGCAATCTGGAAGCCGGTGGCTTTGACGCGATACCGGGCTTTCGAGTAAGCGAGGTATCGGGCGAGCTAGAGTTTGACGCAGGCAAGGGTTTTGTCGGAACCCGTTTGCGAGGGCGGCTGTTAGAGAGTGATGTCGCGTTTTCGGTTATCGACCCGTCTCCGGTCGATAGTATTGAGCGCTCCGGCCAAAACTGGCGCGGACACACCAAAATTGAAGCAAGGGGTGGGTTTGTTGCCAGCGCTTTGTTTAAAGCTCTGGAGGTGCCGGTCGAGCTCCCCGTGGACGGAGAGACAAGGGCAAACGGGGTTATTGAGTTTGCAGGCGGTCGCGCCAGCGTCAAGCTAACGAGTGGTCTGGAGGGGATTGACTTTAGCCTGCCCGAACCGTTTCTCAAGCGGCGCAACGATAGCCTGAATTTGTCTTTACAATGGTTCAGCGAATCGGACCAACAAACGCTGGCAATGGGTCTGGGCAATTGGTTGAGTCTCAGCACGAACCGCTATCAAGCACTGACTGACGCTCAGTTCACGGCGAATTTTTTTCCTGACAGTCCCGGCAGCACAAACGCAGGGCTTCGCAGCTACAAACCTTTCTCGGTATTAGACAGCATACTCGCAGAGCCGCCTGAGTCGATTCTGGGCAAAATGGTGCCGCGTTTAACCCTGACAGGATTCGTTCCAGTTTTCGATTGGGCTGCGTGGCAAGAAACCGTCTCGGCACTGAGCAATGATCAAGAGCAGATAGCGAGTTCTGCTTTCGACGGATTCTTAGTTGATGGTTTAAAGCTGGGTGAGATTCTATTGGGCGACAGCGCGCTACCAACAAGCTCGGTCAGTCTCTTTGCATCAGCCGAATCCCTGTACTTTGATCTGCAGAATGACCAGCTCAACGGCGCGGTGGCCTTACCCTTTGGTTTGCTCAGTAGTTTGCCGTTTTGCTCAGGTGAAAGCGACGTTGTTCAGAGTTCGGATGCCGGGCGCGTCGACGCCATGCCGGCCCTGCCAGACCTTAGCAATGAAAGGCCAAGGATTGCTATCGCGCTTAATTATTTAAAGCTTGAGGCGCCGGAGCTGACAACTGATACCGGATCAGGTCTCTTCGACCAGTACCTGCAGCCGGGCTGTTTGCCAGACGCAAACGTCGATGTTCTCGCGATGTCACTCGGTCAACGGGATTATGGTTCCTGGCGCTTTCTGCATACTGCGGGTGAAGATATTGGACTAATCCATGCAGTTGATGGACGTATTGATGCCACATCCATTAGCTCCAGTGCAGAAGAAGGTTTGCTCTGGGCGAAAGACCGGAACAACGATATCAGTACATCGCTGTCCGTCGAAGTCTTCTCAACAGGTATCGACAAAGTGTTAGTCGATAATGTTGCGGTTGCGCAATCCCCGTTGTTTGCAGACAACAGTTACGTTGGCGCATCGCTGCACTGGCCGGGGGCGCCGCACAAATTTGCAATGGCAACAATGACCGGTGATATGAAGTTTGAATTGAAAGACGGGCGATTTGTCGAAGTCCCCACGGTCGCCAGCGGTTTTTTGAAGATAGTGAGCGTGGTCAACGTACAGCGCTATCTTTCAAAACTGGATTTTAGTTTCTCGGATATCGTCTCTGAGGGCGTCGGTTTTGACAGCCTGAAAGGGCGCCTCGACTTTGATGCGGGTGAAGTTTCGTTCCGTGATAAGCCGATTATCATGCGGGCGTCCTCCAGTGATTTTCAAATGCAGGGTGTGGTCGATCTGCAGGAATCGACGATAGATGCAGAGCTTGTGGCGACACTGCCGCTAGGGAGCAATCTGCCCTGGGTTGCTGCACTGGCGGGTGGCTTGCCGGTAGCTGCTGGCACTTTTATCGCGACCAGAGCGTTCGATAAGGAGTTCGACAGGCTCTCAAGCGTTGTCTATGAGGTCAAAGGGAAAATCGAGGATCCGGAAGTTTCACTGAAACAGGTTTTTGATGACGGTAAGAGTTCAGGTGCCAAGGGGCCTGAATCTGCACGGTTGAAAAAGCACAAGCGCCGTTAGCGTTCTTTTATTCTGAGAGAATGGACTTGAGCTGTTGGTAAAGCTTGCGGTAGTGGCTTCGGCCTGACTCATCAGCGAGCTCCTTTCTTGCCGATCGGATGAGTGATCGCATTTGCCCTCTATCGATGGACTTTCCCTCTTCAACCAGCGCCTGTATAGCGCTGTCTCCCTCTGTCAACAGGCGCTCGCGCCAGCGCTCAATCAGCTTTTCTTTTTGTATGGCAATGTGGTGATTGTGATTGCGCAAGGACAGAAATTGCCTGAGGTTTTCAATGTTCTCTTCGGGCTCCTTGCGCATGAGTTTCCCTATGAACTGCATGTGACGTCGCTTGCCTTCTCGCGCTGAAATACTGCCAGCATCACACAGCGCCATGCTTAGCGAGTCGCTAAGCTGTAGCGAGACTATTTCCTTCCTGTCGAGAGCTGAGGCTTGTTCGCCAAGATCCTGAAGCGCGGTCATGGCCCTTTTTTTTGCGCTTTTGCTGGGCGCTTCCTCATGATCCGATTCGCCGGGCCGCGCATCGATTGAATCGAAGTCTTGCGGATCCGGACTGTTTTCTCTTTTTTTCTTTGCCACGTTCTACGCTTGCCTCGTGGTTAATAAAAGGCGCTTCTGTCAATATCTCGCGACAGATACGCTGGGGAACCTTCAGGCATAGGCCAGAGTCGCCAGTCCCAGAAAGGACATAAAGCCGACTACATCTGTCACTGTGGTTAACACGACGCCTCCAGCAAGCGCCGGATCAATGTCCATACGCTTGAGAACTAGCGGTATCAGCACGCCCGCCGCCGCGGCGCAAACGAGAGTGATCGCCATCGCGGCGGCGATGATGCTTCCCATCTTGATATCGCCGAACCAAATCGTCGTCGCAATCGCTACCAGAGAAGCCCATAAAAAAGCGTTTATGATGCTCACCATCAGCTCACGTTGAAACAGCCAGTTCTGGTTATGCCGCTCGATTTGCCCCACAGCGAGCCCGCGGATGACGATGGTAAGGGTTTGCGTGCCCGCAACACCACCCATGCTGGCGACAATAGGCATCAGTATGGCCAGTGCGACCACTTTGTCGATCGCGCCCTGAAAAAGGTTGATGACCGAGGCAGCAATGAAGGTGGTTAACAGATTCACGCCCAGCCAGATTGCCCTTCTTGGTGTGGTTCTCAGCACAGGAGCGAAAGTATCCTCCTCTTCGTCCAGACCGGCCATGCTCATGAGAGAGTGATCGGCATCTTCCCGGATAACATCGACAATATCATCGATCGTGATACGACCTAGCAGGTGATTCTCATCGTCGACGACAGGCGCGGAGATCCAGTCGTTGCGTTCGAATCTGGACGCAACGTCGGTATCCTCCATATCAACGGGGATAGACTCGATGTCGGTGACCATTATTTCACGCACGGAGTTGCCAGGATCGGAAACCAGCAGTTTAGAGAGAGGAAGCTGGCCAACGAGCTGATCTTTGCGATTGACCACATACAGGCAGTCAGTGGCATCCGGGATCTCGTCGTGTCGCCTCAGGTAACGCAAGACGACCTCTACCGGGTGCATGGCGCGTACCGTAATCGTGTCGGTATTCATCAGGCCGCCAGCAGTGTTATCCGCGAACTGAAGAACGCGATTGACTCGCTCCCGGTCCTGCTGGCTCATAATCTGCAGCACTTCCCGAGTCACTTTTTCGGGCAGCTGCTGAAGGATGTCTACCAGATCATCGGTTTCGAAGTCAGCGGAGAGTGCTGCGAGTTCGGTGGTCCCAAGGCTTGAGGCGAACTGTCCCTGCAGTTCATCATTTAAAAGTGCTAGTACATCTGGTTTGCGGTCGTCCGCGAACAGTGACCAGATCGCGGATCTGGATGGCGGAGGAGAAGATTCGAGTAGATGTGCAGCATCGCTGGCGCGGAGACCGTTTAGAAGGATAGCGGCGCGACGGAGAGTGCCAGACTCGAGTAGCTCTGCGATCTGCTTGCTTCTGGATGCATCCAGTTGATCGTCATTTCTGCTAGACATTGCGTTTATCCGGGTACCCGCGCTTAGCTACAAACACTCGCTCCGTCGCTGAGTCGAGTGCCGGGTCCGGCATTATTCTTTTCTCAAGGTGATGGCTGCTTCGTGTGCAATCATCCGGAGCGGATAGCCTCTAAATTATGCGTTATGGGCGCTCATGTACTCAATCAATTGCTCGGTCAGAATTACCAAACCCGCTGAGTCTAGCGTTCAAGGGAGTGCGATCAATATCGCGAGACTGCGAGGAGGGGGCTTATTCGCCTTCATCGAATAGGTTTTCGAAGATGGCTTTTATATCGTCCATCGCTTGCTCTTCGTCCTCGCCCTGGGTGCTAACTTCTAATAGACAGCCCTTTGGTGCGGCGAGAAGCATCACGGACATAATGCTTTTGGCGTTAACAGAATCTCCCTCGCCTTCGCGCTTAATACCAATTTCACTCGCGTAGCGATTGGTGATCTCGACCAGCTTGTTCGCTGCTCTGGCGTGTAAGCCTAACTTGTTCTTGACTTCGATGATTGCGGTAGGCATATCGCGTCTCTTTGATTGAATAGATCTATTGGCGAGCTGCGCAAAGGAAAATTAATTGCAGGAAAATAAAATCGATTTCCTGTTGATTACGGCCGGTGTTAACGTTTTACTAATTTAACAGTTGCCGATGTCGAGTCTTCACATCTGCATACTGGCTCGAAAAGTGTTGCTGTAAACAGTTGGCTACATAAACCGATCGATGATGACCGCCAGTGCAACCGATAGAAACAGTAATGTAGCGTCGATCTGTCGCTTCGTATTTTGGCAGCCACTTTTCCAGAAA
>CAZDEW010000076.1:0-5790 GCA_964504585.1 uncultured Pseudomonadales bacterium | reverse complement strand
GTCCTCGAGCATGCTGTCAGCGTCTTTGGATGCTCCGAGAAAATCAATAATAGGTTTATCGTTTCCGTTAAACGGGCGCAGCTCGGGTTGCCAGTGTGGGTTTGGCAGGCAGCGCACATCGAAGACCAGATCGGAATCTATCGGCACATTGTTTTTGTATCCGAATGACTGAAACATAATGGATACAATGCTTTTTTCGCTTTCGCCGATCCGGGCACGAATGAATTCTCTGAGGTCGTGCAGATTCATATCAGTCGTATCGATATTGAGATGCGCCTGCGCGGTGATATCTTCGAGCCTGGTCTTTTCGTTTGTTAGCGCTTCAGGCAGTGATGTCAGGTCGCTGCTGAGAGGGTGCTTTCTTCTTGTTTCAGCGAAGCGCTTGATGAGCGTTTCATCCTTTGCATCGAGATAAATAATGTGAAGATCGACGCTGTCGGGTATGTCTTTGATTAGCGCGGAGAAGTTGTCCAGCTCCTGTGGCATATTGCGTGCGTCGATACCAACGGCTACTTTTGCGGTTGCCTCCTGACTCATTTTTTTAGCCACGGCAGGTAATAAGCTAACGGGCAGATTGTCGATGCAATAGTAATCTAGATCCTCTAGCGTATGCAGGGCCGTACTTTTTCCAGAGCCAGAACGCCCGCTAACCACAACAAGTTTCAAATCAATTCCCCGTCTCTCTCCGGCTTTCCTAACTGTGCGTGCCCGTCATGATTTCAAGTACTTGCTGGCTGCTAGTGGCTGCGCGAATGTTTTCGCGGTTGTCTTCCACACCCAGTACCTTGACCAGAGCAGCCAGTATATCGAGATGTTGTTGGCACTCGGCTTTAGGTACGATAAGCCCACAAAGCAGGTCTACGTCGTCGTCGTTGCTCGCCGAGCCAAAGTCGATTGCTTCTGCCAGGCTTATGACCGCGATCATCGGGGCAGTACAATTATCGACACGGCAGTGGGGGACTGCGATACCGTGCTCGAGCGCTGTCGAACCTATCTTTTCTCTGGCGATGAACGCGTCGAGAAGATTGCTATGGGTAAAACCTTCGCAGTCACAATTTAATAGTAAGTCGTCAAAAAGTACTTCCGACAACAAATCCAGCGCCTTTTTTTTACTTGAGGCCTTTTGCCGGATTCGAATGCGATTTTCAGTGAGCAAATCGCCCAGGTCCACATCATTCATACTGCTGGATATTGGTATCAGTAAGCGGTTATTACGGATTGAGGTTTCGTTTGTAAGCTGCGCTGTTGTGTGGCTTGCCCAAAGCAGTCAGGGAGCCACCGACCCCTGTCGAGCGCTGCGAGGCGCCGAGAGTTTGGACCGAATGCACAATAGAATCAACTTTATCGAAAAAGTTCACTGCTTAATCGAGCAAGAGAGTTGCGAGTTAATCGCGACAATGAGAGGAAGCGCGTGGGATCAGCGCCTGCCTGGTTTATTCAGAAGCGCTATGCTTCAGGCTCTCCCGGTGGTGTTTGCCCTGGGTTTTTTCCTTATGCCTTATCAGCTGTCTGTCGAGTTTATCCGCGAGCCCGTCGATAGCGGCGTACATGTTTTCGCCCTCATCGTCGGCGAATAGATCTGCACCAGAAACGTGCACCGAGCCCTCGGCTTTGTGGCAGGCTTTCTCAACCACCAGCGTGATGTCGCAATTGGTTATGTGATCGAAATGTCTTTCCAGCTTGCCCATTTTGCCGATTGCATATTCCCTCAAAGCCTCTGTTACATCCACATGGTGACCGCTGACGTTAATTCGCATGTTTTAACCTCTGGTGGCAGTTTATTTTGCAACGCTGTTTGGGTCAGTATATCAACTCCCATCGGGGAGTAGCATATTGACATTAAGCTCTTATTTAGCTTAGCAGTTACTGTGGCGGAAGATCAATAAATGATCAATTGTCGGCCTGTTTATCGCTTTTTTGTGGCTTGGTCGAGGGCTAGCAGGTGGTGGCTCGGAGTTTGGGATCAGAGCAAAAAACTGGTCGGGAAAGGAGCTTCGGGCAGCTATGCAGAATATTTTTCCCCTAACCCCAAATATCGTTTGTTTTGGATTTAGGGAACCAACAGAACGCTAGCCGAGTTGTTTGCGCTCGTTGGAGGGGGGTATCTGCATAGACTCGCGATATTTGGCGACGGTGCGCCGCGCGACCTTGATGCCCTGTTCATCGAGTAAGGTCGCAATCTTGTTGTCGCTGAGTGGCTTGCGGCTATTTTCGGCGGCGACCAGCTTTTTGATAATAGCTCTGATGGCCGTTGAAGAGCACTCTCCGCCGGTGGCCGTTGCAACGTGACTTGAGAAGAAATACTTGAGTTCAAATATGCCACGTGGTGTGTGCATATACTTCTGCGTGGTAACGCGTGAGACAGTCGATTCGTGCATGTCGACGTCTTTGGCGATATCGTGCAGGATCAAGGGTTTCATCGCCTCTTCGCCATGTTCCAGAAAGTTTTTTTGATGTTCCACTATTCTGGAGGCGACCTTTAGCAACGTTTCATTGCGGCTCGTAAGACTCTTGAGGAGCCAGCGAGCCTCCTGAAGATTATCTTTCAGAAAAGTGTTGTCCGATCCATTGTCCGCCCGTTTTATCATCGAGGCGTACTGCTGATTAATGCGCAGCTTGGGTGCAATATCCGGGTTGAGCTCGACCTTCCACTTACCCTCTTTTTTGCTAACGAAAACGTCGGGCACCACGTATTCTGCCGCGTTGTCTTCGAAGCTTTCGCCGGGCTTTGGGTTGAGGCTACGAATCAACTCTACGACTTCACCGAGCTCCTTCTCCTTGAGGCGAGTGCGTCGCATCAGCTGGGTGAAATCTCTGCTCGCTAACAGCGACAGATGCCTGGTGATCACCAGGGCAGCCTCTTCCCGCCACGGTGTCTCAGGCCCCAAATGCGCAAGCTGAATCATCAGGCAGTCTGTCAGGTCAACGCTCGCAATTCCGACAGGGTCAAAGTGTTGTAGTCGATGTCGGACGGCTTCGATTTCATCCAGCTCGATTTCCAGCTCGGGGTCAAAACCTTCGAGCAACTCCTCGACAGATGTGCTGAGTAAGCCGCCCGAGTCGAGAGAGTCAATAATCGTCATGGCAATAAAACGGTCTTTATCGCTCATGGGGGTCAAATTCAGCTGCCAGTTTAAGTGGTCGACCAGGGATTCTTTCTGGCTGTTGCGACTATCGATGTCGTTGGTCTCGCCAGCGTCGGATGCGCCGGATGATGTCGGCATTGACGTGTAGACGTCATCCCATTGCGTGTCGACGGGTAAATCTTCGGGGATGGTATCCTGCCAGGGTTCGGCCTCATCGACAGCGCCGCTGTCTGAGCTACTGGTATTCGCTGGTGCTTCGCTGAAATCGTTTACGGGTTCCGGCGTGCTCTCGATCGCAGCATCGGGGGCGTCGCTTGATGCGTCTGCATGCTGTTCTGAATCTTGTTCCCCGTCGGTAGGCTTCTCATTATCTTCATTGACTTCCAGCATCGGGTTGGATTCAAGTGCCGCTTGAATCTCTTGCTGAAGGTCTAGCGTCGATAGCTGTAACAAACGAATCGCCTGCTGCAACTGCGGCGTCATCGTAAGATGCTGCCCCATTTTCAGTTGTAGCGATTGCTTCATTCGTTAGATCTCGTGTTCCTGAGGGTTTCTGGCACCGCTTTGGTGGCGGTTCTGATACTAGCGGATGCCCGGGTGAGTGATTAGTGGTCGCTCAGCTCTCGCAAACAAAGTGCGATTGTGTGGGGCGTTTGAAGAGGGATTGGCTGGCAAGGAGGGGTGGTTTACCGCGCATCGCCGTCACTCAATAACTGCTCTTAATTGAGTTTAGCGCTGGGCAAATTGGCACGCAAGAATCTGGCCAAGAATAAACGCAAAAAAAGTGCCAACTAACTAACACTTGACAGTTTTACAATAATCAAAGCATGAGCTAGCGATAAGCCGTTGATTATTGGTTGCGATTTGTCATTGAACGGCTGCTACGGAACCCGGTGATGTTGGCCGGCCCTGAATTTGATGGCAATGCTGGTTTAACTTTTCGAGTGTGCCAAGGCCAAGTTTCTCGCGAACAGCGTCACGCGCTTTGACAGTGAGCGCCATGCGATGGAGAAGCCAGTCCTCAACCAGGTCGGGTGCCTCGCACGCTAGCCAGTTGAGCTGTCTAAGCAATGATTTGGTCGCGTCGAAGGGCACGGGGTAGATAGGATAAGCCTCGCGGAGTTTCTCGTCGGATCGAATCGGATCAAGAATTTCCCGGTAAAGAAATTCCAACAGGCAGGGATCAATCGGCGTATTCATGTCTATTGCGCCCCAGTTTTTCGGAATGTTGATCGCTGGGCGCGAGAGCTGCTTGCGATGAATCGCTATTTCAACATCGCTATCCATCGACTGCATGCCAAGGACGACCGAGAAACGCCGGGTCAGATCGGGGTTGGGCCACTGCTTCTGGGTGCCTAGCATAAATATCCCGCAGCGCTCATCGGTAAACCTCAGGCGCGTCGAAGAGCCGGGGAGGCGAATGGTGTTTTGATCGTAGGCTTTCATGAAAAGGCTGTATACATCATCCGCTTCCTGGATTTTATCGAATTCGTCAATGCTCAGGACAATGGTGCCAAGAATGGTCTCGGGCAGATTAGTAAAGCGGCATATTTGAAGTAGTGGCCCGGAGTGGTTAAAAGGACTGGTGTAACCCGATTGATTCGGCAGTATGCCGATGTAGGCATCTTTCAGATCCAGCTCTCGCTGCAATTGCGATAGCTTCTCTTCGTCGCTCAATAAGCCGCCCTTTGGGTTATAGCCTTTCAAAAACGAGATGGTGGTGTCATGGCTGTCGGACTTGAGGTGATCTTTGGTGGTATCTGGATGGCAGACATAACCAAGCATGACGCCAGGTTTGCCCTTCGACATCGTTGCAAGCTGGCTGACTGCGTTAGCAAAAAAACTCTTGCCATCACCGACGTCGCCGTGCAGCAGGAAGTAGGCAGGCGTATCCTTACAGCGATGCATCTCATTCATAATGATTAATGCAGCGGCCGAGTAAAAGCGATTGGTCTGCAAACCAAGTGTTGCTAGTGCGTACTGAGCCTGGTCGACGATATTGAGTTTTTCAAAATCTGACTGTGTGATCGTTTTTAGAATTGTCATTCCGCTAAACCGATAAATGCGACGAGGGGCGCGACCATACGGTAAGTGGGAAAGAAATAAAATAATTAAATTTATTGCTTGTGGGTTGACAAGAAATAATCGTTGCAGCGATAACCATTTAGCGCGCCCATGATTTTTATTTTTACAGTTAAAAAGAGTGGGTGAGAAAGGTTTGCGCGATGAATGACTGGTTTTTTATTTATGTTTTGGAGATTTTAATTGGGCAGGAAATGCCTGCGGCTGCATGGAATAACATTGGGTAAAAGGTTTTACGACGAGGTGGGGTTTGTAAGGGAGTTAATCTTCGGGCAAGTAGAACCGAGTGGATTGATCCGAAGATCCTTAGGGATCTTCGTCCCCTACGGGCTGCTTCGCGTCTTTAAAAATCACTGTGGTGATTTTTATTGAAACGGCCTAAGGGCCGCTTCAACCCTCCGGGCTCGCAAAAAGCGCTCATGCAAATTGCTCATCCGCAATTTGTGATCGAACCGTTACAGGAACCAAGTCAACTTTGTTGGCCCAAATAAAAAGGCCGCCCCTGAAAAACGGGGGGACTTCGGAGGTGTGCGTTTGTAGCTGATGATTATCCGAGGGTTTGGAGTTGAGTGGATTGATCCGAAGATCCTTAGGGATCTTCGTCCCCTACGGGCTGCTTCGC
>CAZDEW010000075.1:0-16130 GCA_964504585.1 uncultured Pseudomonadales bacterium | reverse complement strand
CGCGGTTTCCGTCTTCGTGACGAAACCTCGCTTGATATTTTTAACGCAACGATTGTCTTCCCTCAGGGAGAGTGTATCGACTCAGGTCTCTCGGCGGCTTCACCACTCTATCTGAATACGTCAGTTGTCGACGGCATATTTGCTGATTGCTCAACCGGGTTCACGGTAGACGCACCTGCTGTTGCCGGGCCAGCCATTGCCTCCGGTTCATCAACGCTTGACGGTGTGGTGAATGGTGCCAACGAGAATGGCGCTACGCCAACCGCATCGCTGCCGGCCGCCTTCGTCGCGACCAGCTTCGTTGGTGCAGTTGAGAGCTGTGCGGCAAACTGGACCGCAGGCTGGGTGATTCCGGGAACGCTGCCGGCGAACTCATTGGGTGATGCCTGTGCGCCTGCCGAAGAAGCAGTACCTGTTATGGGTTGGGCAGGTCTCGCCGCGCTATTTGCGGGAATCGCGGGTATCGCATCAAGAGTGCGTCGCGTGAAGTAATTGATATCAGCATTGGCTGGTTTCAATGTTTAAAAAGCCCCGTCCTGGCGGGGCTTTTTTTTGCCTGGAATAAATTGCGAATTCGCCAATTCCCTGCGCGGTGCTATTTAACGACCTTGATGAGCCCTCTGTCAGCAAGCGCAATTAACAAGCGATACTCCCAGCTGGGTCGGTGACCCGGCCCTTCGGGCTCTCGCTGTATCTCATCATCAAAATAGTGTTTGTTAGCCTCGCGCTTCTCAAGATCGAAGCCGAAAAGCGTTGGTTTTACGCCAGCACTCAGCAGACAGGCCAGAAGCTTGATACCGTTTCTCGGGTGATTGCTCGTATTGAAGAGGGGGGCGTCGCTGCCGACCAGTTTGACGAAAGTCGGGTTTATCTGATCGAACGGCATGGCCATAAGCAGTGGTTTGCGATTGAACTTTCTGACATTGGCCGTGTTTCCCGGGTAGCAGATGATATTTGCGCTGCGGCACAGTTTTACAAACCGTGTGTACTCTGCCGGGGTATGCGGGAATTTATGGGTAGAGATATTGAGACTAAAGAAGCAGTAGTCGACTTTTGATCCCACGTCTTGATGGTATTGGCTATGCAGATCGCAGAGATTAAATCGAAACACATGGTCAAAAGCGTCGATTTCGCCACCGATACCACAATTCAGTAGCTGATCGCTATTGCCAACGAGCGCAACGCTGCCGGATAATTCGAGCGGCCGCTTATTTCGCTCGCCAACTATATATTGGATACTGGTCACTTTCTCGATTTGCTCGTGCTGGGCTGTGTTGGATGTCGTTGGGTATATGGCGTGGTGCGCGTAACTGCGTAAAGTAGTGTGTGAAGTTGATTCTACCGCCCTCGAGAACGCTTATACAGTTCTAACTATCGGGATTGTTTCGAGCTCCAGGTAATTACACTTTGGCGCTCGACTCACGGATCTTTTGTTTCTGGGAGATTATGAAATATATTGAGATAGTCGCGGCAGCTCGCAGCGCAGAAACTATCAGCAAGCTCGCGGAGCAGGAAAAGTTGCTGCAGCCACGGTTTGGTCCGGTGGACGAAAGCGATCGGCAGACCATGCGGCTCATTGTCGCGGATCATCAGGTGCAGAGTACGCTAGATAAGCTGCAGACGATTCTTGGCGCGCAGATAGAAAGCAGCGTCTGTGTAATGGATGTCGAGGCCTTACTGACGTTTAAGGATGGTTTGTTAAAGCCACACTCTAAAAAATCTAAAAAACCCAATAATGGCAAGGGCGGTAAGCTTCGCGGCGTCAGTCGAGAGAGCCTTTACGCAGACGTGTCGGGTGGTGTTTATCCCAGCACCGACTACTTCGTATTGGTTGTCCTCTCGACTATTGTCGCGACAATCGGTCTGATCGAAAATAACGTGGCCGTAGTGATAGGAGCGATGGTTATCGCGCCCTTACTCGGGCCCAATCTCGCACTTACCCTTGGCGTTACTCTGGGCGATACCCGGCTGGTTCGTCGTGCAGCGGTTACCCTTGGCTGGGGTATGTTGGTCGTTCTATTGATGTCTGTACTAACCGGCGTAGTACTTGATGTCGAGAGCTACAGCTTCGAGTTGCTTTCACGAACCCATGTAGGTCCTGCGGCGATTGCTCTCGCATTGGCCTCGGGAGCGGCTGGCGCCCTGTCCCTCACTGCCGGAGTCTCCAGTGTTTTGGTAGGCGTTATGGTTGCGGTAGCGTTGTTGCCCCCTGCAGCGACCATGGGCTTGATGTTTGGGCAGAGCGTTGTAGGAGCATCGGTCGATGGGTCTTTGCCGGATCAGGCAAGCTGGCAGCTGGCAACAGGTGCTGGCTTGCTTCTGCTGGTCAATATCGTCTGCGTTAATCTGGCTGCTCTGGTGGTCTTCTTTGCCAAGGGCGTAACCCCACGAACCCACGCCGAGAAGAATCAGGCCAAGCAGGCCGCCAGAAACTATTTGTTCGCCTGGGTTTTTCTACTTTTTTGCCTCAGCGGAATTATTTATTTCAGGGCAATTTTCTAGACGGCAAACTTCTATCCACGAGTCGAGCCAGCTCTGCTCTGCTTGAATTCTGTTCTGTAGCGGCGGGGGGCTCAGGTTCTGGAGTCGAATAGCGGCGCCCTTGGTGCGTCGATAAAGCCCAGCGATATCCGGTTTAGGGTTGACCGCCGGTTTTGGTCATAATCTGAATAGATAAAATCGCCGTTGCCGTCGAGCGTTTGGTGCTCGGGGTAGTTGGCGCGGAGCACCTTAAGCTGTAGTTCAGCGAGCTCAGGTTGATCCATTTGCTGGTAGCAATAGGCGATGATGGCAATCGCATCGCTCATTGAGTCAGAGCCCTGAAAATCATTTATCACAATTTGAGCTCGATTGATTGCTGCCTGATAAGCTCGCCGAGTGACGTAATAGTTGGCGACATGCATTTCGTGCCGCGCGAGCGCGTGTTTCGCGTGAATCATGCGGACCCGTGCGTCTGCGGCGTAAATGCTGTTCGGGTAGAGTCGCAAAAACTGCTGAAAATCGCGAAAGGAAATTCTCACGGGATTGATGTCGCGCGCAGAAAAATCTGTTTCGACAAATCGTGATAGCAAACCTGGCTTCAGTGAATAGTTAGACAGCGCCTTCATATACAGCGCATAGTCGGCCTGTGGATGATTGGGGTGCAACCTCAGGAAGCGCTCTGCCGCCGCGACTGCTGAAGCCTCCTCTCCGGCCTGATAATACGCATAAATAATTTCGAGCTGCGACTGTGTGGCGTAGCGCCCAAATGGAAACCGCGATTCCAGTAGCTGCAGATTCTCAATGGCGATATCGTAGATTTTGTCGTCGAGCAATTTTTGCGCTCGCTCGTAAAGTTCCTGCTCCGCTAATCCCCGGGTTTTTTCTCGCTCATCATCGTCGCCAAAAATACTACAGCCGGTCGCAATCAGGCTAAGGCTAATGATTAAAAAATAGTGTGTAAGCTGTTTCACTGGGGTCTGTTCCAATAATTCAATACTATCGCGACGTCGTCTCTGGGTTTATGACTATTGCAAGCGGCTGATCGTAGCACTGGGCCTTATTTTCGCAAAACGTTTCTAAAAAACGCTTCTAAAAACGTCTTGAAAAGCCTTCCAAAGTCCTCTAGAAAAACCTCTCGAGATTTTCCGTCGGCGCTTGGTTTTCGATGTGTGAGACTTTGTGTATCTGCACGATCAATCAGAGCGTAGCATCGGGTATTATCCCATATTCCGATTTATTTGAGTTTGGGCTTATGACGCCTTTCTGGTGCGTCGCGGCGCTGTCTTGATTGGCTGCCGCAGCGGCGCTCAAGCTCGAACAATCGTCTGCGACAGGCTGATTGACCTATGCAAAATATTCAAGTGCAAGCTGAAGTTGAGCTTCATCACGCGGGCTCCCGTTTAGATCAGGCTGCGGCGGAAATGTTCCCGGATTTTTCGCGCGGACAGCTGCAGAAATGGATTAAATCGGGAGAGCTGACACTCGACAGCCAGCAGGTCAAACCCAGAACTGCGGTCAGTCCCGGGCAGTTGGTGGTTATTTCTGCCGAGCTCCGGGAGGTTAACGAGTGGCAGGCAGAAGCGGCAGAGTTACAGATCGTGTATGAAGATGATGAGGTGATCGTCATCGACAAGGAGGCCGGGCTCGTCGTGCACCCCGCGGCTGGCAATCCACAGGGAACGCTGGCCAATGCTGTGCTGGCGGCCTGGCCGGACAATCAGGCGCTACCCCGAGCAGGAATTGTGCATCGGCTCGACAAGGATACGACTGGGCTGATGGTGGTTGCCAAAACTCTACGCGCACACAAATCTCTGGTAGAGCAGTTGCAGGTGCGCACGGTTAAACGTCAGTACCGCGCGATTTGCTGCGGGGAAATGATTGCCGGTGGCACCGTCGATGCGCCCATCGGCAGGCATCCTACCCAGCGAATTAAAATGGCCGTGCGGCCGGCTACCGACCTCTCAGCCAAACCGGCAGTAACCCATTACAGGGTCAGGCAAAAGTTTTCGGCTTTTACCGAGATTGACGTCTCGTTGGAAACTGGCCGGACGCATCAGATACGTGTGCATCTGGCTCATCTCGGTTTTCCATTGCTTGGAGATCCAGTTTATCGAGGTCAGTATCGCCGGCCTGCTGGTATTTCTGAAACGCAGAACGACGTGCTCTCGACATTCAAGCGGCAGGCTTTGCATGCTGCGAGTCTCAGTTTTTCCCACCCCGATGGCGGCAGGTCTGTGTCCTTCGAATCGGACCCGCCTGCTGATTACGACGCTGTGATATCAGCGATTGGCGGTTAAAAAATCGACCGCATGCACACGAATTAACTCGAGCGCCACCGAGTACTTGAAATCCCGCCGTTTATCCCAACCTTTATAGTCAGTAGGCGCTGCTCCTTGTTGTTTGACTGGAGCAGGCCGTTAACTGATCGGAGGGTTTCATGCTATGCGTTTAGATAAGCTGACAAACGGCTTGCAAGCTGTACTTGCTGACGCGCAATCGCTGGCGATAAGAAATGATCATGCGGCGATAGAGCCGCTACACATTCTGCTGGCTATGCTGGAGCAAGCCGGTGGCGTAACAACAAGGGTGCTGGCTGCCGCGCCGGGTGATATTCAGGCCTTAAAGTCGCAATTAAATTCACGCCTTGGCGGTCTGGCGAAGCTTGGCAAGTCGACGGGAGAGGCAGGGTTGGCGCCAGGTTCAGTAAGACTGCTGAATCTTGCTGACAAGGTTTCCCAAGAGCAGGGAGACGAATACATTGCGACGGAGTCGGTTTTGCAGGCGTTTTATTCGCTCGATCAGGAGGAATCTAACGATCTCGTTAAAGCGGGTTATTCCGAGCAAAACGTCAAAAAGGCAATCGCCAGTGCGCGAGGAGGTTCAACGGTGGATACGGCAAATGCAGAGGAAAGTCGCGATGCGATTGAGAAATATACTGTTGACCTAACCGCCAGAGCAGAGGCAGGCGATCTGGATCCTGTGATTGGTCGCGACGACGAGATCCGTCGAACTATTCAGGTGCTGCAGCGTCGCACCAAGAATAATCCAGTGTTGATTGGTGAGCCTGGCGTCGGCAAAACTGCGATCGCGGAGGGCTTGGCGCAGCGTATTGTTAACAAAGAAGTCCCTGAAGGATTAAAAGATAAGAAGCTGCTTAGCCTTGATCTCGCTGCATTGCTCGCGGGGGCAAAGTTTCGCGGCGATTTTGAAGAGCGTTTAAAAGCCTTGCTCAAGGAACTGTCCGCTCAGGATGGGCAGGTCATACTTTTTATCGACGAACTGCACACCATGGTCGGCGCCGGGAAAGCCGAGGGCTCGATGGATGCCGGCAATATGTTAAAGCCAGCGCTGTCGCGTGGAGAGTTACATTGCGTCGGTGCGACCACGCTTGACGAATATCGTCAATATATCGAAAAAGACGCGGCACTCGAAAGGCGCTTTCAGAAGGTGTTGGTCGGAGAGCCGTCTGAAGAGGACACAATCGCTATTCTGCGCGGTCTTAAGGAGCGCTATGAAGTGCATCACGGTGTGGCGATTACTGATTCCGCCATTATCGCAGCTGCGCAGCTGTCCCAGCGCTACATTGCCGACCGCCAGTTGCCAGACAAAGCAATAGATCTGATCGATGAGGCCGCGAGCCGAATCCGTATGGAGATCGATTCCAAGCCTGAAGTGATGGATAAGCTTGAGCGCCGATTGATCCAGCTCAAGATTCAGCGTGAGGCGGTCAAGAAAGACGAAGACCCTGCCGCTCGCGAACAGCTGCGATTGCTCGAAGCAGACATCAAGGAGGCGGAGCTGGAGATGGCCAGCCTTGAAGAAGTCTGGCTGGCAGAGAAGGCAACCGTGCAGGGGGATCAGCAAATCAAGGCAGAGCTTGAGCAGGCGCGTCTTCAACTTGAGGCAGCCGGACGCAGCGGTGACTTGCAAAAGATGTCGGAGCTGCAATACGGCACGATTCCCGCGTTAGAAAAGCAGCTCGAGGAGCAGCTCCCGGGCGAGGAATCCGAGATGACTCTGCTGAGGAATCGAGTTACCGACGGTGAAGTCGCAGAAGTTGTGGCTCGATGGACGGGCATCCCTGTGAGCAAGATGCTAGAGGGTGAGAGAGATAAACTGCTGGTGATGGAAGAGACATTGCATGCGCGGGTTGTCGGACAGAATCAGGCAGTTAACGCAGTAGCCGATGCAGTGCGGCGCGCACGGGCGGGGCTTTCTGACCCCAACAAGCCCAATGCCAGCTTTTTATTCCTGGGACCGACCGGTGTCGGTAAAACCGAGCTGTGCAAGTCGCTCTCGGAGTTTTTGTTTGATTCCGAGCAGGCAATGGTCAGGCTCGATATGTCCGAGTATATGGAAAAGCACTCGGTTGCGCGCTTAATAGGTGCGCCGCCAGGCTATGTTGGCTATGACGAGGGGGGCTATCTGACGGAGGCCATCCGGCGTCGCCCCTATTCTCTGTTGCTGCTCGACGAGATCGAGAAAGCTCACCCGGATGTATTCAACATCCTGCTGCAGGTCCTTGATGATGGCCGATTGACTGACAGTCAGGGGCGGACCGTGGACTTCAAAAATACCGTGATAGTCATGACGTCTAATCTTGGTTCCGATCTGATTCAGGATATGACCAAGGAGCACGCCTCGGAAGATGCGGCTGCCCAGCACGCTGCGATCAAGCAGGCTGTGATGACCGTTGTGGGTAAACATTTCAGGCCCGAGTTTATCAATCGTGTCGATGAATCCGTTGTCTTTCACCCGCTAGCCCAGCAGCATGTTACCGCGATAGCTCGCATCCAGATTGACTTGTTGGGCAAGCGCCTTGATGAGCAGGAGCTCACACTCGAAGTGTCTGACCAGGCCCTGCTCAAGCTTGGCGAAACGGGATTCGATCCGGTATACGGCGCCAGACCTCTAAAACGCGCAATCCAGCAGCAAATAGAGAATCCTTTGGCGCAGCAGCTACTGGCCGGTGAGTTCGTTGCGGGTGACAGGATCGTTGTCGACTGGAGCGAAGCTAGCGGTGGATTTGAGTTCAGTAAAGGTCTCGTTCATTAGAATCGGGTTTTCCAACTCTATGATGGGTGGCCAGCCGGGAAGTCCGCACTTTAAAATGCGATAGCCGTCACGTTATATCAGATCGAGACAAGCGCTTGCCTGTAGCCAGAATGCTTGCGATAGCAGGACATCTATACTTTTTTGATGGAGTAGAAAGCAAACAATTGCTTTCTGGATCGAAACACGAAAAAGACAGGGTGGCAAGTTCGCATGATGAAGGGACAGATTTTTCTCGTGGCTGCGTTGGGCAGCCTTTTGTCGGCTTGTGGCGACAGCAACGATACTACTGAAACCGAGCGCCTATCGGCGGAACTTGAAACCGCGGTGATCGCCGCCTCAAACGGGGCGGGACTTGAGGCGTTCATCTTGCCTGACGAGACTGACTTCGCCAGTATTCCGCAGGACCCCAACAACCCCATTACCGCCGAGAAAGTTGCTCTGGGCCAGATGCTGTTTCACGAGACTGGTCTTGCCACAGAAGGCGTAAACCCTGGAACTAATGGGACATGGTCATGTGCGAGCTGCCACCACGTTGCCGCGGGTTTTAAAGCGGGCGTAAAGCAGGGATTCGGTGAAGGTGGTTCCGGCTTTGGTATGTTTGGCGAGGGGCGCGTACTTGCTCCTGGTTTTGATCCGGCATCGGCTGATCCAACACTTGTACCCGATCTACAGCCTGTAGCGTCGCCGACAGTACTGAACACCGCTTACCAGGAGGTTATGCTGTGGAACGGGCAGTTTGGCAATGTTGTCGGTGGGCTCATCAATGCGGGCATTGATCCGCTTATTCTGGAAGCCGCAGGAACGCCAAAGGCTGAAAACTCGCGCGACCTTGCTGGGCTGGAAATCCAGGCCGTTGCAGGAACCGGGGTGCATCGCCTGAAGACTGACACCGACTCGGTTTTGCAAACCGACTTAACGTATCAGGCACTCTTCTCGGCGGCATTCCCCGTCAGCACAGATGAGTTGGAAGAGGCAAGCAAGGCTATCGCTGCCTATGAGCGAACGATTCTCGCGAACCAGGCCCCATTCCAGCTGTGGCTTAAAGGTGATGAGGATGCCATGGCGCCGAACGAGTTGCGCGGTGCGCTACTGTTCTTTGGCGAGGCAGGCTGCGTGGCTTGCCACACCGGCCCGGCATTAAGCTCGCCCGTTGGTGCCACTGAAGATGAAATGTTTTTTGCAATCGGCTTCGCTGACTTTGATGTTAACGATCCGGCAATTCACGGCACGGTTGATCTTGCTACCTCAAAAGGTCGTGGCGGTTTTACCACAGACCCTGCCGACGATTTTAAGTTTAAAGTGCCGCAGCTGTATAATCTGGCCGATACCGAAGTCTTTGGGCACGGCGCATCGTTCTCTTCAGTTGCTGATGTCATCGCCTACAAGAACGCCGGGGTTCGCCAAAAACCAATTCCCACTTCGCAGCTAGACAGCCGCTTCGTTCCTCTCGGTTTGACCAGTGCCGAAATGAGCGATCTGACAGCGTTTCTTGAAACGGGATTGCGCGATCCAAATCTTCAACGCTACGTGCCGGTTGCAACGCCTACGGGCAATTGCTTCCCCAATGCCGACGCTCAATCTATCGCAGATCTAGGCTGTTAACAGGGTGAGCCCGCTAAAGCGGGCTCGAGACCTATTCTGGCGTAAACAGATTCAGCTTTCCTTTTCGCGCAATCGACCCCTTGCGGCCGATTGCGCCATCTTTCTCACACAACTCCTTTAGCAGTGACTGATCTTTTGGCGTATTCGCGATAAATCGCTCGCCGTTTTCATCTCGGCCTATGATAAAGCCTTTTTCTGGCTGATTATTTTTATCAAAGTTGACAGTGTAGGTCTCGATGGTTCCCAGAGCTGTCGGCGACTCAGTGACTGAAACTTTTTTATCGCTTGCAATCTCCTGAGTTTCTTCAGTACCTAGTTGGGCATAGCTACGTTCGCTTGGGGCGGTAGAGTATATGCCCATGGAATGTTTTGTTAGAAACCATCCGTTTGCATTCAGCAGGCCATATTCGCCGGGATGTTGCCGCAGTCGATGTAGCATATCGACAATGCCGTGCATGGAGTAGTTGTTGCCCGGGCCGCCAAAATAGGGAAGGCCACCGGTGAGAGACAAGCCCCGCTTGTCGTCGTGGGGGATTCCAAGTGCGTCGCAGCCGACCTGTACGGCCGAGGGAAAGCAGCTGTAGAGGTCGAAGTGCTTGACCTCGTCGATGCTTATTCCCGCCATTTCAAGCGACTTCTCGCCGCAGTGTTTAATTGCCGGGGAGGAGTGAAAGTTAACCCGCTCGGAGATATTCCAGATGTCATTTGCATCGGCACAGCCGTGAAGGTAAACCCATTGCTCCTCGGGAATGCCCAGTGATTTGGCCTTCTCGGTTGATGTCATGATGACCGCAGCCGCTTGATTGACAAAAATCATGGAATTCAACAGTTTGGTGTACGGGAAGCTAACCATGCGATTATTGCTCGTGGCTTGAGTCAGCTTGTCCCAGCTTCTGGCCTCTCTGAACCAGGCATAGGGGTTATCATCAGCCACCTGGGTGAGTTTCGAAAACAGCGTGCCGATAGCCTGCCGATGCTCTTCGATACTTCTGCCATAGTGATGACGCAAGGCATTTTCAAACAGCGGATAGACGGTGGAAGGAAGGTCAAGACCGTGGCGCGTTTCGTAATCGCTGTTCGATTCGCGGTAGGAGCCGAGTAGTTCCGGCTCGCCGCCCGGTTTGTCTTTCCAGTCTGAGGCTGCGAATAACCATTTGTAGAGGCGATTAAAGCGCTTGAACATGGTCGCCAACGATTCGCCGCCTGCCAGTAAAACCGTTTCAGACTCGCCACGGGCGATGCGCCCGGCGAAGCGATTGACCAGATACTGAGGCGTGTTGCCTCCTGGTCCACAGTAGTAAAGCCGCTGGGGATTGATGCCAAGCTGGTTCGCCAGTGTCTTGGGCGGATTCTTGAAGCCGCGCGATATCGGTGTCTTAGCCTGAGGTGCATCGACGGTGAAGCCTGCCATAGCCAGATCCTGCACACTGTCGAGTAATCGAGTCGTGCCACTGTCCGCAGCCGCCTGCTCACAGGCTTTTGCGATCAATTGCATCGGTGGGAGTTCGTTGTTGCGGTCGGTAAATTGGCCGGCTGCAATGAGTACGGGGGTCTGTGTGTTTCGAGTCATAACCTACTTTGATGGTAGCCCGCAAAGTGCGAGTGCTTGCAGATGCGAAGCGGTGCGGAAGACAGGGGATGATACGCCGGAATAAATGGCACGATCTCGCTGCCGTGCCAATAGGTTACGAGAAAGGGGTGCTAGTAACTTTTATCGCCGAATTTTATCCGGAAAGGGGTTGCTGGCTATGCAGCTAGGGCGCTTATAGCTCGCTGTCTGAAAACCGTCGCCGCATATAGAAAACCAATATCCCTGCAGGTATGTACATAATGATTCCGTACAGGGCAGCGGGGAGGTAGTAGCCGGGGTTCTGCAGTACGGTCCCGCCAATCAAAATAGCAGTGGCTACGTTCTGTATTGATGTTTCAAATGCGATCGTAGCCCCGGATTTTGCTGGCAGCCCAAAAAGCTTTGAGGTGCCTACGCCCCAAAGCAGCAGGATCATACCCAGGCTCACGAGAACCAGCCCTAGTGCAGGGAGGTTGGCAATGGCCTCATCCCAGGTGTTAATCACCGCAGCGCAAACAACGCCAAGGAATAATAAGCCCGTGACCTTGTCGAGTAGCGGTAGTGCGCGCTCGGCGAATGACGGCAGCTGTGCGCGCAGCAACATACCTGAGCTGACGGGGATGACAGTGATTAGCATCAGTGTGGTCATCAGGGTGAGATAGGGGAAGGGGCCCATAGAGTCCGATGCGCCGAAGTGAGACACCGCAAATGCTGTGATCGTGGGCATGGTGATCAGCGCAATCAGACTGACAATAGCGGTCAGGCTAATTGAAAGTGCAACGTCGGCTTTGCCAAAGTAGGAGATCGCATTCGAGACGATGCCACCCGGGCAGGCGGATAGAATCATCATGCCGATTGCGAGCTCCGGTGCCAGATCAAAAATTGCGACCAGCGAAAAGGCCACACAGGGCAGTACCAGTAGCTGATTAAACAGGCCGAGTCCAACCGCCTTCGGAAACTTAAACACGCGCTGAAAATCAGCCAGAGTCAGCGAAAGCCCCATCGTGAACATCATCAGGAAGAGTACTGCGGGTAAAACGAACTCAAAAATTATGTTGGACATGACGGTGCGCGTTTCGCTGTGTGGTCTGTGGTTGGCCGCTGTTGCGGTGAACGACGTTTTCTTATACGTCTAGTCGCGCTAACCCAGACTAAGCAGCTTTGATGGGCGCCGCGCCAAATCGCTAGCTTCAGCGGGCTGCTTTGCGCGCCCGGATATTTTTCTCGGTCCTGTGTGTCGCAGTAACAGGCTCAGGCTTGGGTCGCTGCGCCCTACGCGAGCAAAAACTACTGTTTAAGCGCGTTGAGGTATGGGGTGCCGAGTTTGTGCTGGGAGATGATTTCTGTAACTGTCTGTCCGTGACGGTTTTTAGCGTCGATGTCTCCGCCGCTGTCTTTGAAAAACTGCACGAACAGCGCAAAGTCCGAGTCGCGCATGCTTTGATAGGCCTTGAGGAGCCGGTGGAAGTCAGGGTTTTCCCCTGCGGGCGGCTCGATGCTGAGAAAGGCGCGAACGCGTTCTTCGCTCCATACCGGGTCGATTACTTTTTCTTTGTCTTTCTTGAGTGCCATGCCAGTCTCGTTAACTTAAAGGGAGATAAAAATTTATTTGAGTTTCTCTGCAAGCAGCCGGTTCACCTCGGCGGGATTGGCCTGACCTTTCGAGAGCTTCATGACCTGTCCAACGAAGTAGCCAATCAGTTTTTTCTGTTTGTCTTCGGGGCTGCTGCGGTATTGCTCAACCTGTGCCGTGCTATTGCTGATAACTTCATCAATCATTGCGTTTAGCGCACCGGTATCTGAAACCTGTTTTAAGCCCTGCGCCTCAATAACAGCTTCGGCCGACGCTGCTCCCTCGCAAATGGCTTCGAAAACCTGCTTGCCAATTTTTCCGGAGATGGTTTTGTCATCGATTTTTTGAATGAGACCCGATAGCTGCTCTGGCGTAATCGGTGCATCACCGATGCCGATGTCGCGCTTGTTGAGCAGGCCCATGAGCTCTCCCATGACCCAGTTGGCAGCACCCTTGGGGTTATTGCTGGCGCTTGCAGTGGCTTCAAAATAATCGGCGATGTCACGCTCTTCAGTCAACACATGCGCATCGTAGAACGAGAGCCCATAGTCGCTGACAAAGCGCTGGCGCCTGTCGTCGGGAAGCTCAGGCATTTCGCTGCGTAGCTGAGAGACAGTGTCATCGTCAATCTCGACGGGAAGCAGGTCCGGACAGGGGAAGTAGCGGTAGTCGTTCGCCTCTTCTTTGCTGCGCATGCTGCGAGTTTCATTCTTGTCACTGTCATACAGCCGCGTTTCCTGCGTGACCTCGCCGCCGTCTTCGATCAGGTCGATTTGTCTGGCAATTTCAACGTTGATCGCGCGCTCAATAAAGCGAAAAGAGTTGAGGTTCTTGGTTTCCGTGCGGGTGCCCAGTTTTTCATCGCCTTTTGGGCGAATCGAAACATTGGCGTCACAACGCAGTGAACCCTGTGACATATCGCCGTCGCAGATCCCGAGATAGGTGACGATGGCGTGAATCTTTTTGAAAAAAGCCACTGCCTCTTCAGCAGAGCGCATATCCGGTTCGGTGACGATTTCAATGAGCGGTGTCCCAGCGCGATTAAGGTCAATGCCGGACTTGCCCTGAAAGTCTTCGTGCAGTGATTTACCAGCGTCTTCTTCCAGGTGGGCATGGTGAATGCGCACGCGCTTGAGTTCACCCTGTCCCTCCTTAGGGTCGCTGGTGCTAATGTCGAGATGACCGGCGCCCACAATGGGTTTTTCCAGTTGCGTGGTTTGGTAACCCTTGGGTAGATCCGGATAAAAATAATTTTTGCGCTCGAATACAGAGCGCTTTCCAATCTCGGCGTTCACTGCCAGGCCAAATTTTATGGCGTTATAAAAGGCCTGCTCATTGGCCACCGGCAGCGATCCTGGCATCGCCAGATCGACGGCGTTAGTGTGCGTGTTCGCGATGCCGCCAAAACTGGCAGGCGAGGCGCTGAATATTTTAGTTGCTGTATTGAGCTGGACGTGTATCTCGAGTCCGATCACTGCTTCCCAGGCCATGGTTTTCAAATACTCTTAGCGGTTGACGGTTTGCTGCGGGTGCTATCTTTACTGTTAGGGCTATCTCAGTAGCCAGCCGGATTCTGTTCGTGCCAGTCGGTGGCGACCTGAAAGCGATGAGCTACGTTGAGTAGTCGCGCCTCATCAAAGTAGTTGCCAACCAGCTGCAAGCCCACTGGCATATCATTGATTGTGCCCGCGGGTACTGACATTCCCGGCAGGCCTGCGAGGTTGACTGCGATGGTGTAGATGTCTTCCAGATACATCGCAACCGGATCGGTTTGCTTTTCACCAAATTTAAAAGCGGGCGATGGTGAGGTGGGGCCGGCAATAACGTCGACCTGCTTGAATGCCTCGATAAAATCTTGCTGAATCAGACGGCGAATTTGCTGTGCCTTGCGATAGTAGGCGTCGTAATAGCCTGCGGAAAGCGCGTACGTGCCGACGAGGATGCGGCGTTTCACTTCGGCGCCGAATCCTTCGTTCCTGGTTCGAACATAGAGGTCCATTAGATCTTGCGGATCCTCACAGCGATGCCCATAGCGTACGCCGTCAAACCGCGACAGATTAGAGGATGCCTCAGCAGGTGCAATAACGTAGTAGGCGGGAACCGAAAGCCCTGAGTTGGGAAGGTCGATCTCAATCAGCGTGGCGCCCTGTTTTTCAAGCTCAGCCAATGCTTCCTGAACTTTCTCGGCCATTTTAGTATCGAGCCTCGAGTCAAAGTATTCTCGAGGTAAGCCAACTCTCAAACCTTCAAGCGGCTTTTCCAGATCAGCGCTGTAATCCTCAGTCTCGCGCTCGCTTGAGGTGGAATCCAGCGGGTCATGTCCGGCCATCGCATTGAGAACGTGTGCGGCATCTTCAGCGCTTCGAGTCATGGGGCCTGCCTGATCCAGACTGGAGGCAAAGGCGATCATGCCGTAGCGACTGACTCTGCCGTAAGTCGGCTTGAGTCCTGTGATACCGCACAGGGCTGCAGGCTGCCTGATCGATCCACCGGTATCGGTTCCAGTCGCGAACACACCCAGTCGGGCTGCGACTGCAGCGGCAGAGCCTCCCGATGAGCCGCCCGGCACGGTTTGCTTGTCCCAGGGATTGCGGACTTCACCAAAGTAGCTTGTTTCATTGGATGAACCCATGGCAAATTCATCCATATTGGTTTTACCCAGGTGGACGCCGCCCTCAAGGGCGATTTTGCTCACCACCGTCGCATCGTATGGCGGGACAAAGTTGTCCAGCATTTTGGAGCCGCAGCTCGTCTTGATGCCGCGGGTGCAAAAAATATCTTTATGGGCGAAGGGGATACCCAGTAGACCGCGCTGTTCGCCACGGGCGATGGACTGGTCCGCAAGATCTGCGGCGGCAAGCGCCCCCTCTTCATTAACCGTAACAAAGCTATTCAGTTCGCCATCGAACTGTTTGATGCGAGTCAGGAAGTGCGAGGTCAGCTCTCTCGAGCTGACGGTTTTGGCGTCTAGCCCCTGTCTGAGCTCGGAGATAGACTGATGGTGAAGTTCTTTCATAGGGTGTTAGCGGTATGGCTTATGTGATGCTGTAGTTGCGGTGCTGTAGTTGAGGTGCGTTGGTTACCGTGCTTTAGCTGCACTGCTTCAAAGCTCAATCGGTACTGTGGCCGGCGCGGTTATTCGATAACTTTGGGCACCAGAAATAGCCCTTCCTGCGTCTCGGGTGCGATGTCCAGAAAAGCATCTCTCTGTGCAACGAGATCCACTGAATCGTCTCGACTGTCTTTGCGTAAAATTTGTACGGCGTCGTGTGGATTTGCCATAGGTTCCACATTTTCCGTGTCGGTGGCCTGCATCTGCTCGACGAGTTCGAGAATGGCGCTGATACGCTCGGCAACTTCAATGGCTTCATCGCCTTCAACACTCAGACGTGCCAGCTTTGCAGTTTTGCTGACTTCTTCGGGGGTAATACTCATTGCTATAAGCCTGTCTCTGGAACGATAGCTGAATCCCAATTGGGGGACTGCAGGGCATTTGGCTGGAGGACGAATTTTACGTCTTTCATCGCCACCGGCACTAGTGCAAACCGCTGCCGCTTCGGGGTTTTAGTGGCGCCATTTTTGCGGCGCTAAGTTACCACATTTCCTCCTTGCTCTGAATCCCATCGATTGCTAGAGTTCAAACAATATTTCCCGTATTTTCTAGAATTTACGGCGCATCATTAGCAATTCCTAAGAGGGGCAGTGATGTGCGGTTTTACTTGGGTGAAGCGGGCCATCTAGTCGGTCGCCCAGTTGTGCGGCCATCAGGAATTTCAGATGCAATTTTTCAAAAATATAAGAGGTCTGTTTTCGAATGACCTGTCAATTGACCTGGGGACAGCCAACACC
>CAZDEW010000074.1:15980-16231 GCA_964504585.1 uncultured Pseudomonadales bacterium | reverse complement strand
TAAAATCTGACGCGAAATCGAGCCGCGTGTCGAGTCTTGCCCGCGCCTCAACAACGCGCTGAACATCGCGCCGACTGCGCGCCACCTGCTCCGGAGCTGGGCTCACATACTTCTGCGCCACGCCCTCAATACGCTGGATTTCGTAAGTGCGCCTTGCAATATCCAGAGCGAGGGTATGCCGCAACTCATTGCGCACCACGACGAGCTTCTTTTGTAACGGTTCATCACGATCGAGCCCGATCACAAAATTG
>CAZDEW010000074.1:0-15970 GCA_964504585.1 uncultured Pseudomonadales bacterium | reverse complement strand
CAGCATCAACCAGCACCTCTGTCGAATCACTGTACACCTGATCGCCGGGGGACGCCTTACCCAAAAGCAAACCACCTTGTACCATCGGGCCGGAGAGACTAAACCCCGCTAGACCGGGTGGAATCTCCACACTCCCTGCTTCAACAATCGGCTCGCTACTCATGCCAAGGGGCGTGTGCCGCTCGGCTGCAAGATGGGCCGACGCAGCCCCAAGGACGATAGAAAGGCACAGCGACTTAACCATTAAGCGTGAAAGTCTCATTTAAAAAATTCTCATCGTGTTCGGTTATAACGGCTTGTGTTTTTATGGCCAGCGCTCATTATCAGACTAGCTGCCAACGATAGATGGCCTACCAGCTGCTGCGCAACTCACGCCTTATTGTAACGGATTTCAGTGACAGCCCAGACCGCAGGTACCCGGTCAACCACGACAGTAGCTTCTTCGTCGACTTCCTTTCCCAACAAAGCGCGAGCCATCGGTGAGTCGATTGATATGACATCCTTGCGTGAAAATATTTCGTCATAGCCCACGATCCTAAACGAACGCGTTTCCCCACTATCGTTTTCAACCGTCACATTCGCACCAAAGAAAACCTTGCCGTCTTGCTCAGGCGAGTATTCAACAACAGTCAACTCCTCGAGACGCTTGCGCAGATACCGGACTCGACGATCAATTTCCCGCAGGCGCTTTTTATTGTACTGGTAGTCAGCGTTCTCGCTGCGATCGCCCAAACTTGCAGCCCAGGCTACCTTTTTGGTCACTTCCCGACGTTCAACTCGCCACAAGTGATCAAGCTCCTCCTTCAAGGCTTGCAAACCCTCCGCTGTAATCAATGCCGTGCGCATAGTCATTCAACGCTCAGGTGCAGGCCCTCATAGGCGAGCACTGCTGCGACGGTGATCGCATCGGTAATTTCGCCCGCCGCGATAAGGCGCTTCATTGCCAGCAGCGAGTGCTTCGACAAGCTCAAATCTGACTCCGTCGTTTCCAGACTGGACATACCCGTGTCCGACAAGCCTGTGGCCAGGAAAATCAAGGCACTGTCGTCAGTGACAGAATTGGAGAGGTCCATTTCGAGCAACAGTTTCCACTGCGATGCGACATAACCGGTTTCCTCGCGTAGCTCTCGCTTCGCCGCCTCCAGAGGATCCTCGCCGGGTGAGGCTCCACCCTCGGGTATTTCAAGGCTGACCTTCTTAAGCGGATAGCGATATTGGCTCACCGTGAGCAGATTTTCTGCGTCATCGATCGCGAGCACCCCGATAGCGCGGTGCTTGAACGATACAACGCCGTAGACGCCCGGCTCGCCACCTGGATCGATGACCTCGTCGTGATAAACATTGATCCAGGAATTCTCATACGCCAAGCGCCTGTCCAGTCTGGACCAGGGACCAAATCTTTCGACCTTCTTCTGCGTCACAGCGCATCGACCTCTTCTTTACAGCCTGTCATTCCATTAACTGTGAACCGCTTAACAGACAGGGGTGGCACCGCAGCCAGCAAGCGAGACGAATTGAACATTTTTCAACCAATAATTTGCACCAGTTCACATTACCAGCGCGGACCGCGTCTGCCTGAATGGAGCAAACTGCGATGAAAACTATACTGAATTTAGATCAGTAAAACTAACTGGCCGTCTACCAATTATTGTACCGACCCGCCAAAAAGCGGTCGGTGCGATGCCGTGGCATAAAAGAGAACGGGGTTCGGTCAATACAAACCAGTTGTAATAAAAGGACGTCTATCCGGCTACGCCGGTCATCAATAAATGCTGTTTAAATCCAGAAAACGCGACTATCGCCATAGTGAGCAACATCTGGTGCCTCAGGAGAGGCGCTCACCCATATCTGTGGGTAAAACTGCAGGCTCAGCCGGCAGTCGATACAATCTGGCCGTCTACCTCACCATTTCAATCTCCGTGCTGATCAGTATTGTGCTGATTCTTACCGGCATTTTTAACGCGCAGCGAACCAGTGAGGTTGCGGATAAAAGTATCGCCAGAAGTTTACAGCTTCATCAGCTCAACGACTCACTCGAGATACATCAAGAAGCCATGAGTGCGGCCGTCGAATTCGCCATCACAAGCGGAGAGAGCCAATGGCGCAACAACTATGAAAATAGTTTGTTAAAGCTCCAGGAAAGCCTGAATGGTGTCAGCGAATCGATAGACCTGCCGCTCGCAGCTCAGATTCGTACGGGCTTGATCAATATTGTTGAAACAGAGCGTGAAATTTTTCGCCGCATTGCCACCGGTGATCAGGCCGGTGCGTTTTCGCTGCTTGCCTCAGACAAGTATCAGGAGAAAAAAATCGGCCAGGAGCAGCAGTCGCTGACCCTACGCGCAACCCTGACCAAGGAATCAACCGAATCCATCGAGACGCTGAAAACACGCCTGAAGCGAACCACAATTGCTTTGACCAGCCAGCTCGCGTTGATGATAGCGATCTGGAGTTATGTGGTGCATGTTGTTCGCAAATGGCAACAAACAACCGTCGCGCACAATCAGGAGCTGAAAAAACTTGCTCACTACGATAGCCTGACGGGTATCGGCAATCGGGCGCTGTTCCACCTCAAATTGGCCGAAGCCTTCGAGCGCGCGAAAAATACTGGCACCAGTGTCGGGCTCATCTTGATGGATATCGATCACTTCAAGGATATCAACGATAGCCTTGGCCACGAAATGGGCGACAAGCTTCTGAAGTACTTTGCCAATGAGCTCAATAACGCCTGCCGCTCTACCGACACCGTTATACGGCTCGGCGGCGACGAATTCGCAATTATTCTCTGCGACGTTCGCTCCGAAAACTACACCGCGGTGTTCTGCAAAAAAATTCTGTCGCTGTTCAATCGATCTGTCTACATTCAGGATCAACCCATCAAGACGGGGACGAGTATTGGCGTTTCGTTCTTCCCCAAGGACGCAGATCAGGCCGAGGGGCTATTGCGAAAAGCCGACCTTGCCCTGTACGAGGCCAAGCGCACGGGCCGTGCACAATATCAGTTCTTCAACGAGAGTATTGAAACGCGCGCCAAAGATAAAATGGATATGCTCGAGGCTCTTGAGCAAGCCATCGACAACGATGAGTTTGAGCTTGCCTACCAGCCAATTATCAATCTGCGCACCAATGAGATCATTGGCGTTGAGTCCCTTCTACGCTGGCGCCGACCCGGTATCGGCATGGTCAATCCCGCGGACTTTATCACTATTGCCGAAGAGTCAGGTCTCATTATGCCGATCGGCAAATGGGTACTGCGTAGCGCCTGCTTCCAACAGCTTAAATGGACCCAGGAGCTCGGCATATCGATCAGTGTTTCCGTTAACTTGTCGGGCGTTCAGTTCCACCAGATCAACTTACTGAGCGACGTCGAAAACGTGCTCAACTGCAGCGGTATTGAGAACGAAAAACTCACACTCGAAATCACCGAAAGTACGCTGATGGAAACCGAGGGCGACGTCGTTGAGAAGCTGAATGCGCTGAAATCGCTGGGACTAAAACTCTCTATCGACGATTTTGGCACCGGCTATTCGTCGCTGGCCTACCTCAAGCGATTCCCTATCAATTATCTGAAACTCGACAAGGCCTTCGTCTCGGATCTACCTGAAGACAGAAGGGATGCCGCGATCGCTCGCTCCGTTATCACCATGGCACACGAACTCGGCGTCGAAGTTATCGCCGAAGGTATAGAAGAGAGCGATCAATTAAACTTCCTGACTCGCGCAGGTTGTGACCGTGGACAGGGCTACTACTACGGCAAACCGATGACTGCTAACGAGTTCAGCCACTACATGATGAGCTCCGGCGAGTTGAATCGCGCAGCCCCGGGACAGTAGAAGCAATATCGCCGCCGGCTTACTGACTTTCACCCAAAGAGCTTTACTGCGACACAAGGTCGCTGATTACCTTCAACTGGCGTTTAATGTACACTAGGGAGCCTTCACCAAGCTCGCTGGAGTTGCCATGCGCTATCGCGGTCAGTCGGACTACGACCACAAACGCCCACCCAAAGTCGGGGTTCTAATTAGCAACCTTGGAACGCCAGACGCGCCGACTAAAAAGGCACTGCGGAAGTACCTGAAGCAATTTCTTTCCGACCCAAGAGTGGTTGAAATCCCCAGGCTTGTCTGGTGGTTTATTCTCAATGGAATTATCTTAAATATCCGCCCGAAAGCCTCTGCCGAGCTTTATCGTTCAGTATGGACTGATGTCGGCTCGCCGTTAATGTTCCACACCAAAGCTCAAGCAAACGAGTTGAGCAAGGTACTGGCGCGCCGGCTGTTTGGTTCCGAGCGCCTGGAGAACACCGGCCTCGTGGTTGATTTTGCGATGCGCTATGGGCAACCATCGCTGGAGCAGAAGATCCGGGAAATGCAGGACGCCGGCGTCGACAGACTGCTGGTGCTGCCTCTGTATCCGCAATACTCGGGCTCGACCACAGGCTCAACCTTCGATGCTATCGCCAACGAGTTTAGCAAGACAAGGTGGCTGCCAGAGTTTCGATTTATTAATAAGTATCACGACAACCCGGATTACATCGACGCCTGTGTAAGCAGTATTCAGCGCAGCTGGGAAAGTAATGGGCAAGGCGAACTACTGCTGCTCTCCTACCACGGTGTTCCACGCATGTATCTTGACAAGGGTGATCCCTACCACTGCCAATGCCACAAAACCAGCCGCTTGATCGCTGAGTCGCTTGAGCTAGAAGAGGGACAGTACCTGACGACTTTCCAGTCGCGCTTCGGTCGCGCTGAGTGGCTGCAACCCTATACGGATAAAACGCTTCAGGCGCTGCCTGCACAGGGCATCAACTCGGTTGACATCTTTTGTCCCGGATTTTCATCCGATTGCCTAGAAACGCTCGAAGAGATCGCCGTCGAGAACAAGCGCTACTTTATCGACGCCGGTGGTTCTAGCTACAACTACATCCCGGCGCTAAACGCCACCAGTGAACACATCAACAGCTTTGCTAATCTGATTGAGCATACTATCGCTGACTGGTTGGAAGATTTGACCTCCCGCGATCCTGAGCAACAAGAACGGGAGTCTGAGCGACAGCTTGAAAACCTTGAAAAGATACAGCGAGGCATGAGTCAGTTACCTTACTGAGCCCGACCTTTCTATACCCAAGCTGAGCATTGGAATATCTGTATAGCCAAGCTAGTACAGGTATGCATCAGAAAAAAGGGATTTTCATTAGACAATGGTGCAACCTCGTGATTACACGTAAGCGCTATTTACCGGGAACTCTTTTTGAGATAGAGCTACTTGTTTCACTAAACGGTACAGACCAGAACAGCTAGCCAGTAGTGAGTTCTTGCAGCAGTTCCATAAATTCCTGCTCTTCCATGACCTGCACACCAAGGGACTGCGCCTTCGCCAGTTTTGATCCTGCAGCTTCGCCCGCCAGCAAAACATCGGTTTTGCCAGAAACGCTTCCAGCGACTTTAGCGCCGAATCCTCGCAGCGCATCCTTAGCCTGATCGCGACTATAGCTCTCGAGCCGCCCCGTTACGACCCAGATCTGTCCGGCAAGTGGTAGGTCATCGGGCTTATCGGATACCTGTAGATCTGGCCAGTTCACACCGAGCTCACGCAGACGCTCAATGACACGGCGATTGTCTTCGTTCTGAAAGAAGCCAAGGATATTGTGCGCAACAATCTCTCCCACATCGTCAACTTCTAGCAGGCTTTCAAGATCGGCCGCCTGCAATGCGTCTAGATTGCCGAAGTGGTTCTGTAGGTTCATCGCGGTCGACTCACCAACTTCGCGAATCCCGAGGCCAAAAAGCAGTCTTGCCAGAGTGGTTTTTTTTGATTGCTCAATTGACGAGATTAAATTGGACGCTGATTTTTCGGCAAGCCTGTTCAAGCCAGCAAGCTGTTCCAACTCCAGCGTAAAAAGATCGGCTACGGTAGCAACCAGTCCTTCATCAACCAACTGCTCAATAATCTTCTCGCCAAGACCGTCAATGTCCATCGCCTTGCGAGAAACAAAGTGCTTGATAGATTCCTTGAGCTGAGCCCCACAGCGAAACCCCGCCATACAGCGAATCACAGCCTCGTCCGCTTGGCGTTCAACCGCGCTGCCACACACCGGGCACGATCTGGGAACTGCAATCGGTTTCGGCTTTCCAGTCCTTGCCGAGCTCAGAACGGCAACGACCTGTGGAATCACATCTCCAGCGCGCTTGATCACAACGCGGTCGCCCTGCCGTATATCCAGCCGCTTGATTTCATCAACGTTGTGCAAGGTGGCGTTGGATATCGTGACGCCCCCAACTGCCACCGGTTCCAGCTTGGCGACTGGCGTAATGGCCCCCGTGCGTCCAACCTGCCAATCGACGTCTAAAAGTTGTGTACTCTTTTCCTCGGCGGGAAACTTGTAAGCCACGGCCCACTTGGGTGCTCGGGTCACAAAGCCAACCTTCTCCTGATGATCGAAGCGATCAAGCTTGAATACTATGCCATCGATTTCATAGCCAAGCGCATCGCGCTTTTTAGAGAGGCGATTCCTGTACTCCCAGCAGGACTCTATCGAATCGGCACGCTCTACGTTGTTCTCTACCGAAAAACCCATTGTAGAAAGCCACTGCAGCGTATCAAAGTGATTGCCCGGTATCTCAGCCCCCTCTGCCTGAGCGATGGAATAGGCAAAGAAGTGCAGCGGCCGCAACGCTGTCTCGCGCGAATCCAGTTGCCGCAAGCTGCCGGCTGCCGCATTGCGAGGGTTGGCGAAAACCTTCTCTCCTCGTTCGCTCGCCCGCTCGTTGTAACGATTGAAACCCTCCAGAGGCATCACAACCTCGCCTCGAACCTCCAGAAAATCAGGCAGCGGTTTCCCATCTTCGGGTGTTGCCAGTCTTAGCGGTACGCTACGAATCGTTCTCGCATTTTCTGTGATGTTCTCACCATTGGAACCGTCACCACGGGTAACCGCCAATACAAGATCGCCCTGTTTATAGTGCAAACTGAGCGCAACGCCATCCAGTTTCGGCTCGCATACATAGCGCAGCTGCTCATTTTCTTTTTCGTCAAGTAGATCTCTGGCTCTGCGATCAAAGCCCGCTAGCTCTTCTTCATCAAACGCATTATTTAACGAAAGCATTGGCACACGATGAGCAACACTTTCGAAAATCTCTAGCGGCGCCGAACCAACTCGCATGGTGGGTGAGTCAGAAATCTTGAGATCCGGATACTGCTCCTCAATAGCGACTAGCGCGTTGAATAACAGATCGTATTCCGCATCGCTGACAACCGGCGCATCCTCGGCGTAGTAACGTCGTCCGTAATCACTGATCTGGGCCGCAAGCGCCAAATAGAATGCCTTGCGCACATCCTGCTCCAGCGTATCAACGAGCAGACGCGGGTCTTCTCCGTTGACAATACGGTGAGTCAGCGCAGGGTGAGAAAAATTATCTGGAGTCTTGGCGGCAGCCATTATCGGCGGGATTGCAAATCAGTCTAACTGCAGCGCGTCGTGCAACGCGAGCTGTGGTTTAAACACGACTAACTATCGGCGAACTGAGCGGAGAGCTGCCGAATACGATCGCGGTAGTGGTTGATGACCTGCTGCGTTGCAGAGGAATGTTCCTCATCGAGCAAATCGCCATCCAGTGTTTTCGCCACATAACTGGCTGTTTCGACCATGGTGTTGAACGATTTAATTGGATCAGGCGTTCCGGGCAGCGCCATAAAAAAGGTGACCCCGGGCGATCGAAATTCACTGAGATTATCAAGATCGAAAGTGCCTGGTTCGACCATATTTGCAACCGAAAACTCGATTGCCCCCCTATTGGCAGACGGATCAATAAACCGGTGCAAAATCTGCTTCTCGCCGTAGCGGAGGTTGCAGGCGACCAACACCTGAATAATGTCGCTGCCGGCAAAACCCTGAGCCTGCCTTGACTTTACATGCAACACAATGAGCTGCAAGTTTTCATCGGCAAAATCCACCTCCGTGGATTCATCGTGGGCCTGCTCCTCAATCCCGACGTCTGACGGCTGTTCAGCCATCTCGAGCGCCCCGGTCTCTTTAAAGAGATCGCCCTGATCACGCTTCTCAGACACTTCCTCCAACGGCTCGCCATCGCGCGCCTGCGGGCGCTCAACAACGCGATAGGGATCTAACAATTCGCTATTGGGGTAGTCGACCTCGCCGGCATCTTCCAGATCCCGTGCTAACTGCAGGTCCCATTTAATGTCCTGACGCCTCTCGGCTCTCATACGGCGAACACCATCGACAAGAACCACCAGAAAAAGCAGTGCCGCGCAGCCAATCAGCCACTCACTCATCCCAAGATTACCAAAATCCATTCAGCGGCCTATGCAGTTGCGAGCTCAACGGCTTCATTGATGTCGACGCTAACCAGTCGCGAACAGCCAGGCTCGTGCATGGTGACCCCCATCAAGTGATCAGCCATCTCCATGGTGATCTTGTTGTGCGTAATGAAAATAAACTGCACTTTATCCGACATTTCATTGATCAAACGGGCGTAGCGGCCGGTGTTGGCATCATCCAGCGGCGCATCAACCTCATCCAGCATACAGAAAGGTGCAGGGTTAAGCTGGAAGATCGAAAATACCAGTGCGATAGCAGTCAGCGCCTTCTCTCCACCGGATAGCAAATGGATTGTGCTGTTTTTCTTGCCGGGCGGTCTGGCCATAATAGAGATGCCAGTGCTCAGCAAGTCGTCGCCTGTCATCTCCAGATAGGCTGCGCCACCCCCAAAGACCTTCGGAAAGAGATCTTGCAGGCTTGCATTGAGTTTGTCGAAGGTCTCTTTGAACAGCCCACGCGTTTCCTTGTCTATTTTCTGAATCGCACTCTCAAGTGTCGCCAATGCAGTTTCCAGCTCAGTATTTTGCGCATCGAGATGCACCTTGCGCTCGGACTCTGTTTTAAACTCCTCAATCGCAGCGAGGTTTATCGCTCCCAGGCGCTCTATTTTACTGCTCACCTCCCTGAGATTTTCCTGCCACAAGCCCAACTCCGCATCTTCGGGTAAAGCCTGGATTACCGCCTCCAGCTCAAAGCCGTCTTCGATCAACTGCTCTTCGATCGTGCGGGTTCGCACAGCCATTTCCTGAATAGCAATTCTCGCTGCCTCGAGCTGCTCTCTGATGCCTTGAACCTTATCGGCGCTGCGGTTTCGTTCTTCCTCAAGATCCCGACTGAGACGATCGCTCGCCTCGACTTCCTCTCGCGCTGCATTGAGCGAGCTCTCTTGCTGCACACGCGCTTCAAGTTGGCTGGCAAGTTCGTGCTTTAAGCCATCGATTGGCTTAGAGGCTTCCTGCATGGAACCCTGCAAATTCTCGCTGCGCTGACCAAGCTGCTCGATCTGCGACTCAAGTCGATGCACAGAACCCGACACTGATTCAATTTGCGCGCGCAGCCCTTCAGAGCGAACCGCTACCTGCTGCAAGGCCTGTCGATCGGATTCCGCCGACTCGCGTGCACTGACAAAAGCTTCCTGCAAGCTTGCCTTCTCTGACTCTAACTGTTGTCTGGTCTCTTCCACGAGCTGCATGGCATCTATAGCTTCGTCCAGCAGTTGCCGTGCATTAGTCAGCGCCTCACGCTGCGCCAGCTGTGTTTGTTCTGCGAGCTTGAGCTCCTCGTCAATACGCGTTCGCCGGCGAATGTTTTGCTCGGTTTGCGCGTTAAAACTTCTGATATCACTGAGCGCCTGATTGTACTGCCCCTCGATAGCGGCTTTCTCATTCATCAAGCTATCTTTTTCGGACTCTGCATCTGCAAGGGCCTGCTTGGCATCCAGTCGCTTCTCTTGCAGGGATTCAAGGCTGGATTCCAGAGACTCGATTGCGCTTGTTAGCGACTCCAACTCTTGCTGGCGTTCGATCACGCCACTTGAGGCATCCTTCTTGCGCAGCACGCGCAACCAGTTAGCCCCCATCCAAATGCCATCCCGGGTGATGATGGACTGATGGGCCTGTAAAGACTTACGCGCGGACGCAGCCTGACTCAACTCATTGGCAGCAAATACTCCTTCAAACAGGGAGGCAGCCATGCCGCTGGTAACATAACGCCCCAGCGATGAAAGACCCGCTAACTGGCTGTCGTTCTGTTTTGCACCATTCGAGGAGTCAATAAAGCTAACGTTAGACGACTTTAGTTCGCCAACTCGAGCAACCAGATCATCGATACTGTCGACGCTGACGGCTTGCAAGCGGTCGCCAAGCACAGTTTCGACCGCAAGCTCCCAGCCCGATTCAACCTTGAGCCGATCAAATAGCCGAGGCGCCTTGTCCAGGCCCTGCTGTTGCAGCCACTGATTAGCCTGTCCAGCCTGATCGGCGCGCGCAGCCTGCTGGAGCGCCTCCAAGGAAGACTCGCGCCCCTTTTGCTGCTGCAGTTTTTGTTGACTTTCGTTAATTTCGTCAGCGATGCCCTGTAATGCTTCGCGACGCTGTTGCAGCGCCCCGGAACTCGCAGAGAAACGCTCCGCAGTTTCCTCAAGCCTGGCTTTGACCGACTGAGCCTGCGCTTCAAGCTCAGACAACTGCTCAGCTCTTGTCTCGTCTGCATACTCGATTCGCTCTTTCTCCAAACGCCCGTTTCGTTCAACCAGATTTTTCAGTGAAGCCTCAATTTGATCGATGCGAGTCCTCTGTACTTCCGCGCTTTTCTGCGGCTCAATCGCCTCCTGATTAAAACGGTCCCAGCTCTGCTGCCAGTTTTGCATGGCCGCCTCGGCGGCCGTGAACGCCTCGCCCGATAAAGTGCTACATGATTTCAGGCGTTCATATTCCGGTTCGATCCGTGCGAGCTCCTCGCGCCAGAGTTCGAGTTTTTGGGTGTCTTCGTTGAGATGCTTTAAACTTTCAGCGGAGTTCTTTTCGGTTTCATCGAGGTCGAGACTCAGTTGACGAACTCGCTCATTAGCATGCTCAAGCGATTGCTCGATGCGAGTAATTTCGCCTCCCACGCGATAGTAAGCAGCCTGCACGTTATTGAAATTTTCAGTTTTCGCAACATGCTCCTGCCGGTGAGCCTCGATCCGCGCCTCCACGCCCCGACTGCCGGCAATCGCTTCTTCCAGCGACAGCTCGCCCTGGGTAACCGCATCGCGCTGTTCGCTCGAGTCCGAACGGAGTTTTTGCCACTGTAAGCTGGCGGTTTGCGCTTTAAGACCCTGCTCTTCCTCACGCAACAGTTTGTACTTCTCTGCCGCAGCACTTTGGCGCTTGAGCTTTTGCAATTGCCTGTCGAGCTCTTCACGAATATCGGTCAGACGCTCCAGATTCTCACGCGCATGGCGAATACGCGTCTCCGTTTCGCGACGCCTCTCTTTATATTTGGATATGCCGGCCGCTTCCTCGACAAAGACGCGTAGCTCTTCTGGCTTGGACTCGATGAGTCGGGAGATCATCCCCTGCTCAATGATTGCGTAGCTGCGCGGGCCAAGACCCGTGCCCAGAAAAATATCTTTAATATCGCGCCGGCGACACTTGGTTCCATTGAGAAAGTACTGCGACTGCCCCTCTCGGGTTACACGACGTTTGATGGAAATCTCGGTGAATGCCGCGTATTCACCACGCAGCGTTTGATCGGAATTATCGAACACTAGTTCTATCGACGCCTGCCCGACCGGCTTTCTGCCAGTTGAGCCGTTAAAAATAACGTCTGCCATCGACTCGCCACGAAGGTTTTTCGCAGACGACTCACCCATCACCCAGCGAACGGCATCGATAATATTAGATTTACCGCATCCGTTTGGTCCAACAACCGCGACCATGTCACTGGTCAGATGAACATCGGTCGGGTCCACAAATGATTTGAACCCAGCTAACTTGATATTCTTCAGTCTCATTGATACTCAGTCTTTATATCTATCGTTATTTCTGTAGTTGTATCTTTAGCTATATCTGCAGGTATGCCGTGCGATATCTTGCAGATCGCCTTACGCAGCATGAGCCATGACAAGCGACGCACCCTGAAACCGAGCGCTTATCACGTAGCGCACCCTACCACCGCCAACACAACCTGCCTCCGAGAAAACCTGACAGACCCAGAGAAAAACAGTTGCAGTTATAAAAATCGCTAACATTGCACTCGCAATGACGGCCGCGATAGCTGCCCAATTATCACGCGAAGGCTCTGAGAAATTTGGGCATATTTTGAACAGATACGTTGAAAACGCGTTCAAATTAAGAGCGCATATAATGCACCCTTCTCCTCAGGATGACAATGCTGCGACTCAATATATTGTGTTAACAAACACAAAAAAAACTAGGACTAGTGTTTTTTCGCTGCCGCCCTTAAGGCACCAACTGATTTATTATTAGCGTGTCTTTCGGCGGTTGATTTTCGTCCATCTCAGGCGGTTCGCGGGGAGGCTCTCCACCACGCTGCACCTGAAGCTCAATCGAGGCTGATTCAAGGTCACCACTCTGTGGTCTTGGGTCCCCGCCCCGACTCAATCTGGCAGCGACTACAACGCGATCGACGTCAGCAATACTTGCGCCCGCCATGGCATCGTTAGCGGTTAGATAAAGCTCGGCCGGTAAATGCCTTAGCTGGAGCCTTTTTGCAGCCAATGGCAGGGGACCGCCTCCCGACGCGCGCGCAAATACAAACACGGGCGTCGTCGCTGCATCGCCATCGATAAGGGTTCGATCGATGTCAATCCTTACCCGGACGTAGGCAACATCCGGTACCGGATCCTCCTGCTCGACCGGGTCTGAGAGCCCTGTCTCCGCCGAGGCCAGCCTCGCTCGCACCAGCTGCAGACCCTGCTCGAGTTCTGCTCGCTGCGGACTCCCAGCTGGCAGCAAATCCAGTGCTGCCTGCCAGCGCGTTGCAGCAAGCTGATAATCAGCTTTTTCAAATGCACTGGTGCCACTCAAACTCAGCAGCATGGGCTCTTCGGGAAAATCCGCCAGCAACTGGTCCATCTCGGCATCCATCTCGGCGGTAAAGAGCGGGCGTTGCTGCTTGAAACTCCTCGCGAAGTAGCTCGCCTCGACAGCGCTGCTCGCATAAAAAGCCTCCTCGGGAAAATTAGACGCGAGCCGCCGATAATGGGCTGCAGCCTCATCATAGCGCGTGAGGCCCTTTAACAACTGCGCGTGCAAACTCAGCATTCTGAAGGTGCGGTCGTCGGCAGCATCCGGACTAATCGCAAGTCTGAGCGCGCGATCGAGCTCAAGTGCCTGGCTAGTCCATTCCTCGCGCGACCCGGCCGTGCCGAGCGCCTCGACTTGGTCGGCAATCGGCGCCTCTTCCATTGCGCCCAGTGACAAGCCTTGGGGCAGATAAATCGCCAGCGTCGCCAAGAGCACCATCGCCAAACTGACATTGAAAACTAAAAGACTTGAACCGGAACGCGTTTCGCCCGCAATCCGCTGCTCTTCGCTTTCCACCGACTCGAGCAACTGCTCCTGCATCTCGGCAAGAAGTTTGTCGTACCCGGCCTCGTCGATATTGCCGAGCTCGAGCTCACGCGATAGCTCGGAAGACTGAAATTTGTAAGCGAGTATATTCTCCTCGTTGCGGTCAACTTTCTGCTCCTTGAGCCCATCATGTTGCGCGGACCGCTGCCATCGCCAGACCAGCAGCAGAATCGCCAGCGCAATGAGCGAAACCATCATGAACGCTGTGCTAGCAACATCAATCATCACTTACCCTTTTCAGTAGTTCGGCTACCTTTGCCTGACGCGCGGCTTTATCATCTCCAGACTCGGCTGTGCCCGAAGACGCCTCGGGTGGAGGAATCGCTGTCTCTGTGACAAGCACTTTTTGTCTGCTTAGTCGCGTACGCAATACCCAGATCACCAGGCCGGAAAATAGTACGCCCAGAGGCAGCGCCCAAAGTGCGATCGTATAGACCGTCAGCTCTGGTCGATAACGAACGAATTCGCCATAGCGCAGGGTCATAAAATCGAGTATCTCATTGTTGCTCCTACCCTCTTCGAGCAGACGATGGAGCTCGCCACGAAGATCCTTGGCGATGGGCGCGTCTGAATCGGCCAAGTTCTGGTTTTGGCATTTCGGACAACGCAGCTCGTCGATCAGAGAATCGTAGCGATCTGCCAACTGCGGCTCGGAAAACTGCAGGATGCGCGAGGCCTGACCTTCCGTGTTCTCGACCGCGCTAACAGGCAGAAAAAAACCAAAGCAAACCAGCCAAATCGCAAAAGCGAGCGCCAGTTGACTGGGCTTTATTGGAAGCTTTTCTTTGCACCCGTTCATTTGCAGCACTACCGACCACACCCTACCAATTGATACCGAGCGGCTGAATGTGTTTTCTCCAAACCCGCTCATTGAGAACGCCAACCTGACGATATCTGACCACGCCCGCCTCATCGATCACGTAAGTTTCAGGTGCGCCATAAACGCCTAGATTGAGACCGAGCGAGCCTTCGACATCGAATATATTCAACTGATACGGATCGCCCAGACGCTGCAACCAGCGAATAGCATCCTCTCGATCATCCTTATAATTCAATCCGACGATGCGGATGCCCATCTCTGAAAGTCGATTGAGATAGGGGTGCTCAGCTTTGCAGGCAACGCACCATGTTGCCCATACGTTAAGGAGATAGGGTCCTGCAGGCAGGTCGGCGACACCAATGGTTTCGTCACTTCGCAAAGTCGCCAACTGAAAGTCTGGCAGAGTCCGACCGATCAGGGCTGATGGCAACGCAGAGGGATCGTAATCGCCACTGGCTTGCCTGCCCTGCAGCACGAGGAACACCGTTGCAAGGAGCAAAAACAATATCAGCGGCAAAAATAGCTTTAAGCGCTCAGGCATGGCGATGATCTACAATCTCGTTCTACGATTTGCTGCGGTAGCGACGATCTGCAATAGCCAACATCGCTCCGACAGACATTAAAATCGAGCCCAGCCAAATCCAGCGCACATAGGCCTTTATTTGTAGGCTGACCGCCCAGACGTCCGTTTCTATCGGATCGCCCAGAGAAACATAAATATCGCGCATCAGACCGGGCGCGATGCCTGCCTCTGTCATAACATTTTGTGAGGCCATATAGCGGCGCTTCTCGGGGAACACCGTCGTCTGCTCGTCGTAGAACACATTCAGTGTGCCACGGGTCGCCACGAAGTTTGGTCCCTGGTAGTTCTCAAAACCCTCCAGCTGATAGCGATATGGGCCTAAACTATAGCTATCGCCAACCCGCATACTCACTTGCTCCTGCAACGAATAGACTGAGGTTAGCGCAATACCGATAACGCTTACGGCGACGCCAATGTGCGCAATCACCATACCCCAGTAGCTACGTGTTAGCGCAAAAGGCACCAACACCCAGCGCCTCTCACCTTGTTCATTAACCCGGCTGCGCCGCATTTTCTGCAGTGCATTTTTCACCGTCATCGCAATGAGAAAACTGCTCGCCGCCAGCGATATGAGTGCCAGCCAGGAAAAGTCAGCGGCATATCGTGCGGCAACGAGGTAAGTGAAAGCCGCGCCGATAACAATAGACAGCATTAACAGAAGCAAAGTGACAGGTAATTTCACCGTATTTTTTGCGGTGCGCTGCCAGAATAAAAATGGCGCAAGCCCCATCAGTAATAACATGGGAATTCCGATCGGTGCCGAGAACGCATTGAAATACGGTGCTCCAACTGAGTAGCTACCCAGCTCGAGTGCATTCATGACAAGGGGAAATAAAGTCCCGACCAATACCACCACAAGCGCAACCGAGAGTATGACGTTGTTCGCCAGCAATATGCTCTCTCGGGAATTCCACGCAAAACTTGACTGCGAGCGAATCGCCGGCACCCGCAGGGCATAGAGCAGAAGCGAGCTGCCAACAACCAAAACCAGGAAAGCGAGTATGAAAAGCCCTCGCGTTGGATCTGCGGCAAAAGCATGCACTGAAACCAGTATTCCCGAGCGCACGAGAAAAGTGCCGAGCAGACTCAAGGAAAAGGCGAGAATAGCAAGCAGCACGGTCCAACTGCGAAATACACCGCGCTTCTCGGTG
>CAZDEW010000073.1:0-16933 GCA_964504585.1 uncultured Pseudomonadales bacterium | reverse complement strand
AGCAGTGTGTTCTATCGCCCTAGCCCGAAGCAGTGTCTGCCAGTGGGCTTTCCCCGTGCTGCGAGTGAAAGCCGAGGGTAGCAGCAGGATATTGGCGCCCGCAGCAAGCAGCTGCCGGAAATGATTGGGAAACCTCAGGTCGTAGCAAATACTCATTCCCAGCGTAAAGTCGCCGAGCGAAGCCGTCACCAGTCTATCCCCCGCCTGATAGCAGGTGGATTCCGCATGGCTCTCGCCTGTTGCTAGCTCAACATCAAATAGATTTATTTTGTCGTAATATGCGGCAATGCCACCGTCACGATTGATTAGATAGCTGCGATTGGCGCACTTGCCGGGGCTCACTTTAATCGCAAGCGAGCCAATCAGTAGGTCGATGCCAAGCGCTCGCGCGAGTTCACGACAGGATTGCAGTGTTGGATCGTCTTGTTCATAGCTTGTGATATCTAACAAGCGTTTTTTGCTGCGCTCAATAACGTTGGACATCTCGGGTGTACAGACAAATTCTGCCCCGGCCCTCGCAGCGCGCCGAATGAGCTCTAGCAAGCGCAGACGATTCTCTTCAATATTATTGCCTGAGCAAAGCTGGATGCAGGCGACTCGCATAAAAACTCTCCGCTGTATGGGCTGTTTCGAATGCAATTATTGCGGCTGCTTTTGGGTGCAACCGGCTATTCATATCTGTAAAAATGGCAGCTTAGCGACGTTTCGAATCAGCCCGCATGCATTGATACATCACGGTAAAGGTCGCTATGAGACGATACAAAACGCCACCCAGAGTTTAGAGTCGCCCGCCCAATCATGTCCACCGAAAGCACACCGCCCAGCGAGCTTGAGCAGCTCACCATCAAGCACTATGCCGAAAAGGCCTATCTCGATTATTCGATGTACGTCATTCTTGACAGGGCGCTCCCGCATGTTGGCGATGGGCTAAAACCCGTGCAACGACGCATTGTCTATGCAATGTCAGAGCTGGGTCTCAAGCAGTCGGCCAAGTACAAAAAGTCAGCCAGAACCGTCGGCGATGTTATCGGTAAGTTTCATCCCCATGGCGACAGCTCGGTTTACGAGGCGATGGTCATCATGGCCCAGTCCTTCAGCTATCGGTACCCACTGATTGATGGACAAGGTAACTGGGGTTCGCCCGATGATCCTAAATCGTTTGCGGCGATGCGTTATACGGAATCGAAGCTCACGGCGTTTGCTGATGTATTGATGGCGGAGGTGAGTCAGGGCACTGTCGACTGGCAGCCAAATTTTGACGGTACCCTGGAAGAGCCTGCGCTGTTGCCGGCGCGACTGCCGACTGTCCTTCTCAATGGTACGACCGGCATTGCGGTGGGCATGGCGACCGATATTCCGCCGCACAATCTGCGAGAGGTCGTCAGCGCATGTGTAGCTCTGCTGGACAAACCGAAGAGTACGCTGGCAGATCTTCAGTCACATGTTTTAGCGCCGGATTTTCCAACGGAAGCTGAAATTATTACCCCGGCCGAGGCTATCACCAGTATCTACGAAACCGGCAAGGGCTCGTTGAAAATGCGTGCAGTCTACAGCCGCGAGCAGGGCGATATTGTTGTTACGGCATTACCGCACCAGGTCTCGGGTGCGAGGGTGCTCGAGCAAATAGCCAATCAAATGCAGGCGAAAAAGCTTCCCATGGTGGTCGACCTGCGCGACGAATCGGATCATGAGAATCCGACGCGGCTAGTGATTGTGCCGAAGTCCAATCGGGTTGATGTCGAAGCGCTGATGTCGCATCTGTTCAACACGACGGATCTTGAGAAAAACTATCGTGTCAATCTGAACATGATAGGCATCAATGGCAAACCCGAGGTCAAAGGTTTGCTCGGCATCCTCAAAGAATGGCTGGAGTTTCGTAAACAGACGGTCAAGAGAAGGCTGCAATATCGCCTGGATAAAGTGCTCGCTCGCTTGCATTTGTTAGAGGGGCTGTTGATTGCGTTTTTGAATCTCGACGAAGTGATTCACATTATTCGCACAGAAGATAAACCGAAACAGGAGCTGATGAAGCGCTTCAAGCTCAGCGAGGTACAGGCTGACTATATTCTCGATACGCGCCTGCGTCAGCTTGCACGGCTCGAAGAAATGAAGATTAAATCCGAGCAGGACGAGCTCGAGCGTGAGCGCGAGGAGCTTGAAAAATTGTTGGGCTCAGACGCCAGGCTTAAAACACTCATCAAGAAAGAATTGCAGTCGCTTGCCGAAGAATTTGGCGACGAACGCCGGTCGCCTCTGGTAGAGCGCGCAGAAGCTGTGGCCTTTACAGAGGATGATATTACTTCGATCGAGCCGGTTACGGTGGTGGTGTCGGCCAAAGGCTGGGTGCGCGCCGCGAAGGGCCACGATATTGATCCTGCGGCCTTGAACTACAAGTCGGGCGACGGATTTAAATTTGCCGCTAAAGGTCGTTCCAATCAATCGGCAATCATTCTGGATTCAACCGGGCGTTGCTACAGCGTACCCGTGCGATCCATGCCCTCGGCGCGCGGGCAGGGAGAGCCGCTCACTGGAAAGATCAGTCCGCCCTCGGGCGCCAGTTTTGAAGGGCTTCTCATGGGCGGCGATGAGGATCGCTACATATTGGCGACCTCCGCCGGCTACGGCTTTGTAGGGTCAGTGGCCGATATGCAGGTTTCCAAGAAGGCCGGTAAGGTTGTGCTTAGCGTCCCCAAGTCGGCCTCTGTTCTCAGTCCCGCACCGGTTTCCTCCTTGCAGGAGGATTTTATTGTCGCCGTAAGCACGATAGGGAGAATGCTAGTTTTCCCGGTCGCGGAGCTTCCGGTCATGGTTAAGGGTAAGGGCAACAAGATAATCAATATTCCAACGGCCAAGTTAAATGCCGGCGAGGAAGCCATGCATGCGGTAGCCGTAATGTCCCAGAGAGATTCACTTATCGTCTATGCGGGCAAGCGACACCTGAGAATGAAGTTCTCGGATCTGGAGCACTACGTCGGTGAGCGCGCGCGGCGTGGAAATAAGTTGCCGCGTGGTTTTCAGAAAGTAGATAAGATTGAAGTAGAAAGGAAGGACTGATCTTGAGGAATGTATTTTGAGCCAGGTCGCGTTAATACGGGTAACCGGTGCAGATCAGACTGGCGTCACTTCAATGCTGATGCAACATCTGTCGCAGGTCGACTCTTCGATACTCGATATCGGTCAGGCCGTGATTCACGACAATCTGGTGCTCGGTGTGCTGGTTGAGTTTGCTGATGGCATCGGCGTTGAGCTCATCGTTGATGATCTTGCAGCGCGGTTAAAAGCGAAGGAGATGCGAGTCAAATTAACATTGATTGACGATGAGCAATACCACAGCTGGACTCTGGAGCAGGGTAAAGATCGCCACATCCTGACGCTTCTTGCAGCGAAACTTCACGCTAACCATATTGCGCGCGTGACGCGTTTTCTGGCAGATAACGGCCTCAATATCGACAAAATTACGCGGCTCTCCGGGCGGGTGCCTCTAGGTAAGCTGTCTTCGGCGGCAGATGAGGTTTCGTCGACCGCAGAAAATCTAGCCTGCGTAGAGTTTTCACTGCGCGGCCGCTTCCAGCACGAGACGGGTGTGCGCGAGCGCTTGCTCGAGCTTGCAAGTCAAATGGAGGTTGACCTTGCGATCCAGTCAGATGATATTTATCGGCGCAACAGGCGCGTCGTCGTGTTTGATATGGACTCGACCCTGATTGACGCCGAGGTGATTGATGAGCTCGCCAAAGAGGCGGGAGTGGGAGATCAGGTCTCTGCTATCACCGAGCAGGCAATGCGTGGTGAGCTGGATTTCAACGAAAGTTTCTCAAGGCGTCTGGCGCTTCTGCAAGGGCTAGAGGTGCAGGCGCTTGACCGCGTTGCCGAGCGTCTAACGCTAAATGATGGCGTTGAAAAATTGATGTTTATGCTAAAAAAATTGGGGTACAAAACCGCCATCGTATCAGGCGGTTTTACCTACTTCGCAGAGAAACTGCGTCAGGATCTTGGCTTTGATTACGTCTATGCCAATCATCTCGAAGTGGTCGATGGAAAGGTTTCGGGGAGCGTCGTGGGCGATATCGTCAACGGCGAGAGAAAAGCAGATTTGCTCAAAGAAATAGCGCAGAGAGAGGGTGTGAGCTTGCAGCAAGTGATTGCAGTGGGTGATGGTGCCAATGATCTGCCAATGTTGGGACTTGCCGGGCTAGGGGTCGCCTTTAGAGCTAAGCCGCTGGTGCGAGCAACGGCGAAGCAGTCAATCTCCAGTAACGGGCTCGACGGCGTACTCTACCTAATGGGGATCAGCCAGCGTGAACTCGCTGTTGAAGAATTTGAAAAACCCGATATCCGGCAGATGCTGACTGGCTAGCCGATATCAGAAAATTCGTAATCAAGGCTGTTCATTGGTTCTTGCAGGTAGCTCCCTCGTATAAAGGGCGCGCCGCACTGCCAGATCTTGGCAAGGTCTGCCGCACTGCTCACCTCGCCGACAATACAATCCGTTTTCGACAACCTGGCCGCTTCGAAGATTCGCTTCATACCTTGCTGCCATGGCTCCTGCTCATCATCGCTTATATCAATATTGAGCGCCGCAAAGCTGGGCTTTATTTCATTTAGCAATGGTATGTGGTTTTCGCTGACACCGTAGAGCGTGGTATTAAAGCCAGCCTGACGCAACAGTGAGTAGAGTTTTTTCGTTTTCTCGAGGTAGTCTTCTGCAAAACCCACATCAGCGCTAAAGCTCATACAGGATTTAGGTAAACCCGAGCGCTCAAATGTACTCATGAGATCGGGGAAAAAGTTATTGTTGACGATAGCGCTGGCAGTGATTGTGGCGGATACACAAATTTGCCTGTCCTGCTGGTAAGCCGTTTTCAATGACTCCAGTAGTTTATTGAAGAACCAGTGATCGAGCTGCGTATTTTCAATTTCAACGCCGAGTGCTCGCATCGCTTCGCTCGCTGACTTTTCGCTACCGTCGTCCTCTTTCAAATAGAGCGACGCCTCGTAGAGGTGTATCGGCTGGTTTTGCAAGCCAATGACCGGCTGGTAGCGGATGCTTAGCCTATCCAGCTCCATTGCGGTCATCAAGGTATTGCTGGACCCTTTATCACTGATACGGTGGGCGTATTGCTTAAAGCCACCACCAATCGACTTTTGCTCGGCACAAGCGCAGAACGCCTTAGCCAGCGCATTGGCTGGGTCTATGTCGGCGATACCGTATTGTGCTGAACCGATGGAAATCGCGTTACTGGTGTCGAGGCCGTCTACGCTTAGCGTGCGGCCAAGTTCCTGCAGCTTGGAATTCACATAGCCTGCTATATCGGCGCCCGCCGATTCTGGCAGTAGCAGGATCCAGTCGGAGGATGTAAAGCGGATGCCCGGCATCAGCAGCTCATTGGCGATCTGGTCAACAAAATCGCTCAGACTGTCAATCGCCGATCCATAGGGGTGAAGGGCATCGAATGTGTCCAGAAGACGGTCGGTACTGACATGCATAACCAGTATATGACCTTTGGGTTCGACCTCGCTGAGCAGTTCGATTTTCTCTACCGTCTCAAGCAAGGCATTTGCACTGGAAAACCCGAATAGGCCCGAGTTCTGCTCTGCGCTTACTTCATCTGTTGTCTGCACACCAGTCGGGGTTTCTTCAGTCTCTAATTCGGCTGTGCTAGAAGCTGGCTCGGCCTGGCTAATCATCTGCTCACCAGATGCCGTTGGATCTTCCTGCGTTCTCAGCAACACCTGAATACAGGCTTCGCCCTCATGGCTCGCGCTGGCAAGCGTAAGCGCTACAGGGACTTCTTCCTGCTGCTCGTTGATTAGCGATGCAGTACAGTTGGCCTGACCATCGGGGTCTTTACTGAAGCGCCGCAGCAGTTGTTTCACTTCCTGCTGATCATGCTCCGCGACAAAATCGATGAATGATTGCCAGGCTAGCTCGTCGATTGCCTCGACGCCGAGAAGGGAAATCAGGGCCTGATTGCCATGCATGATCATGCCGTCAGCGACGTAGGCGATGGCATCAGCGCTGGCATCCAGTAACAGCGCGGTTTTCTGATTGGCTTCGTCGAGAAGGTCTTCATGGAAGCGAACCTGCCTTCGGTGTTTTACCGCGACTGCTTCTCTGAGAAATGCATTGACGACTTTTAACGGAGTGTTGGCTGAAAGTGAGTCTGCGAAACCACAGCCAAGAATTTCATTGAGTTGCTCTTCCTGAGCTTCTTCGTAAACGAAGAGCGCCGCGGCTTCGCGACCTGATTCCTGTACGCATGCGCTGACTGCCGGTAGCGTAAACTCGCTCGACCCGTCCATGCAGCAGACAATGTCCCATTCCTGCGCGTGCAGAGAATCGTTCAGATCGTCGATTGAAGTGACTCTGTGTAGCTGCAGCACAAGGTCAAGTGATGCGAGGATGTTTTTCAGCTTGCCGACGGCGGTTCGGTCTTCGTGGGCAACAAGTATCGAGAGTTTATCGATCTCGGCGCTTCGAGGCAGCGCTGCAACAAGCTCTGACGACAGTGCTTCGGGCGCGCCTGGCGGCTCTGCGGGCTCGGAATTGGCAAAAAGCTCATCGCCTTCGAGATCTGCAATGCTGGCGCCGTCGACTTCAGGCACTTGCGTTGACTGCTCTAGGCTCTCCAGATCGAGTTCTAGTTCCAGATCGAGTGAATCTTCGCTAAGCTGCTGGGAAGTGTTATTCACAATAGTTGTTGTCTCTGCGGGCTCGTTGTTTAATCCGTGAAACGGGCTCGACAAATAATAAAGTTGGGCGTCTCATCGATGGATTCCGTGATGATCGCTTTTCTGCTGCCTTTAATTCCCAGGTAAGAAATTGGCGTCTTGGAGCGTAGACTCAGCACTGGTATGGCGAGAAGAATTGAGCGCTCGGCCGCATCGCAATCAAGCATGAGCTCGGGCGTTTGGCGCAGCGCTGCGTCCTCTGCGGGTTCCGGGCTCAGGCGCAATGCCGGCAAGTAGCCGCTGGAATTTTGGCTGTGGATTATCTTGATCGACACGGCTGCCGGATTGATGCCGAGCTTCTGGACGCCGAACTTGCAGTTTTCAGCGTCCTGATGATTCCACCTTACCGCGGCCAGAATCTGGTCCTCGGATTGCTCTCGTTTAATCGCGATCAAACTGCCGGATTCAAGATTCTTCAGTGGGTGTTCAGAGCTTAGAAGGAAGCCCGACTGGCTCTTGTCGAGCGCTACAACATCTTCTTCGCCGTTGTTCTCGATATAGCCTGTCTCTAGTGCGAAATTGATGAGATCCTTTTTATCTTCCAGCGAATTCCAGTTGCCATCGTAGACGCTATCCCAGACATCGCTACCGCCACTGGATTTGGTCTCTATCAGAGGGGCGTCCTCGCCGTCCTGCAAAAGACACTCTTTGACGAACGATCCGAAATTTGACTCGCCGGTAATCTCCTGATGTATCGCCGACAGCGATATACCTATTTTCAGCGGCTCATGTGTGCTCACGCGGCCGTTTTTCTCTTGAAACTTAAACTCGAAAACTCTTTCCAGATGCCTTCGCAGTGCGTTGTTGCAGTGTTTATCAGCCGAGAGATCACTGAGCTCCGCGAGGTTGACGTAGACGGAGTCGCCGACAACATCCGCTGAACCCGTTTCAGACTGTATTAGCTGCGGTGCCTGATCTCGCCCGGTCACGATTCGGTGAGTCGAATCGGCGGTTTGTGTTGGTGACAGTTTTACGTCCTGACAGCGCTCATTAATGAGAGTGATCAGCAGGTTAATATTCTCTGTATTGAGTTGCGCGGGCTGCAGGCAGGCCAGCGCGACGACGCTGCGATAATGCTTCGAGTAGCTTTTGGTCAGTTCAGGATTGCCGCATCGGGTCACAAGGTAGAGATAGCCCTTGTGCAGGGCGAGCCAACCGCCTGAAACGGGAGGGCGGTACAGTTGGTAGCTCGCGGTGATGGAGCTGGCTAGCGATTCCGACGCGAGAACCAGAAAACGGGTTGCTTCCTTTTGATTGTCGGACTGCGCGGCCACCATGCCCACCTTGATAAAGAGCCTGCCAAACTTTGCAAAAAAATCCTGGCGCAGGAGGGAGAACGTCTTCTGATACTGCTTGTTCTCAACAATCGGTGAAAGGCTGTCGCGTATACGGCAATAGCGCTCTTCTAGCAGGTTGGCGATCTCGAGAAGCTGGTCGAAGCTGCAGTCGGCATTGTGCACCTCCTTTAGCGCTTCGAGGAGCTGGCGAGCCATCATCTGCCCATCAACTTCAGGCAGCGTCGAGAGCCATTCCTCAAACGAACGGGCGCCTCGGTAAAACGAAAACTCGGGAAGCTCTACGGGCTTCGGCTTTGCCTTGCGGTTGAAAAGCATGGGTTTAGTTGGTCCTAGTTTGATCTTCTCGCGGGAGTGGAAATTCTCTCCTTTCAGGTCCCGTCCGTTTAGTATAGGCACTGATCACTTGCATGAGGTTTATGAAGAGCGTCTCTCGGATGAGATGTGTGCCAGATCACTAAAGCTGACGCTAATCAAGCACTTGCGGTTAGTTTTTGCGCAGAATTGGCGCGGGTATGGCAGGGATTCAAGGCATCATGCCGAGACGCGCCGACTTGGCGAGATGATGGCGCACAGATAGCGCCTATGAAATGTCAACTACGTCTCTTTTTGAGCCCATACCGGGTAGTTCCTCGACCAGGCGCGGGACCAGAAAACCGGCAAGCCTTAGCTTGAGTTGTTCGTGAATAGCTAAGGCCTCAGCGCGATTCACTTCAAAGTGGGCCGCGCCTTTTACCCTGTCGAGAATGTGCAGGTAGTAGGGCATCACGTCAATGGCGAACAGGCGCTCAGAGAGTTGCGCCAGCGTTGCAGCATCGTCGTTAATGCCGGCCAGCAGCACGCTTTGGTTTAACAGAGTCACCCCGGCGCTGCGAAGCATGGTAGCTGCGTTCGCGACCTGAGCATCAATTTCGTTAGGATGGTTGCAATGTAACACGATCACTTTTTGTCGCGGCCACTGCGCGAGCACAGTTATCAGGCTCTCGTTGACCCTCGCCGGTAGCACTACGGGTAATCGAGTGTGTATGCGTAGCCGCTGGATGTGGTCAATGCCGGAGAGTGAGTTGATCAACCATTGCAGGTACTGATCATTGGCGGCGAGAGGATCGCCGCCACTCAAGATCACTTCATTGAGCTCCGGCTTCTGCGCTATATAGTCGAAAGCCTCGCGCCATTGATTTTTGCCAGGGTTATTCTCGTCGTAAGGAAAATGTTGTCGAAAGCAGTAGCGGCAGTGCACCGCGCAACTGTTGGTCACAGTGAGAAGCACGCGAGAGCGATACTTATGGATAAGGCCGGGGCACGGATTGCTCTCCTTTTCCTGTAAAGGATCGTCACTAAACCCAGGTGCGAATTCGAGTTCCCGGGCACTTGGCAAAATTTGCCGCAACAGTGGATCGGCAGTGTTTCCCTTCTCAATCCTGTCCGCGAACGATTGGGTCACGCGAAGCGGGAAGTCGACGCTCCCGAGGTTTGCCGCGAGTTGTCGTTCAATAAACGCTTTGGGCAGGCGCAGGTATCTGAGCAGGTCTCCCAGTTCCCAGCGAGACTGCGCCAGCTGCTGCTGCCACTCTCCGCCTTGTTCGCTACCGTTAACCATCGTATCGCTGGCTATCGAGTTCAACAGAATGTACTCCCCACAATTGCTAGCTCGCTGCAGTCTGCAAAAACCTGCCGCTAAAACCGTTCACAAGGTTCGCGCGCAAGTCGGTTATTTTCAACATGACGGCAGATTACTGTTCACGATATTATGCCCCAAACATAAACCTTTCCGAGCTCAGTTATGGGAAATTACTCAACTAACGAATTTAAGAACGGCCTCAAGCTGATCATCGACGGCGACCCCTGTAATATCGTGGAGAATGAGGTTGTGAAACCCGGAAAGGGGCAGGCCTTTAACCGGGTTAAGCTGAAAAATCTAAAAACTGGCAGGGTTTGGGAGAAGACCTTTAAGTCGGGTGAAAGCGTCGAAGCTGCCGACGTAGTCGATACCGATATGGAGTATCTCTACAGTGATGGCGAGTTTTGGTACTTTATGGATCCCAATACGTTCGAGCAGACGCCGGCCTCCACCGAGGCTGTCTCCGACTGTCAGAAGTGGTTGAAAGAACAAGATAAGTGTGTCGTGACACTCTGGAACGGAGCGCCGCTGGTCGTAACACCGCCTAATTTTGTTGAATTACCAGTGACTGAAACAGACCCTGGTCTCAAAGGCGATACCGCTCAGGGCGGAACCAAGCCTGCCACTCTCAGCACAGGTGCGGTCGTTAAGGTACCTCTCTTTGTCGAAGAGGGCGATATTCTAAAAATCGACACCCGTTCCGGCGAATATGTTTCGCGCGCGTAAATACTGCGTCTGATAGCCCGCATGGTGCTATTGGCCTTCGATCGATACCAAACTCAGCGAATTGTTTTTTATTGCATGCCCAGCGGCTGCTTTAGCGCCGTGAACCTGAGGTGCGTCCCATGAGCAGGGAGATTAATGACTCCCTGCGATCCTCGCTTCGAGCCAGATCCGATTTTCTGGCTGCAATCCGATCCTACTTTTCCGCCCAAGATGTGCTTGAGGTGGAAACGCCATTGCTGCGCTCGTATACCGCGAGCGACCCCAATATCAGTAGCCTTGCGCTGGCGCCATCCATTTATCCATCGAAGCTGCGGTTTCTGCAAACCTCGCCGGAGGCGGCCTTGAAACGATTGCTGGCGGAAGGCAGTGGTTCAATCTTTCAGTTGGGCAAAGTCTTTCGGGATGATCCCGCCGGGCGCTGGCATCGTCAGGAATTTACCATGCTTGAATGGTATCGAGTCGGTTATCGCTTAGAGCAGCTGATGGACGATGTGGCGGCACTTCTCACCTCGGTCGGGATTGATTGCGCAGCGCCCGAAACTGCTAGCTATCGTCAGTTGTTTCTGGATTGTCTGTCGATTGATCCGTTCAGCGCCACGCTCGAAGACTTGCAGTCTATGGCGCGAAGCCGTGTTGATCTGGCTTTTCAAAGCGACACAAAAGACGATTGGCTTGATCTCCTGTTCACTCACTGCATACAGGATCATCTTGGGCTCGAAGCGCCGATTTTCGTCATCGACTACCCGCCCTCGCAGGCTGCACTGGCCGCTATCGAGCGCGACCCTGCGGGCGGATTGATCGCAAGGCGTGCAGAGTTGTTCTGGCGTGGGGTAGAGTTGGCCAATGCCTATCAGGAACTGGTCGATGAGCGGGAATTTGAACAAAGGTACGAACGGGATATTCAGTTGAGAAGGGCGGCCGGCAAACGTGAGCCGGTCATCGATAAAGACCTATCAGACGCCATGAGTCAGGGCTTGCCGGACTGTGCCGGTGTTGCCCTGGGTGTCGACCGCCTGTTTGCGTTAGTCTCAGGAAGTAACGCAATTGAATCAGGTCTATTCGATTAACTAATCAAGGATTGGTATTGTTCCGGTCTGAGTCTCGGTCCGAATTGACTCACAACTTTTGCAGCTGCCTTGCTTGCCAGAGCACCGCAGGCTTGCCGGCTGAGGCCGCTTGCTACACCGTGTAGATAGGCGCCCGCAAACATATCGCCTGCGCCGTTGGTATCGACAGCGTCGACCTTGGTGCCGCTGATTTGCAGAACCTGCTCCTTTGTTGATACCAGAGCGCCCTCGGCGCCGAGCGTAACGACGACTTCATCGGCTATCTGGTGAATGGATTCAATGGCTTGCTCAATATTGTCAGTGTCGGCAAAGCTCAGCGCTTCGTCCTTATTACAGAACACCAGCTCTATTCGATCACCGATAATGTCGTCGATGCCTGCCTTAAAGTGTTGCACGATGCCGGGATCCGAGAAGCTTAAGGCGACCTTGGTGCCGTGAGATTGCGCATGTTGTCGCGCGGCAATCGCGGCTGCTTTTCCGGTCGCAGATGTCACCAGGTAGCTTTCGATGTAGAGAAAGCTGGAATTTGCGATGGCGTCGAAATCGAGCTCTGAAGTAGAGAACCCCTCGCTAGCGCCAAGAAAAGTATTCATTGAGCGCTCGGCATCGGGTGTGATCAAAATCAGACACTTCCCGGTGACACCCGGTTCGGTGCTCACCGCAACAGTCTTGACGCCCGCAAGCTCCATGTCATTGAGATAGAAATGGCCATTCTCGTCGTCGGCGACTCGACCACTGAAAAAAGTTTTAGAACCAAAATAGCTCGCGGCAATAATAGTGTTTCCTGCCGACCCGCCGCTTGCACGTTTAGATTGCACCATGTGATGCTCGAGCGCGGCCAGTAGCTCTGCCTGCCTTGTCTCATCAACCAGTGTCATGAGCCCTTTTTCTACGCCGATTGCTGCTAGATCCTGATCGGAAACTTCGAGCTCTGTGTCCACCAGTGCGGCGCCCATGCCGTATATATCGAATTCTCTCATTGTGTTCTCGTTGGCTGTTCTTTGGCAGCCTGAAGTCTAAAGCCTTGTTAGCCAAAGTTCTCGATTTTTGATTGTGACCAATTGGGTGGTTTTGCTGAAGCTTGCGGGCGATAATCTCAGCGCAGCGCTAATTCCAGCATTTAAGCAGCGCATTAGTGCAAACCTATGTCCGCAAAATCGCCGCAAAAAAAACAAGCCTCTGGCAGACGAAAGAGTAGATCGCTGGGATCAAGGGTCCTCGGTCTTATGTTCTCTGCTCAGGTCTTCAAGCTCGGCATCGTTGCTTTCGTTCTGCTAGCTACCTATGTGGTCTATCTTGACGCGACGATTCGCAGCAGCTTCGAGGGCCGCAAATGGCAAATTCCGGCGCGCGTTTACGCAAGGCCTCTGGAATTGTTCCCGGGGGCGGAGCTGTCTCTCGACAATGTCGCAGGAGAGCTGAACGATCTTGGTTACAAGCTCGGGTCAGTCGCCAGGCCCGGGTCTTACTTTATCGATAAAAATACCCTAGTTATGCACACGCGTGGCCACACCTTTTGGGATGGTGTGGAGTCACCTAGACTGCTAAGACTACAGTTTGCCGGCTCACGCGTACAGAGTATGCAGCAAATGAGTGGCACTCCGGAGATATTGGCAAGGCTGGAGCCCATGGAGATAGGTGCCATTTACCCCAACCACAAGGAAGACCGAATCTTACTCCAGCTGCAAGACGTGCCGCCGCTACTTGTTGCGGCGCTCGTGGCTGTTGAAGATCATCGTTTTTATGACCACGCCGGCGTTTCCGTTAAGGCTGTTGCACGCGCCGCGCTTGCGAATATCCGCTCTGGCTCGGTCGTGCAGGGTGGGTCGACGCTGACCCAGCAGCTGGTAAAAAACTACTACTTAACCAGAGAGCGCAGTTTGAGTCGCAAGTTCACCGAAGCCATTATGGCGCTCCTGCTGGACTGGCACTACGACAAAGAGGCTATCCTCGAAGCCTATCTCAATGAGGTCTATCTTGGGCAGTCAGGTGCGCGCGCTATCCATGGTTTTGGTTTGGGCGCTCATTTTTACTTTAACAGACCGCTGCACGATTTGAGTATCGAGAAGCTGGCACTGATGATTGCGATTATACGTGGGCCTGCATACTACGATCCCTGGCGTCACCCACAGAGAGCGTTGCAGCGCCGCAACCGTGTGCTGGATGTTTTGGAGAACGCGGGCATAGTAGCTGCTGCTGATGTGGCTTGGGCGAAGTCCCAGCCTTTGAATCTCGGCAATGAGTCTCGGACACACTTTGCTTTCCCCGCTTATATGGACTTAGTAAAGGCTCAGCTTAGAGAGCACTACCCCGATGAAGTATTGACCTCAGAAGGCTTGAGAATCTATACCGCGTTGGACCCGCGTATTCAACGTGCTGCGGAGCAGGCGGTTACGCGGCAGTTAGACGTTTTGGGCATGTCTGAGCTTCAAAGTAGTGTCGTGGTGACCGAGCCATCGACGGGTGAGTTGCTCGCACTTTTAGGTGGTAAAGACGCAAGCTTCGCCGGATTTAATCGAGCGTTGAATATGCGACGGTCCATAGGCTCTGTGATCAAGCCTTTTGTTTACCTGACGGCTCTGCAGCGTAATAAACAATTCACCTTGATGACTTTACTCGACGATTCGCCAATACAAATCGAGCAAAGTGATGGCAGCTTTTGGTCACCAAGAAACTTTGATAGACAAAGCCACGGCATGGTGCCGCTGGTTTACAGTCTGGCTTACTCCTACAATCAGGCAACGGCGCGTCTGGGCAGTGAACTCGGGCTTGATGCCGTTGTCGATACTCTGGACAAGACCGGTGTGGGTGTTAGTTTCAATCAGGTGCCGTCCATGCTCATAGGTACCTCGCAGCTGAGCCCGCTTCAAGTTGCCCAGCTGTATCAGACCCTGGCTTCAGGTGGATACGCGACGCCCATTCGCGCGATACGCTCCGTGCTGGATAGTGAGGGCGAAGCCATTCAGCGCTTCCCGTACGAAATACGTCAAGTTTACGATAGAGAGAGTGTCTACTTGATTGAGCATGCGCTGAAAACCGTTGCGCAAGAGGGCAGTGCGCGACGGGCCAGCGCGCTTCTGGGTCCCGATTATTCTTTTGCCGCTAAAACGGGTACCTCGGGTCAGGGGAGGGATGCCTGGTTTGCTGGCTACACCGATGATCTCCTCGCCATCGTCTGGGTTGGCTTTGATGATAACCGCGAAACAGCGTTCACCGGCAGTTCCGCAGCTTTGCCCATCTGGGTGAGTCTGGCCAGAGAATCCAGCCTAGGAGATGGCAAAACCCTACAGCCAGAAAGCATCGTTCTCGAATGGGTGGATCGTTTTACCGGCGCGCGCAGCCATCGCCGCTGCGAACACGCAAAACAGATGCCGTTTGTAGCTGGCACTGAGCCCCGAGGTCGACGCCGCTGCACGCGATAACAAGCCTTAATTGAAATGATATCTATGACTTATCTTATGTTTAATCGATCAGGCAAGGGCCCTGTTCCTTTGCGTCAACTCTCAACGGCGCTTTTTGTGTTGTTGCTGAGTGCCTGCGCGAGCACGCCCGGCAGTGATGTGGAGCCAGTGATTGAGGAACTATCCAGCTCTGCGGATGAGACGGTTGTTCTACAGGCGCCGGGTTCCAAAGCCGGTGCGGACGATATTGTCAGTAATTTTCTGGCACAGGCAAGCGCACATCTGGAGGCGGGTGAGCTCGAGAGAGCTGCTGCAATTTCAGAGCGTTCCATACGTCTGGCTCCAGGCGATCCGCGTGGATATTTCGCGCTGGCTCAGGTCAGATACCATCAAGCCCAATTCGCGCTCAGTGCGAGTCTTTTAGAGAAAGCTCGATCGCTAGCCAGCGGTAGCGAAATAAAAAAAGCCATCGATTCTTTTTTCAGTAAGCCGGGTCTGGCTACCCAGCGTAGCTTTTAAGTCGGCCGTAAGTGATGTAGCCAGTATGTAATGAGTGTGCAAAAGACAGAAGCCAGTGAGAATCGAAAGCGGTCCGCGCTCGGTTCGTCACTCTACGAGCTTTGTGAGCAAACGCCTGTCAGAAAAATCGTTTCACTACCCTGGGTAAAACGAGCATCGGTCAGTATGGTCTTTGATCACACTCACATGCAGCGTTCTTCTGTGCTCATGATCGAGCGCGCCACTCACAGCAATGATCCCTGGTCAGGTGATATGGCATTCCCCGGGGGAAGACACGAAAAGACCGATGCCTCTAATCTGGAGACAGCAAGGCGAGAGACTAGAGAAGAGTTGGGTCTCGATCTAAGCGGCTCGGCCGAAGCGGGCGGCGCAAAGCTGCTTGGCCGTTTGTCTGACCGTCGCGCAACGCGCCGGGGCGCGTCTATTGGCCTTGTCGTGACGCCCTACCTGTTTAGTGTAAGCGCACAGCCTCCGTTGAATCCCAATTACGAGGTGGCCGATACGGTGTGGGTGCCGATGGACTATCTGGCGAATTTTGCCAACCGCAAGAAATTTTTCTTTAGGTACGCCGGCATGAACATCCCCTTGCCTTGTTATCCCCTACAGGGGCGGCAAAAAATCTGGGGGCTGTCGCTTGCCATGATTGATGAGCTGCTCGAAGCAGCGGGACTCAAAATACCTGTTACGCGATCCCTTGAACGCTTGTGATGGTTCGGTCAACCGTCCCTGCTTAAATTATTTGCTGCGGTCTGGCATAAAAGTGCGTTGGTCGTCTTGAACGGATTCAAGCAGTTCGAGTAGTGGAAGATACTTTTCCTCGTCGCGCTCAAAGTAACCGAGCGCCGCGGCGATCGCCTCTATCGTCGAAAGTGGTAGTGAGCGCTGGCCGTTAAAAACCCTTTCGTGGGAGCGCGCGCTGCGTAGCGAGTAGCGTCTTTCCCGTGCGGCTAGAAAAACAGTGGGAAGCTCACGCAGCTGCGGGCTCTCGTGTAGCATGCGTTTGGCTTTGCGCCAGGTTGAGTCGATGAAGATCAGCGGTCGCGGCTCCTCTCCGACTATCTCGGTGATTGGCTGAGCATTGTCAGTGGGAAAAACCAGAATGCCTTGTGCGGCCTTGAGCGGGGCGATGATCTGCTGAGGGCTGTGATTTGTTTCAAGGCGATTGATGGTTGCTTTTTGTAGTGAAAGCTTTGCCATGATCGCAGTATTCAGCGGATGCGCCGCTTCTTTAGCCGTTTGCAGAATGTGCACTGGCCAGCGGTTTTGCACAACCTGAATGCGCGCGCAATAACACATGGCCCGAGGGCGCTTACAGTTTTGGCACGATCTGCGGCGCGTTACTTTTTCAGTCATCGCTTGCACGGTTTGAATGGTGTTGCTTGTGAGCCGTAAAAGGCAAGGCCTTTGCGCTTGGGCCTGGGTTTTGTATGACGTATGGCGTTTGACTGACATCACCCTGAGTGATTGCACCCGGTGGCCAGTGTTCTTAAACTAGGGAACCTCTGATCTATTCCATGATAGCCGAGACAGAGACTTTTGTACCCCAGGGTAGCCTCTCTTGCTGCGCAATTCACC
>CAZDEW010000072.1:0-17091 GCA_964504585.1 uncultured Pseudomonadales bacterium | reverse complement strand
CGCGAGCGCAGCGAGTGCTGTGGGTACGATCATCGCCATTGGGACGCAAACTCGGCCATCAGCGAATAGATCAGAGGTTCCCCAGATTAGGTACAGTCCCACTTGCCACCGGCAAAAACCCTCTCAATTCCGCCCCTTTACACAGCTTTACTGCCGCTGGACCCCCATTTACATGGACAAGTTCATAATAGGAACCGTATTCGAGAGGCGGGCATTTCGCGATCGACAACCAGATTCCGCAAAAAGCTTGCTTCTCACTCCATCGTTTTATTGCTTCTTCAGAGTCCCCTAACCCGCCGCGTGCGGGTTTTTTTTTAGAGTGCCGCAAGCGGTTCTTTTAGACTGCAGCCTGACACTCGCTTGGGAGTGGGGCTCCGGCGCCGGGTTCCGATGGATGATTAGCTCAAGATTTAGGAGCATTCAAGATGGCGGACCACCTCTAAGCTGTCACCAGATAGCGCGACACTTGCTGCGCCGCGAGACTGCAGTAAAATGCCGCCAGACCTACTGGAGGCAGTCAATCAACTCAAAATACCAGGCAATTCATGTCCCAGAAAATATTGATCATTGATGACGACACCGAGCTCTGCGACCTGCTCCGGCAGTATCTGGAAGGCGAAGGTTTTGCCATATCGCTCGTGCATGATGGTATGCAGGCAATCGAGCATCTGCAGGGCACCTTAAAATCCGACCCGTCGACCTACGATGCAATTGTTCTCGACTCAATGCTGCCGGGGCTGCAAGGACTGGATGTGCTGCAGAGGCTGAGAACATTCTCACAGATACCGGTCCTGATGCTCACCGCTCGTGGCAGCGATATCGACCGCATAATTGGACTCGAGTCGGGCTCTGATGACTACCTCCCAAAACCCTGTAACCCACGCGAATTACTCGCGAGACTGCGCGCAGTGTTGCGCCGCAGCGATGGGGTGAAACCGCAGAGCACACCCAATCAGTTTGAATTGCACGGCATAAAACTTGATACCGGCAGTAGAACCTCAAGCGTCAACGGCGAGAAGCTCGATCTCACCAGCGCGGAGTTCAGCACACTCGCAGCCTTGATGGCCAGTCCCGGGCAGATTGTCAGTAAAGAGGATCTGACAGAGCTGGCACTCAACCGCAAGCATACTCGCTACGATCGTAGCATCGATGTACATATCAGTAGCATCCGCAAGAAAATCGACCAGCATCTTGGTAATCTTGAGGTCATCAAGACGGTGCGCGGCAGCGGTTATCTGTTCGTTGACCAAATAGAAACCTGAGGCATGTTTTGCAGATTCCGGGGTAGCGCAGGCACCCTCGTAACGCGGAGCGCCACCGCTTGTTGCACCAACATGTCTAACCACTTTTTATAGCTGTTATCGATGTTTCGACTGTACTGGAAAATATTTCTGGGATTCTGGCTGACCGGCTTTCTATTAGCTGCGTTTGCCATCATCGTGAATCAGCAGCTCAGCCGCGGCACTGAGTCTGAAATCGCCGGGCTCAACCCAAAAGAGCTAGCCAATCGGACCTCGTTCATACTGCGTCGCCTACCCAATGAAGCGAGCAGTTGGCAGGGGGAGCTTCAGGAAAACGGTATTCGCCTGTATATCCGCCGCGAGCGTCGCAACTCCATCAGTGACGCCAATGCACCGGAAAGCATCGAAGAGATCTTCTTACTTCTGCAGCAGCAAACCAGTGCCGAGTTTCAAACCCTGACCACCGCTCGCATTGGTCGACGCATCGAATCTATCGACTCTGAAACTGTCTACTACGTACTGGATATGCCAGGCACAGGGATATCCAGCCTGCGTGAACTCGCCGGGCAGGTGACAGCCCAATTCGCACTGTCGATGTTTATCTCGGCGATTGCATGCTGGGTTCTAGCGCGCTATCTCACCCGCAATCTGGGCAGAATCAGTCGCGCAACCCGGCTGCTGGCAGCGGGCGATTTGAGCACGCGGATAGATATTCCCGATCGTTTTACGCGCGATGAACTGGATGCGCTGGCTGACGACTTCAACCACATGGCTAAAGCGTTAGAATCAAGCATGAAAAATCAGCGCCGCCTTGTCAGGGATGTCTCACACGAGCTGCGCTCACCGCTTGCCCGCCTGCAAATTGCACTGGAACTGGCACGCGCCAAAGATTCGAACGAACAGCTCGATCGCATCGAACAGGAAGCAACGAGGCTGAACGATATGATTGGCCAGCTACTTGCCATGCCGGATGCAGAAATGCCACTCGAAGACTGCGTTGACCTGATACCCCTGCTATCGGAGATCATCGAGCATTCACGAATAGAGGCCGACACCAGAGGTATCAATTTCGACTTCAACAGTTTGATCGATGAAGCACTGGTTGCAGCCAATGCCACTCAACTTCACAGTGCGCTGGAGAACATCATCAGAAACGCCATCAAATATACGCGCGAAGGCGAATCGATTGTTGTGACGGTAGAAAACTACGCGCCTGACAATGCTGGCGGCACCGAGAACTCGCAGACGCGGCGCACCAAGGCACTTGTGGCTGCCGACGGAGCCGCGCATTATCTGGTTACGATCAAAGACAACGGGCCAGGTATCCCCCAGGAAGATCTACCTCACATCTTCAAACCTTTTTATCGTGTAGACCCATCGAGAACGCGCAAAACCGGCGGCTATGGCATTGGACTCGCAATCGTGAATCAGGTTGTCGCGGCACATGGCGGACTGGTCAGGGCCCGCAACTGGGAACGAGGCCTGGTCATGTCGGTAACACTCCCCCGCTACAGAGACTAATACTCCATGGTATCTGAAGGTCGCACGTTTTTTTTGCCGTCGACATGAGTTAAATGCCGAGTCAGAGCAAAAACAGCCGCCAACAGCATGAAGACAAGACCAGAACAATCAGATAAAGTCGGCGCGAACGCGCCCTATGAACGCCCGCTCCTGCAGGCGTTCAGGTCTTGATAAAGCTAGTAGCTCAAGGGCGAACTTAGTACGCGCAAGGTGTTTTTGGTTGCTACGCCGAGGCGGCGCGCGAACTCATCGAAGGGGTGTGGCTGCACCGTGTAATTGCGGATCTCTTCAGTACCGATAACTTCTCTCGCCACGTAACCGACACTGCCAAGGCCGTCGACGAGGCCCTTGGTAACCGCTTGTTCACCACTCCAGATCAAACCCGAGAAAATCTCGGGATCATCTAACAGGCGAGAGCCACGCCCTTTCTGCACCACGTCGATAAACTGTTGATGCGTGACGTTCAACACACCCTGCCAGAACGCCTTGTCACTCTCTTTTTCGGGTGAGAAGGGATCGAGAAAACCTTTGCTTTCTCCCGCCATATAGATGCGTCGGTCTATGCCAAGCTTCTCCATCGCGGAAGTAAAGCCAAATCCGCCGCTGACCACACCGATTGAACCCACCAGGCTGGCTTTATCCGCGTAGATTTCGTCAGCCGCAGACGCTATGTAATAGCCCCCCGAAGCGCCAACATCGGCAATCACAGAATAGATTTTCTTCTCCGGATGCAGATCCCGGAGTCGGAAAATCTCATCGTTGATATAGCCGGACTGAACTGGGCTGCCACCGGGTGAATTGATTGAAAGAATCACACCCACTGAATTTTCTGCCTCAAACGCAGCTCTCAGCCCGGTCACCACAGAATTCGCATTGGCATCAGAATCCGCTGCTATGACCCCATCGATCGCAACCAGTGCTACGTGCTCGCCTGCATCGCTCGGCAGTGAAGGCGCTCTGAAGGGCACAAACAGTATGAGCGCGAAAAAAAGATAAATAAACGTCAGCGACTTGAACAGAATCCCCCAGCGCCGCGCTTTTCTTTGCTCCTCAAGTGAAAACAACGCCAGCCTTTCGAGGATCCGCCACTCGGGACGATTTCCCTCGGACATCGGATCGTTAGACTTTTCTGATTTAAATCGATCAAACAAAACATCATCCTCGTCGTTGTGACTTTTAATTACGTTGCTAGCCCTGTCTATGGACTAAAGCGCTACGCCGGCTATTGCCCCGCCAATTTAGCAACCAGCGCTACCATTTCAGTTAAATTATCGACCGTGGCAACAGGATTAAATTCCACAAGCTGTTCCGCATCATGTACGCCGTAACTAACGGCAATACTTTTCATGCCGATCCTTTGCGCCATTTCCAGGTCGTAGCTTGAATCACCAATCATACATGCCTGTTCAACCGGACTCGCGCATTCCTCCAGAATTTCGCGCAACATGAGTGGATCCGGCTTGGAGGCCGTCTCATCCGCGGCCCGCGTGCAAACAAAACGATCTTTCAGGCCACTTTCATCGAGCACTCGATCCAGACCCGCGCGACTCTTTCCGGTCGCAACCGCGAGCAGGTGACCCTGCGCTTTCAGAGCGTCGAGAGCGTCCGTAGCACCATCAAACAAGTTTAGCCTGTATTCCGATTCGGCGAGCGACAAATAGCTTTGCGAATAGGCCTGCCGAAACGCTGGCAGCGCACTATCGGTAAGATCGGGAAAGAGCCGCCTGGCAGTTTGCTCAAGCCCGAGCCCAATGCACTGCGCGCAGGCACGATGCGAGCGAAACTCCAGCCCCTGCTCTGCGATGCAGGCCTGTAGCGCTGCCACAATATGTGATTCAGAGTCTGCGAGGGTACCATCCCAGTCGAAGATCAACAGCATGGATTATCGGCCTATTCCAGTCCAGAAGTTTGCAGTTATTAGCGGGACACTGCAGCCATAAAGTCTTGCCAGAATTCCGGCAAAGGCGAGTCTACTGTCAATGTATCGCTATAGCGGCCGCGACTATCTGCAGGACCAATCGGTAGCGAAATGGAGCTCGCATGCAGAAAAAGCTGCCGGTAGCCAGCGCTAGCGGCGCGCTCATTGGCAACACGCTGACCATACTTGCTGTCGCCGACGATAGCATGGCCCTGAGCCTGGCAATGCACGCGAATCTGATGCGTCCGCCCCGTGATCGGGCGCGCCTCAACTCGGGTAAAACCATTCAATTTCTGCAGAACCTCGAACTCAGTACGCGATGGCTTGCCATCCGCACTGACTTTGACCATTCGCTCCCCGGAAGCGAGGACATTTTTGTGCAAGGCGAGATTCACCATACGGCTGCCAGTCGACCATTGGCCTGCCACGATCGCCTGATAAACCTTGGTGAGCTGCCGGTCACGCAGAGCAGCGTGAAAACGCTTGAGCGATGAGCGCTTTCTGGCCAGCACCACGCACCCCGATGTCGCCTTATCGAGCCGGTGGCACAACTCGAGCGAGGGCTCATCGCGAATCTGTCGCAACGCTTCAATCAAACCCAGCGCCAGACCACTTCCACCGTGCACAGCCAACTCATTGGGCTTATTGATCACCAGCCAGCCCTCGTCTTCAAATAGCACACTATCCGATAACAACGATGTGAGACTGGCAGACACCTGCACGGCGTCCGGGCTCTGCTGCCTGATGGGCGGAATACGGACGCGATCACCCGCCGCAAGCTTGTAAGATGGCTGAACGCGCCCCTTATTGACACGAACCTCGCCCTTGCGAATGATGTTGTAGATCTTCGACTTGGGGACACCTTTGAGCACAGACAATAAATAATTGTCTATTCTTTGGCCAGCCCGATCAGGGTCTATGTCGACAAACGTTGCAGGCATGGCCTATCGGGGTCAATTCAGGGGGCTGCGGGGCATCTCGCGCGGAACAATTTGCCCCATAAAATGAGCAATCACGCGTTAAGCATCTGTTTTTTAAGGGATTACTTTATTATTACATAGAAAGAACGTGAAAAAAACAAACATAATTGAGTGCGGTCGGGCAAGGTGTTAACATCCGCTTCGTCGCAGCTTGCGACCTATCTCGCAGAATGCCAGCCCTATCAGGCTTTGGCACTGAAAGCAGGAGTGCGTCCCTCAAGGCTCCTCCTTCTTCCCCCGGATTATCACAGCGAAATCCTGCCAGATTCGAGCTAAGTGAGAGCGAGATCACACCTTCGGGTCTAAACTTGAATCAGGCACTTGCCAAACTCGTCACATGATTGTGACCGTTTTATAGACAGCTGGTATACCGACTATCGGTTTACCTGTCTGACAAGGTAAGACGAAAACCGAGTTTGGCTCTGCGTCTGGAGCGATTTTGTTGCGCTCGAGAACGAACCGAAGCACTCTGGAGAGGTTTCTCTCCGATTCGGCAAGCAGTCTTTGCAAGACCCTGAAACGACACGCTCTTCTTGGTTTCTGCACAGAGAGTCGAATTGGATAGAGAGTTTACAACCCCGGAGATAAATTTAGACAGTTTGATGCGTGCGTGCCGACTGTCCGCGCTGGAGTGATATCAGCCTAGTGCGAAGTACACGGCCTACAGCAAGCATTAAGCAACTTACCAATTGACGGGCTTACCGTCGTTGAGGAACCAAAACTTAACGCAGTATTGTGAGAGTGGTCCACAGCAAATCGTGCTCAATCATTTTGATCGACGATCGCCATGTGGAAAGCTCGACTAGCGTCAGCTAGAGATAGAATCCAAACCAGGTTTAGCGTACAGAGAAATCCTTACAGCTCGGCCAGAGTTAATCGGCCAGTTCGTAGCCCTGGAATAGAGCCCGCAACACGGGCGCGGTAGCGTACAGAAACAGGTACAGCACCCTTGACCCAGAAACCTGTAGTTCTAAGGCCTTTAATGAGGCCCTATTTGGGACACTGGGTATGGCAAGGCAAAAGGTATAGACCTCTACAAGCAAACTTGAGGCGATTCAGAAAAGAGAACAGCGAACACAGTAAAAAGATGCCCAGCCAATACGGGCGATCTTAAGAGACAGGTTTAACGGCTAAGCTGCTAAACCGACAGGCTAAACAGACAAGACATATAGTACAGACAGTACAGACAAAGAGTCGAGTAAAGACTTAAGCGAAAGCGATCGCAGCGTGCGTCAGAGCCGAACACTGACTCAAGCAGATTGGTAAGGATACTGGCGAGGATACTGACCAGAATAGTGGCAAGGTAACAAGAGCCTCGCACACTGACCCAGTTTCGAAAATAGTTGCGATAACAGTTGCTAGAAAAGTAGAGAGCGCGCAGAGTTGATAACGCAGCTTCTCGGCAAGAAACACTCTTTGTGATCAAGTCTCTTTAGCGATACCCTATTTAGAAGCGCTCATATAAGCGCATATATAAGCGCATAAGCGCGGGGTTATCTCGAAAAAGGTTAGCAGCTACAGCCTAACTGTGTAAGCGCAATTGTCTAACCGCAATCGCACCCTCTTTTCGCAGCAACCAGCTTGTCAATTCGGTTGCTTATGATCGCCCGGTCAATCAGCAAGACCGACCGGCTTTCACTATCTCTCCCTGTCAAATCGCTCGTCCAGCCCTCCCTCTTTGACTGCATCATGCACAAGGCACCGCGCCATCACGATGCGCAGCGACTGCCTGATGCAACAGCAAAAGGTGAGCCCGAGGCTCGCCGCCGAGGAATATGCAATGAAAAGAATGCTAATTAACGCGACCCAACCAGAGGAAATCCGGGTTGCGATGGTCGATGGACAGCGCCTGTACGATCTGGATATCGAAAACCGAACAAGGGTCCAAAAGAAATCCAGCGTCTACAAGGGCAAGATCACCCGGGTAGAGCCCAGCCTCGAAGCCGCATTTGTCGATTTCGGTGCCGAGCGGCACGGCTTTTTGCCACTGAAGGAAATCGCTAAAGAGTACTTTTATCGCAATCCGCCTGAGGGTAAAGGGCGCCTCAAGATCAAAGATGTGGTCAAAGAGGGCACCGAAGTTATCGTTCAGGTCGAAAAAGAAGAGCGTGGCACCAAAGGTGCTGCACTGACGACCTTTGTGAGTCTGGCTGGCCGCTACATGGTGTTGATGCCAAACAATCCCCGAGCGGGCGGCATCTCGCGCCGCATTGAGGGTGAAGAGCGCGAACAGCTACGCGAAGCCATGAGCGAGCTCGATATCCCCAAGGGTGTTGGTGTCATCGTTCGTACCGCAGGTATTGGTAAAAGTGGCGAAGAGCTACAGCGAGATCTCGACTATCTACTAACCATTTCGGATGCCATTAAAGGTGCTGCAGAATCGCAAGCCGCGCCTTTCCTGATTTTTCAGGAGAGCAATATCATCGTTCGCGCCATACGCGACTACGTGCGCCAGGACATCGGTGAAATACTCATCGATGGCATTAACGCCTACAACGAAGCCTCACAGTTCGTTGAAATGGTTATCCCCCATTACGCACAGAAAGTCCGACATTACGATGATGAGATACCACTGTTCAACCGCTATCAGGTCGAAAGCCAGATCGAGACGGCTTTTCAGCGCGAAGTAAAACTCCCCTCGGGCGGCTCTATTGTGATTGACCCGACCGAAGCCATGGTCTCAATCGACATTAACTCGGCGCGTGCAACCAAAGGCAGCGACATTGAAGACACTGCTCTGCAGACCAACCTTGAAGCGGCCGACGAAATAGCTCGCCAGCTGCGACTACGAGACATCGGCGGTCTTATCGTCATCGACTTTATCGATATGAATCATAGCCGCAACCAGCGGGCGGTTGAAAACCGCATGCGCGATGCGCTCGATGCAGACCGCGCGCGGGTACAGGTGGGCAAGATTTCGCGCTTTGGTCTCCTCGAAATGTCGCGCCAACGCCTGCGCCCCTCGCTCGATGAAACAATTTCGTCGCTATGCCCGCGATGTAACGGACAGGGCACCATCCGCGACACCAAGTCGCTGGCGCTGGTCATTCTGCGCCTCATTCAGGATGAGTCGCAGAAAGAGCGAAGCGCAGAGATTCGCGCGATAGTTCCAGTTGAAGTGGGCACCTACCTGCTCAACGAGAAACGTGCGGCTATACGCTCTATCGAAAAAGCCAACAATCTGCGTGTGCTGGTGATACCCAGCCCCTCTCTGGAAACACCCCACTACGAAGTCGTTAGGCTACGCGATGACGATTCGCAGGCCGGGGAGTCCAGTCTTGAGCTGACAGGCGAGCACGAAATCGAAGAAACCATTTACGAAGCGCGTCAGGACACGGTACCCGTGACCCGCGCTGCCGAACCCGTTGTACGACAGGATCAGCTCGCCGTCAGAGCACCTGCGCCTGCGGTCGCGCCCGCACAACCAGAGAGCGCTCCCGCCCCAGGCAATCCCGGCTTTTTGCAGCGCGTCATGGGCAAACTTTTCGGCTCGGCCGCAGCACCTGCAGCCCAGACTGCAGCGGCGCCTGCTGCAACGCCAGAAAGCGAGGAGCAAGGCGGCAACAGGAACCGTCAGGGGAATCGCTCGCGACGCGGTGGCAACCAGAGAGGACGCAATCGGGGCGAAGGCAATCGCAACGAGAACAATCGCAATCGCCGACGCAACAACCGCCAGAACGACGAGCGCAACGATAGCAAACGTCAGGACGGCGCCAGTAACAAAGGGCGTGACGACAATCAGCGTCAGCAGCCTAAGAAACGCTCTGGCGAACGCAACGGCGATCAGCGCAAGCGCAAGCAAAACCAGCCTGCGCAGGAAGAAGCGCTGAACAAAGCTTCGAATAGCGAATCTCAAAGCGCTGAAACCGGCAATCGCGACAACGCTCAGCGCGAGGGCGGTAACCGGGACAACAAGCGCCGTCGCAACCGCAATCGAAATCGCAATCGGCAGGATCAGCAGGGCCAATCGAATAAAAGTGAGCACAGCGAAGGGCTCAACAACACCGGTGACGATCAAAGTCAGACGGTCACTAGCCAGGAGCCGAATGAAGCTGCAGCGACCAATGCAGCAGACGCTGCAAGCAGTGAAAACAGCAATCCACGACGCAGGCCGGAGAACCTTCGCGGCGGTCGAACTGCGCGAGGCCCCAGACGGCGAGGTGGTAAACGCAGCGATGCTGCCAATGCGGCGCTCAGTGGCACCTTGAATTCAGGTGACAAGGCCGAACAGGAAAGTGTGCACGAAGCCGTGGCCGAGCAGCCCCAACCGGAACTCGAAGCACCTTCTGTTGAATTAAATGCCACAGAGGAAAACAAAACGAGTCAGCACAAGTTGCAGCCGCTGACTGCGGCCAGCGTCGCTAGCGCAAGCGAAGTTGCTGCAGAGGATTCTCCGCCAGCCGCTTCAGAGGGCGCGGTCGCACACACTGAGGTAGCTGCGGCAGACAACGCAACGGCGGCTCCCGCTGAGCAAGCACCTGCCAGCGAGGAACAGACGCTGCGCGAGACCTACAGACAGGTCGCGGAAGTCAATCAAACTGATCAAGTGGAGACGCCAGATACTCAGGCTGAACCGGTGGCAGTAGCGGCGGAGGAAACAGCGCCGCTCGAATCTGTGGCCGGCTCCGATGTCGTCGCTGATGCGCCGCAAACAGCGCCCGCTGGCGGCAGAGCCAGCAACGACCCGCGCAAAAACAGAAATGCCGTGCAGACGACGATAAGCGACGTGCAAACGAGCGTGGTGATGAGCGAGCCGCTCAAATCGGCGCCGGATGTACAGGCAGCAAAGACACCCCGCGCTGCCAATGACCCCAGGGCAAAAAGCGAATAAAACCGCTTTTGCCCTGCTCGGCCAGATTCTGCGATAAGCGGTTAAAAGTATTAGTAATAATCGCTTGATAGTTGGATCTGGCTGCCTATAATTCACAGCTCCGGAGAGGTGGCTGAGTGGTCGAAAGCACTGGTCTTGAAAACCAGCGAAGGTTTGTAGCCTTCCCAGGGTTCAAATCCCTGCCTCTCCGCCACTCAAATTCGCTAAGTAGTTGTATTTTAAGAATATTAAAGCCGACCACTAAGCCGCCTCGCTCAGAAACTACAAATAACCTACAAGCCTCTCAGCTTTCTTAGGATGGGCTGGCCCCCTTCTCTCGAAACCCATATCTCATATGGCCATCCAAGATTCCGACCCAGAACGAAGAAATTTGATGGTCACGTCGCTAGCGTTCATCGCCTACTTTTTCGGCGGCGGAAGCGTAACTCAAAGCACGATTAAGCTACCGATCGTTAACATTGAATTCAGCAATGCCACCTTCTTGGCTGCCATGGCCTGGGCCGTGTTTGCCTGGTTCATTTACCGTTATTGGCTGGCACACCATGGGAAGTTTTTGCCAGTTTTCAAAGATGAGCTCTATGACTGGCGCTTGAGCTCTCAAATAGAGAATTACCTAACCGAGCACGTTCCGGGTGAAATTGTTAAGAGCGCAGTCAATCAAAGCGAGATTGAAACAGCCAATAATACTGGCAACTTGATTATTACTATCGAGCTCCTAAAAAGACGGCCTGACATCACTTATATCGAAAACACCACCATCCGACGAAGCTCTGACGGGGTCGTAGGAAGCTATCATGGCAATACTCAAAACAAAATACTAAGCCTGGAGGGGATTAAGGGCTGGATAGTCGTCGCGAAATGTATCTCGGAATGCTTTTTCAACAAACCAAGCTTTTCTGATTACATTGTTCCTTATCTCTTAGCATCAGCTGCGCTAACTGGCGCAGCGCTATCCATACTTTAATTTTAAAACCAAAGATTTTCGTCCTGTGCCAAGCCATGGAATTTCAAGAGTTTATAACCAAGCAAAAAGAAGTCATAAACCTAGCCTATGATCAGGCAAAGTCCTATTCCAACATAATTATTTTTGGCGGGTACGCTGGCATATTCGCTACGTGGAATCTCACCAAAGACCAACTTCAGAGTTGGCAGGTCGCTACCGTGGGCGCATCAATTATGCTTTCGCTCTTGTTCTTCGTGAGCTTCGAGCTCGTAGCGCTTTGGATTCGTGCTTCCCAGACTAGACGGCTAATGCGACAGCTCGAGGAGAGCGAGAAACAAGGTGAATTTGTGGAACGCTATGGAGTTTTGGAACAAAAGCGAGGAACCACATTACTAAAGCTTTGGCCGGCATTTTTCTTTCCAGCGGTGCTTTTCGCGCTTACCGCTTCTTTGGTACTCCTATATTCCTTTATTGCTATGCTCGCCACCACATATAACAATGTCGTTTGCTTGAGCTACGAAGTGAGTCAAACGAAACTCACTACTAGAGCCCCGCAATTTGTCTCTGCAATAAAATCAGATCACCAAAGTTCACTAGACTATCTTGATCCAAATCAGCGTTATCTAGCTGCTGAGTCGTTAGGGATTCTTGGCCAGTTAAATATCGATTAAAAATAATCGAGTCTCCAAGGTTAACCTCGCAATCTAGGTTCAAGTCGCCCAGCGGGAATATCGAAGCACAGCTGTTAGATTCAGGCACGAGAACGGCGTAACGCTGATTACCTAAGGATGCGTCAAAGAATCTAACCAAAATCTCGCCGTTGTTAGTAATATCAATAGCATTGTCTATCCGATCCCCAGGGTCTAACTCGGGTACCAGCGGAGTCAGCTCAAAAATGTTGCCAGACTCCCAGACGACCCCGTTTGCTAATGAATTCGAGTCAACCCAGACACCCACCACAATACCCGAATCATTTATCTCATTGGTCCAAGGCCGCAATGATGGATTCCCACCTGGCAGACTAGGCAGAATAGTCAACGTATTGGTCTGGGTGTCGAATAAGTAAGGGTCGCGATTACTAAATGAGATGAGACCAAAGGCAGTAATTTCGCCAACAACCAATCCGTTATTATTGATGTCATTTGCAGTAGCGGACCCATTCAAATATCCCGCCTCCTCATTGATGCTTATGATTGGGAGGAGTGGATCGTAAACAAAAGCATGCGACAAGTTGTTGCCTTGATAATTCACATCTTGCTCGCCTACCACCACACCGCTGTCATTTATTGATGATCCTCGACCCCCCACTAAGGAAGAATTACAACAAGGGTAAAAAACGTTCGGGATGCCAGTATTGTCCACATACGGCTCGGGCGTGCTAGAAGTAAATTGACGCCTGGCTCCTACAGGCTGTCCTAAGTTGTTCATGCCGAACGGTTCGCTATCTGTTTGCGACGATTGATACTGAACCCAAGTGCCCCCATTTACTCCTGATGGATTCGGATTTAAACGGTAGGTTGTATCAAGCTTTCCAAAATTATTTATTATCCTCCGCGCCGCAACTTGATTATTATCGTTAAGCTCAACCCCGCGAAGATCCCAATCTCCCGTGTTATTCCAAGTATGAACATCTGCGTCGTCAATCCAGCGCTTTACTACAGGTTTATTGGCAACGCCATTGTTTAGCGTTGTTAGGTAGTTGCCCTGACTATTAATGCTCACTGATGGGTGAGCAATAATATTTAGCGAATAACTCTCTGGAATACCAAACACCGAAGCCGGAAAAAGTATAGTCACAAAAATTAGAGCGATTACTGTTTTCATCATCACTATCCCTATGCCGGTAATGCCTCACGAAAAGACGAGCGTTTTACGTAACGCAAACACTAAAACGCCAGAAGCGTATAAAAGTCCTGCTGGCACGCCTATTGGGATCGCTGTAAGATTTGCCGTGAAGACAACCCGATCCCAGCCGGTAGCTCCAAAACTCAAATCCAGATTGCTCCCAGCTCGAAAACCATTGTCTAGAAACACGGGCACCTGGGTATAGTCAAAGACTCCCGCACTTACCTCGGTGTGCCAACAAAGTCGCTTGTCACTCGCATCGTACAAATCGCAATTCGCTTGCAAAATAGGCTGGCCAAGATCAGCGAACCCGAGCGCCCCACCGTTGTAATACCACTCCGCACCATTTAGCGACTTAGTCTGATTCTCAGGTGTGTATGTAATAAAATCTGCCCAAGCAACAGCAGCTAACAACTCAAGATCAGAACTGCCTTGCTGTTGTGCTGCCAACATTATGTGGCTTCCGTGGCCATCAAAGACATCACTCAGCAGAAGATTATCTAAGCCGTAATCTCCTCTATAAATTTCATTCCATCCCCAATCGTCCAGGACAGTCGTCAAGGCAACATCGTTCTGTACTCCATAGGGCAGAATCGCGGCCTGTGAGGCGCCTACCGATAGCGCAATAAAAACAAACAGAAAGCGAACGGAAAAAAATGCAATCTTCATAGAAAATCTCAGGAAACGTCAGCCACAAATAAAAATATTTTAAGGACAAGACGAGCTAGTTGAATCCGCAAATCTTGGATCGAGAGTCACAGTTGGGCCAGTTATCTCATCGCCATTCACGTCGTAGAATTCTGCGGTTATTAATGTCATATAAGTCCCCAGATTCGCATTCGTTAAACAGCCTTGTGTTTTAAACCAACTGAGAATCACGCTCGATATATCTCGCTCCAAGCTCTTACCATCTTCGACGTACACATAGCTTCCGGCACTCGCCTGCTGTAGCGGCTGAAAACCATTTGGATTGCTAAAGAGAATTGTTAACTCCTTTAAGTTGGTTCCAGCAACATCCTCCTCATTGAAAGACAGATTTATGTTTGGATCAACGACCGCCGTATTGACGCTTATCATCGATTGCCCAGTTTGAATAAGAACGGAATCAAACTGGTTCGACCATATTGTGGAGTCATACTGAACCACAAATTTGGCTCCCGCAAAATCTTTGTTTTCAGCTCCACTCACATCTATCAATACGTGAGGAATAACGGACAACGGATGTCCGTCGCCCATATCACTACCATCCCAGTTAGTATTCGGAGAAGCAGTATCTGGCAAGATTGTTATATTGGAAGTAAACCCAGAAGCACCGTTTTCTTTGATCTCTAGGGTAGCCTCACTCGGCAAGTTTATTCCTGTGAAACTAAGAGGCACCCCGCCGCTATCCACCAACTGAACTACAGCAAACCATTTACCATCGTTCCACGGCACATCGGGCGAGATAGTGGTCGCAACACTGTAGTTCCTACCCGCGATACTTATTGGATCAGGAAACGCTCTAAACAATCGGACAATTTGAGGATTGAAGACGGTCGAGTTTGCATCTTCAGCGAGTATTAGCTCGGCAGTAAGATCTGGCAAAGCCACCATTTCCGCGCCAGTCGAATCACCAACGTCAACCAGAACTGATCCTCCAGTCCTAACCTCGTCATTCACAGGCCTCAAATGACCACAGCCCACAGACAAAATTATGAGCGCCAGCAAGCCCAGCTTTAAACGTAGCGATGTAAGCATGATTCGCCTCCCTGATATGCGAATGCTCTCGGCAAAAACTATTGGTTAATAGATTGGATAAATGCGGTACAGGTTTCGCCGTTCAAAACAGCTAAAAGCTCATCATTCCCAACTCCCGCAAAATCCGTACCCGAAGCTACAGCTGCGTCACAAAGGGCGATGACTTCCTGCTCAGAGGACGATGCTATCCACTGGAGAATAGCGTCGTTTATTGAAGCTGATGAGTGAGAAAAAATAGGAAGGCACAGGACAAAGCAAGCACCAAGAAGAGAGACCTTGCGGGCTTTCATAAAACCTCCATTTAACTCAAGCTTCGCGATGGGTGCTGGTTATGATTAATGCCCATCGCATCGGTCGATTAACTAAATCGATACCTGTGCGGCTCGCTATTCAGCAAGACGCCTCAGTTAGGTCAAAATCCTACACCGCTATTTTTTTGTTGTAAATAGTTTTTTAAATTCGCTTCTCATGAATCAGGGTTCGTGAAAAACAGCTAGCTCCTAAACGGGCCACTGTCACAATTGTGCAACATAGCTAAGCACCATCGTTAGCAACAAATCAAGCCACACAGAAAATTAAGTCTTTGCGCTAACACTCTGAAAAAAAAGAATTATCGCTAGAAGCGCGATCCGACCATAACAGAGAAATCTAAACTAAAGTTTAGGTCGACCCAAAAGAAAGCAATGCAAATTTGCGCAGCACGAACACTACAAAATTTAGCACGCACACGCTTCATCTTTTGCCTTCTTGAGATCGCCCTTTAAGACTTCGGCCTCAACTAGCAATAACTGGCGAAGCTCGGAAATCAAACTAGCGTCCCCTCTGATAACCGCTTCGCCCATCTTTCCACAGTTAACTTCTAGCCTACTGTAGAAACGCACCATGGCATTTGGAAGATAGCCTGGAAGACCTAAAAGGCTTGACGCCTGAGAGTCATAGATTCGAGTATTCTCACGAAGCCTACCAATTACTGCGTTTATTTTTCCGTCGTACTCTTCCGTTCCTCGGCCATAATCCAATATGAATCCAAGTTCATCGCTATCTACGATCGCCAGATCCACAGCGAGCAACTCGGCTAGCTGTTCAACTTCCTCATATAAAATCTCAGTTAGTCTGGCTATGCGCTTACAATCTTCTTTCTTCTCAGCGCGTCGCTTTAGCTCTTCCATTCCATAGGCGGAAAGGAACCCTACTAGGCCACCTACAACTACCCCTATCAAATCTGCCATCTTACATATACCGTAGAGTAGCGACGGATTCCGTCGCTCGAGATATTCTTTCAGTCTTACTTGGCAAAATCAAAGTAAGACTTCAACCTTTTTATTAGATGCGAGTGATCATGGAAATTGTGCTTGCTAATTTTTCTAAAGAGCCACCCAGGCAGCGCTGATAAATAAATATAAGCCGATCATAGTACAGGCTGCCGAGATTATTGATATAGTCCAGCCGCCCACACCTATATTCAAGATCCATCCGAAAGGCTTGGAGAAAACAATTTTTCCGACAAGCGAAGGCATGTGGGCTCTAGAGAAAGAATCAAGCCAAGAGTATGCAAGCATGATGCTTACGCCTGCTAACAGTCCACCTGTGCCTAAAAAAGCCCAGCTCAACTTGAGCAAATCAATATGTTGGCTGACATCATTGCCTTCTCCCTTTGTGTCGAAAACGATCATGGTAAATCCAATGGCGCCGAATGAAAAAGCAGTTAGCAAGCGGCATACACGCACCCATTCACTATACCAATTGAATAGAACGTCGTACTCTTCTTTGCTTATAGTCGGTTGCTCAGGTTCTTGGCTCATTGTATTTTTAAGTATCAATATCCAACAATCGTTCAATAAACTTGTATGTCTTGCTAACTTTAGCCCGGCAGGATCTGAATTTTAGAAATCAGTAGATTGAATAAAGATTCAACCATCTGCGAAGTGAGATGTAACTATGCTAGACTCAAACCAGAGCAATACCAAGACTAAGTGTGAATTCTTTGACCCTTGGCTTCTATCTTTTGATCAACTAAACCTGACCTTTCCCCCAAGTTAGTACCATTTGTTGGATGAGAAATTCATTCTATGCGG
>CAZDEW010000071.1:0-17252 GCA_964504585.1 uncultured Pseudomonadales bacterium | reverse complement strand
TATGACCCTGTCCATGCATGCCACCGACCTCAAACCTTCGCGTCTGGTCCAGCTAAAGTTCAAGCTGAGAGAGTTGCTGAAGACTTTGAAAGAAGGCCGTGTCGCGCTGATAGCCTACTCCGGTGACGCGCATCTCGTCGCACCTTTGACCGAGGACAATGCGGCTATTGAGAATCTCGTGGCACCACTGGCACCTGAAATCATTCCCAGCATCGGCAGCAACCCGGAGCGGGCTTTTGAGTTAGCAATCGAAATGATTGAAAAAAACCCGGAGCCCACTCGAATTTTGTTTTTTACCGATGAGGTGCTCGGCGCCAGCGCAAGAAAAATTCGGCAGCAGCTGAGTGCAATGGACTCCGGAAGTCTTGATAGTATTGAAATCATTGTTGTGGGTACCGCTTCCGGGAGCCCAATCCGGCTACCCAGTGGTCGCTTTCTCCAGGATCCTCAGGGCAATATCGTATCAGCCCCCGTCGATTTCAACAGGTTGTCATCCTTTGCCAGTTCAATTAACGCCAGAGTCACACGGTTGAGCAGTGACAACTCGGATATTGCAAGACTCGCTCGCGATAGTAGTCGCGCAGTTGGAGCGCCCAGCGAAAGCGAGAATAGCAATCAGGTCCATGCACGGTGGAATGATCGCGGCGGGTGGATCGCCCTGCTTGTCATTCCCTTTTTCCTGCTCTTTTTCCGTCGAGGCTTCGTACTGCCCTGTGCATTGATTCTGGCGCTTTCGCTACAGCCAGGCCAGCAGCTTCTGGCCGACGAGGTAGCGCAAGAAAGAACGCAATCGAGCTGGTGGCAAAATCTATGGCAGACGCCGGAACAGCGCGCACGTGATCATTATGAGGCCGGCGAATACGACCTGGCCAGCGAGCTATTTGAAACGCCCGGCTGGCAAGGCATGGCCAATATGAATAAGGGGGATTTTGAATCGGCGCGGCAGAATTTTTCCCAGGCAGCCGATGCGCTCGCAGAACAGGCGCCAGAAGAAAGCAGCGCCATGCTTTACAATCAGGCTTATGCTGAAGCGTTTAGCGGTGATATTACCCAGGCAATCAACACCTTGGAAAAAGCGTTAGAACTTGACGCTGATTTTGAGCGCGCCCGGGAAGGCAAGGCCATTCTTGAAGAGCTTTTGTCGCAACAGGATAATCCCGCGCAGGGCGATCAGCAATCCGGTGAAGATCAGGATTCCTCGCAAGAAAATCAGGGCGAGCAAAATTCTGGCCCTTCAGATGGCGATGGTAGCCAGCAGGAGTCACCTGCCGAGTCACAGCCGGGACAAAAAACAACATCTCGAGACGAGGAAACCAGCGATTCCAAATCCGGTGAAGAGCCGCACATGCACAACGAAGAGCAATTAGACTCGCAGCCGGAGAATCCTCAGACCGGTCAGGCTGAGAGCCAGTCCGACGAGCTCGGGGCAGAACAGAGCGCTTCTAACACCAGCGAAAGTCGCGACGAGGATGAGAACACAGGTGCAGGGCAAACGTCGGAAGCTCGCGCAAGCACCAGCGAGCAAGCACAAGCCGGCACTGAAGTTGTTCAGCAAGATCAACTAGAAGCCTGGTTAAACCAGATCGACGATGATCCGGGTGGACTACTACGAAGAAAGTTTGAATACGAGCGAGCACTGAGAGAAAAAGAGGGCAATGTCGTTGTTGACAATGAAAACCAGCAGCTTTGGTGATGCAGCAGTTTTGCAAATGAACGAGTCGAGAATCTCAAATCTCGCGCGGCGGACTCTTGCGCTGCTTTTGCATCTCTTAATCTGCATCAGCTCAGTAAGCGTTTGGTCATTTGAAGTGACAGTCAGCACGGACCGGCTAGCACTCAATAAAACACTGCAACTTACCGTTACCAGTTTTGACCAAACAGATCTCAACCTGCTTGATCTTGGACAACTCGACGCCGACTTCATCGTTAGCAGGCCCGACATTTCCAGTTTCGTCAACATCATCAATGGCCAGCGAAGCTCTAAGCAAACGCTAACCGCGACCCTGCAGCCTCGCCGCAAGGGGCAATTGAACATTCCCTCTTTTCGTATCGGCAAGCGAGCCAGCAAACCCATTGCAATTACAGTCTCAGATCCCACCCCTCTCCCCGACAAACTATACGATGGCGTAATTCGCGTCACAGCGGAGCTCAGCAAATCCACGCTGGTCCCGCGGGAGTCCGTCGTCTATAGCATCAAACTTTACTATATGATCGATCAGGAATCGCGGCTGGGAGATCTCAGTATCCCGGATGCCGATATTGAGCCGCTGGAACCAAAAGCCTATCGTGAAACGCTCGGCGGACAACAGTATGCGGTTCAGGAACAGCGTTTTATTGTTACCCCGAAGCAAGCCCAGAGCTACACGATCATCAGCCCCGTAATCAAAGGCCAGATCTATCAGAACGGCAGGGGTGTTTTTCGCCGTGGTGGCCTGCCCTTTGAGGTACAGGCAAAGCCTCTGCAGCTGAAGGTTAACCCCCTACCCCCTGATGTCCCCGACGATACACTGGTAGCCAGTGAACTCAGCATCGCTACTGAACCCTTAACGAGCAATGTGTTCACTGTTGGCGAACCCATTACGCGAAGGATCTTTATTCAGGCCAAAGGCGTCAAAGCTGAATCGCTACCAAAAATTATTATGCGCGAACAAAACGGCATGAACGTTTATCAGGAGCCGTCCGGTTTTCACAACGAAGAGTGGCTTGGAGGGTATGCCGGCCGACGAACCGAGACCTACGCGTTAATCCCAACGGTCGCTGGCAAGCTCCAGCTTCCGGAAGTAGCGTTTAACTGGTGGGATACATCGAGTAACTCACTCAAAGTGGCCAGACTTCCCGCGCAGGACATTAGCATTCTGCCAGGCGGCAACAGTGGCACTTCATATCAGCCTGGCACAAGCCAGGATACGAACACGACTGATCCAGGCGAAACCACAGATGGCTCCCTTCGAGAACTCAGCGACGCGGCTACCCAGAGCCAATCCATTCAGCCCGTTACGGACGGTGGAGTTGGATCAAAGAGCCTGATAACCACCTTGAAAATAAGTACCGCCGTACTCTGCACGCTAGTTGTTTTTCTGCTGCTATGGATAGTAAAGCTTAAATCGCAAGCGACGCGCGCTGACGGTTCAGATTCCAACGCAGACAAGCGGGAGTCGGCGGCAGAAAAAACCCGTGTAAAAACGCTTATCGCTGCAATCGCCAGCGCCTGTGATAAAAACGATGCCGGTGCTTGCAAGAATGCGCTCAACCGCTATTTTTCGTGGCGGGATAGCAACTTCAAGGCAAACTGGCCGCTCGATAGCAAGCTTGCGCTAGCACAGGAACGTCTGAATCAGACTCTTTTTTCAGGAAGCGGCGAGGCATCTTCGGACTGGAACCAGACATCGATTGCAGATCTGGTCAGGCAAGATCTTGAAACCTGTCAACGCCTGGCACAGGAGAATCTTTCCGCGGACAGTCGACTGACAGCCGTTTATCCTTCGGATAGATAGCTTCACCTCGGCAATCGCGACCGCGATCAATAATAACGCTTGAAATTATGAACAGCGATGGAATCATAAGCGATATTAGGTACTACAGCGACAAGCGAGTGCGTAGGCTTTTTTTGCTAGGGCTTTCCAGCGGATTTCCCTGGGTACTCATCGGCTCAGCGTTGAGCCTGTGGCTAAAGGAAGCGGGACTGAGCCGATCTGCCATTGGCTATGCCGGCGCAATCTTCGCGGTGTACTCGATCAATTTTCTCTGGGCACCTGTTATCGATCGCTACGCCGCTCCCGGCTTTGCGAGACTTGGTCGGCGCAAAAGCTGGATCATTATCTGTTTACTGCTCATGGCAGCAGCATCGATCTTGGTCGCGCAAACAAATCCCGTCCTGAATGCTCAACACACTGTACTGCTGTGCCTCTTGATTGCGCTCGCTTCAGCGACGCAGGACATCGCGATTGACGCCTATCGAATCGATAGTATCCCGAAGCAGGAAACCGCGCTGATATCGGCTGCGGCGGCGATGACGACGGCCGGGTGGTGGACAGGGTTTTCTGGTTTGGGCGCCATCGCATTTTATCTTGCTGATATCGACGGTATTGTATGGTCCGACATATACCTCGCAGCATGCATACTGTTTCTCGCCATCGCCGCTATGGTTGCCGTCTACGAGGAAGAGAACATTCGGGCCTGGCACAGCGAGACGCGCTCGCGGTACTCGGCGATTCTTAATCACACGGCAGTTGCGGCAAACTCATTAAAGTGGCTGTCAGCCAGTTTGCTGGCGCTGCCATTTCTCCTGGTGTTCTGGCTGATCGGCGGCGCGCCCGGGATCGAGCAGCGGCTTATTTACAGCGTCTACTTTGTCCCTACCCTGTTTTTTATTGGTGTAAGCGCTATCACACTAGCGGTAGCACTATTGGCACCGGGCGATGGCTCGCTGGACGAAAACTCTACGCAGCCGCCCGCGCGAATAGCGCGGATCGATAAATTCTGCGCCTATCTGATCGAAGTCATAGCGATCCCGTTTGCAAGCTTTATACAAAAGAACGGCTTGAAAATATCCCTGAATATCATTGCTTTTATTTTTCTATTTAAAATCGGCGAAGCATTTCTGGGAAGGATGTCGATCATTTTCTACAAGGAAATAGGATTCTCAACCTCAGATATTGCAACCTACTCCAAACTCATGAATTGGGGAGTCACAATTATTGTTTCTCTCGTGGGCGGGTTATTTACGATTCGTTTCGGCATGTTAAAAGGGCTGCTTATTGCCGGAATAGCTATGGCTAGCAGTAACCTGATGTTCTCTATGATGGCGCTGGCAGGTAGCAACGAGCTGCTTTTTGCCGCTACTGTGATCGTTGATGGCATCACCTCAGCCTGGTCAAACGTGGCGTTTGTGGCCTTTCTTTCTTATCTATGCGACAAACGTTTTAGCGCCAGCCAGTACGCTCTGTTTGCGTCTATTGGCACCTTAGGGCGCACAATACTCGGTTCCGGCAGTGGAACAATTGTTGATGCGCTAAATGGAAACTGGGCGATCTTCTTTCTGCTAACGGCACTTGCGGTGATTCCAGCCCTACTTGTGCTCGTTTGGCTCGGAAAACAGAACAAGGTTTTTAGCGGGATGGATTCGTGAGCTTGTGCAGGGCGGTTTAGCCGACTAGAAAGCACTTTCTGCGCACCCAAGACTCTTTCAATGACACTCTAACTCAGTGACTCAGTTATTCAGCAAAAGTCGTGTTCCAGACTACTGGTCCAGGCTCTCAATCAATGCCTTAAACTTCTGATTATTTTCCTCAGAGAGGCCGGCGAGCGTTTGATGCGCAGCGAGTACCGAGCGCCTGATTTCGTCTTCACTCCAGTCTGATCCACCAAGGGAGTGCATGCTGCGATAATCGAGATCGATCCTGTCAGCTTTATCCACAAAGGTAAATACGGTTTTAAATCCCATACTCACCACGAGCCGTTCAATATCAGGATTATCGAAATATAGCTCAGCAGGAAAATTGAGTTTCTTTTTACATAGCAATGCCAGCTTTGCCAGCACGCCTAACGTCGTTGAATCGAGATTATCGGCGGGGGAAACATCGACATAAAAGCTCTTAATACTTCTTTGATCAAAAATGCTCTCGCAGTATTTCTCAAGCGTGACACACCAAACCAGTCTGACATCTCCCACAAAGGCTAAAGAAAAGCAGTCGCCTTTGATATCGCTCAGTATACGCCCGCTTGTAGCAAGCGACCCATCAGAGCTCTGTACCGATTTTTCATCAGGCTCAAATGTCATAGTTAAAACGAATCCACAGGCAAGATATCAGGTTACTTTCGCTGGTTACTATCGCTAATTACCGTCGCTAATCAGTGTACACGGGCTAGTGCTTATCAATAAGTAGCAGCGCAACATCGTCGGGATATTGTCTGTCCGGATCTACCCCAAACTCCATAAGCAAAGGTTCGATCTGTGTATTATTCATCGACGCATACTCGAGTAGGTAGTTTTCCTTTTCGAGCAAACTCGGGCGGTCAATAATTTCAAGAATTCCGTCTGAAAATATCATCAAACGGAAGGTGCGCGGTAGATCGCGAACGATTTCTTCGTACTCAATATCTTCAAACAAACCGACAGGAGCGCCCTCACCTTCAAGATAAACTGTCTCCTCTTCACTCACGAGGATTGGCAGTGGTAACTGGCCCGCTACGGAGTAGGTTAAATGATTGTCTCTGATATTCAAGACCGCATAAAACATGGTTGCATGTTTTCCGATATCAGTTGCCAGCAGCTCGGCGTTTGCCTGCAGCAGAAACTCTGAAGGATGCAGAATAGATTCAACGCCCTGCCGATTAAAGTCACTGCGCATTCTGGCCAGTAGATTCTTCAAAAGCACGGTCACAAAAGCCGAAGAGGCGCCATGACCCGAAACATCCGCCACGAAAAACACCATAAAATCGGTGCCCACCAAAACGTAATCAACGAAGTCGCCGCTTAAGTAGAGCGAGGGTACAATTTGATGTTGGAAAAGATACGCCGAGCGCTGCATGGGACTTACAGGCAGCATTTTCATCTGAACCTGCAAGCCGGCCTGCTGGTCCTGCTCCAGAACCGCAAGGTTAGTCTTTAGCTCATTGTTAGCCTTCTCAAGCTGGGCGCGAACACGCAGGTTTTCCGTTCTGAGACTCGCTCGCTCCAGACTGCGCTCAATCGCATGCTCGAGCACGACCATATCCTGTATGGGAAGAATAATAAAATCGCTGACACCCAACCTCAATGCATCAACAACATCGGCCATTGAGCCGGCGCCAGAGGTAATAATAATTGGCGTTTCACTATGCTGATCCGCGATATCGGAAAGCGCAGGAGACTCTCCACCATTGACTGTTTCAAGGTCGCAGAGGATTAAAGCGGGCTGCTGTGCTTCGACCAGGGAGAGCCCCTCAGCACCCGAGCCTGCCTCTAACACACGATAACCGGAGTCTTGAAGATGGCGTGAAAAATCCTGCAGCTGATCACGATGGGCATCAATGATCAGCACCTTAACCAGCGCTGTGCTGCTAGGCATTTCCATAGAATTTTTTGCTTTTATGTGACACGATCATTGGGCAAATTATCTTGCCGGTTTTGCCGAAACTCGCTGCTACTTACTGCTACCTGCTGATATTACAAATGGTGCACCGCCATTTTTCAGGCTCTGTCCGGGGTCGATAATCTAGCCCGCCAGTTACGTAATGTTACCCCGAACCCCAGCCAAAACGAAAGAAAAATCAAAAATCCTCATCGCCAAAATCGTCGTCGAAACCACCATCCTCTGATGGATCTATCACACCGTTACTGATAGCAGCCTCGCGACGCTGTCGATACACGTCGCGCAAGAAGGTGTAGCGATCACCCGCTATAAACGCCTCCAGCGCAATCAAATCAGCTCTGGTATCGACGATATTGAGTGCTGTCAGCGAGTTTCTGGTTGCGTCATCTTCGACATAGCTCACCGGATTCAGGAAGTAGTCAGGCACCATACCAAAAGCATCGCGAAGGTTCCTGCCACCCAAAAACGGCAGTTCAACGTAGGGGCCTTCGGGAACACCCCAAATCGCTAGCGTCTGGCCAAAATCTTCTTGCCGGCGCTCCAGATCCATTTCACTCGCCACATCAAAAAAACCCGCGACCCCCACGGTCGTGTTGACCAATACACGCCCACCCGTGGTCGCCATCTGTCGAAAATCGCCCTGTAAGCCGGCGTTTACCATGCCGGGCACATCGCCAAGATTATCAAAAAAGTTGGAAATTGCCCGGTCGACGGGATCGGGAGTGATCCACTGATAACCTTTTGCAACGGGCTTTAACAACCAACGATCTAACCACTGGTTAAAGCCGAATACGCCGCGGTTAATAGACTCGAGCGGGTCATTCTGATCATCATAGCTATCCTCAGCGTGGACTGGCGAGTGGCTTGTGATTGCCAGTAACAGGACAACAGACAGGCATTTGGCTAGCGCGCTCGACTTAAACGGGCGCTCTAACTTGTTAAGGGAAAATTGATAATTCAAAACTTCCTCCACTCTAACTATTGCTCGCGCCTGGTTGCAGGCTCGCGTCGAGGACAAGGATGTTATCGTGACCAAACTGCAGAAGCAACGGCAACGCAAATGACATAAGCTGCGGCAAAACTAGTCCGGGAACCTGCCTCAGCATTTGGTCAAAAACGTCCGACACCTTACTCGAGCCATCAAAGAGCAAGAGCAAGCTTGCGGTAATTGAATTGGTTTCCGTGAATCTAACGCGCTCTTCCCTATTGCGATAGACAAGCATCGTGACGGGTTCCTGAGGCGGCTCAGCGGGCATATACTCAGGCGAGATTCGATGCACCTCATAATGGTATTGCCCGATAACCGCCAATGGAGAAACAATCGGCTTAGTTTGCAGCAAGCATTGCTGTAGCCCTGCATCTTGCGACGCGAGCTTCTGCTGATTTTTAAGCAACTGATCTTTCGCTTCATAAAGCTCGCGCAAACTGTCATCAGGAATTTCTGCGTCTGATAAAAACAAGCTGATTTCAAGCGCCTCGTAGTGCGCAAGCTCGGCAACAAATGGCCATTTAAGTGTGTCTTCGCGGGCTTGCAAGAAGGCGACAAACTCAGCGCCTAACTGGGTGAATTGCGGTGATTGCGCTTTGTGGTCCCGAATGAATTCTCGAACAAGAAGATCCCAGTCCGTTTGCTCCAGCAGTTTCCGCAGAACGGGGAAACTGCTGGCGAGAAAGCTGCTCAAATTATTGAATACCAGATCGCGATAAATCTTGACTCGCCTGTCTTCAAGATTTGCCGGTGGCGGCACGCTTTCCGGTGATCGAAGGTGTCGCGCAAACGCCTGCTGCAATACAGCACTTGCAGGTAAGGTTCTTTCGCGCTGACCGTCAGCCATGCTCTGTGCGACTTTGCCGTTGAATAGAACGGATAGTGTCGACTTCTCCAAGCAGCTGTGGGAGTGATGGAAAATTGAAGTCTCGCTCTAACAGAGTGGGCACAACCCCAACGTGTCGATAGGCGGTTTGCAGCAGATCGAAAACGGGCTGGATAACATCAGAGCCGTGTGTATCCACGCGCAAATCTTCTGCCTCAACAAAATGACCCGCGACATGCATATAGCGGACGCGCGCAGCAGGCAAACTTCGGATAAATCGCTCTGCATCGTAGCGGTGATTGATGCTGTTTACATAGACGTTGTTGACATCTAACAATAGATCGCAGTCGGCGCGTTCTAACAGCTCACAGATGAACTCCACTTCGGATAGCTCGCTAGCAAGGGGCGCATAGTAAGAGGAGTTCTCAAGCGCGATACGCTGTCCCAGCTCATCCTGCACCTGCCTGATGCGGGAGGCCGTCGAATTCAACGCCTCCTCAGTGAATGGAATAGGCAGCAGATCGTACAACTGAGCGTCGTCGGCACAGTAACTAAGATGCTCACTATACAACGGCGCATCGAGCTGACGCATCAGGGTCTTTACGCCATGAATAAGCGCTTGATCTAAAGGTTTGTAGCCGCCCAGATTGAGCGAAAGCCCATGCAAGGTCACTGGCAGTTGTTCGCGTAGGATATCAAGCATCCGGCGGAAACGACCCCCGACGTTTATCCAGTTTTCTGGCGCTATTTCAAGAAAGTCGAGCGGCAAGCTATCGAGCTCCGTCATTTGCTGCAGTATTTCTCTGCGCAAGCCCAGCCCTGCGGACAAACTGTCCTGATCGAAGAGCCGGGATAGCCCGTCTAACTTTGCACTCTCCATCGCGTCTACGCTATTCACTAATCACTCTAGACGCGCGACGCATAAACGAAAATGGCGGCCCGTTGGCCGCCATTATCAGATGAAATTCGAGGCTTATTCACCTTCGGATTTATCTTCACCGCACTTCCCTTCGCCACATTTTCCCTCACCGCACTTGCCTTCACCACATTTGCCTTCACCGCATTTTCCCTCTTCAGCGGTCACAGCTTCGTAGCCTCGATCCAGAGGATTGACGGCAAACGGATTGGACTCAGCAAGAACGGGCGCACTGGCCCCGATGAGCATCGCTGCGCTAATTGATGTTAGTACGGGTTTGATAGGTGCTTTTTTCATCACTCAGTCCTCAAAATTCAGGCTCATTGGTTTAACCGCTTGATCGAACTGCTCTGCACTGGTGCAGGAGTCAATTCAACCGTGGCAATAGATGCACAACACACCTGAACTCTGAGTCTACAGGTCGCTGCGCTGCCGTCTTGTATGACAGTTTAAAAAAGGCTTGGTTTGGGGGAAACTCTTGAAGAAGGCAACTATTTACGCACGAAAAGTGATCTCTTCGTGGTTGATGCGACGGCTCGCTTGATGCTAGTACTCAACCGAGTCCCGGCACCAGACGTCCGAGATATGCCGACTCAGTGTAATCGCTGTTCTGGCTGGCAACTGGTCTAGCGGCGGGTTGACTCGGTAATAGCGAATCGCTTTGCGACCCACTCTCGTCGAGCCAATCCAACACAGGATTAAATAGCCAGGTTTCTGCCGCTGGCTCGGTCAGCAATCCAGCGTGGGTAAATACGGGCGGCGTCAAGTCATCGCTAGAAAGCGCCGGGGCCTCTGATGGGTCAGGTGCTCGCAACGAACCCGGTATGCCAATCAGGTTCGCGCGCGTCGAGTTGAGTTCATTGGCAAATCGACGAACATCTTGCGCCGAGACCAGACCGTCGTCGTCTTCATTCATCACGTGCAAGGTTGGTGGCGTTGCATTATTCGATAGTGCAAGCCTGTAGTCGAAGTCATCCACTGGGTCTTGCCACTCCTTTCTGGCGATCCATGATCCATACAACTGGAACTGAAGCGCATCGGTGTTTGCGGAACCCAGACCGAGCGTCCTAGCTGGAAAAACATTTGTCAGCTTCACCAATACCTGCGTCAGCGGGGATGTAAGTAGCTTGCGTAAGGCTTTGGAATAATGACCACCGCCTACCCACTGTCTGCGACCGGCGAAGAATACGCAGCGACGCACAGCATCCGCGGTCAGCCCCATGCGCGCGTAGGTGGCCGCCAGCAATGCTGATGAAAATCCATGGCCGACCCACACTGCTGGGCAGCGAATATTTTCTTTACAACACAAAAACGACTGTTGAAGTTCGTTGATTTGGGTGAAAAGGCGCTCTTTTCTTTGCTGAGTCAAATCGGCATTGGCTAAAACGCTATTAAGGCTGCGCAAATGCTCAAGGAATGCTGCTTCACTGTGACGTTGAATTTTCTCCGCGCAGGCCGCCATAACCGTTGGCAAATGTGTACGCACCAATTCTGATTTTTCAGCACCTGCGACCAAACGCTGTTTGACACCGCGCAAAAATCGCATCGGCAAGAGCTTCCCTAACCAATTGCCCGGAACGGCTTCCGCTGTCACTTTGAGCTGACCAACACTGTGATCAACCACAAACACCTGATACCCAGCACGGGCCATGGTCCAGGCCAGGCCATTGCCAACCGCTTCATTCTCTGATCTTTTCGAACCGTAAAAACACCGCCCTGTGGCAAATTCTCCGGGAAGCATCAGCACAGTGTGTTTCTGCATGTCTTCAATCAGCTGACTCATCGCCGCCAGTGACCGTGACAGCAGCTCATCAAGGTTTCCGGAACTCTCATCTGCCGCCAGATCTTTAGCCAGAGGCGTCGGAACGTTTGGCTGAAATACTTTGACGTGCCACTGTTCCTGTTCGCTTACGGATACCCAGGCGGAATGGTGCAAGATGTGCTCGTCCGCGACCCGATCAGTGTTAACACTATCGGCTGGCAGCTCCAGCGCCGCCCCAATACTCTCAGCACTATTGCTGTTGTCACAGGCTCGCAGGAGATCATCGGGGTGCGAAACGCTTTGCGGATTAATTTTCTGCGAGATCGGCGTTTTATTTGCAGCCAATTCGCTCGCCTGCTCGTTCAAAGCAATAGCAGAATCATACGCCGGCAAACCCTGCGTGGCGCGACCTGCGCCTAAAGCCGCGCAGTCGCTCTCGGCGAGCTGATCGAGCTCCTCATCCAGCGCTTCGTAGATTTCATTGATTTGATCAAGCGATCTATACTGATCGGCGAGTGTAGTCGCCTGCCGATTTTCAACTGCCTTATAATTTTCTTTAGCTGACATTGAATCGTTCTCTGAGTTATCCCCTTGCCCAAGCCGTACCGCAATAAACAGCTGTGCTCAAGAGCCGCAAAAAACAGCCGAGTAAAAACTGGACCATCTAATGGAGCGAGTTACTTAGCAGCAGTATTCAGGATTGCAAAAACATCGTGTTTGCCACCGATGCCATTCAAGCTTAAGAATAGAAAGCAAAACAGAGAAAGGGATACGCCAATCTTCCCGATCTACCCATTCGGTGATCTACGGAAAAAAGGCACCACAGCTTATTGAAGAAAAGGCCTATACAACGACATTGAAACGCAAAATCTGTGTCGGTACTGTTTACTCAACAGTTTCTTACCAGTTTCTTACCAGTTGTTTAACAGATAACTCTGTTCAACTATAAAGCAGCATGTCCACCCTGTCCCAGCATGCGTCTAGTCTTTTGAATGAAGCCGGTGTCGCTGTCTTTAGTTGTTGTGCGAATAACGCTACTCTGAGCTCTTCGAGCATCCATCTAAATTCAACGAGGCTAGCATCAAAATTTAACGCCTCTGGATATTTATATAGCAGCTGCTGAAGATTCTGCTGGTAAGTTGATAACTTTTCACAGTATTCATTATCCTTTTTGTAGTTCCCTCCCAGACGATCGAGCCTGACATTGACAGCGCGGAGGTAGCGTGGAAGCTGCCGCAACATTGTTAGCGGAGTATCTACAATAAAATTATTTTCCAGTAGCAGATTAAGTTGAGCGTTAATGTCCTTGTACTGAGCGGCAAAGTGCTTCTCCTTTTCCGCAAGCGTGCTCACCAGAATTCGATACTCAGCGGCACACTCGAATAAGACTGCTTCTATTTGCAGCGCTGTTTCAACGACGTTCGCACGCCCTGCTTCCAGCAAGCTTGCAAATTCTTCATTGGTAGCGGGATCTGCCGAAGAAAACCCTCCGAAACAACTCGCTGCAATCGCTGCTTTGATAGTGCTCTCAACCAGCTGCGACTTGCTGAAACTCTCACTTTCCGTGCTTATCGAGAAACCCAGCAACTTTTTCTCATCACGATAAAGCTGCTTCTTTAAATACCTATTGGCATCACCCAGTTTAATTGTGGCCAACCGCAAAATGCCTTCACGATTCTGCATGGCCGCACGCCGTGAGTCGAGCTCATAGCCTTTTACTACTCCGTCACCGACCGGTTGCATAACCGGATAGACTCGCATCAGTTTCCCATCGATGGTTTGTTTCACCGCCTGCCCAATACGCTCAAAGCACCAGCTGCGGTAAACGGAAACATCTTCGTGACGTTCCTCGCTGACCGACTTATCGCTATCACGCGTCTGCTCCGCTATCGATGCTTTTGCCCGCGCAATCTGTCTACCGTCTGTCAGCCGCTTTCCTCGCTCATCGACGACACTGATTCGCATAAAGTAAAATCTGTCCAGCGATTCTTCGCACTGCGCCTTCCACGCCACCGGATCTACCTCGACGCGGTAATGCGCCTGTATCAATTGCTGCAGTAACTTATAGAGGCTCGGCACCTTGGTGCCTTTTAATTCGGATCGCTTCGCTTCAGCCATCGCCACGAGCTGCTCGCTGTGGGTCGGAATTGGCACCAGTTTTCGCCTAATCTGTTTAGGCAGTAACTTCAGCATGGCGGCGACCTTCTCCTGCAAGAGTCCCGGCACCAACCATTCAAACACCTCCTGTTCAAGCCCGTGTAGATCCGCCTCAGGAATAACACAAGTGACCCCGTCACTGGCTGCTCCAGGCGCAAAGCTATACTGCAGCTTGTAGCTCTCACTATCGATAGTGAGCTCAGATGGAAAACGCTCCGCTGCTTCTGCTTCGCGCTGTAGCAGTGGAATATCCTCTTCGGACAGTAGCAAGCGGTTTTGACTTTCTTCATCGAGCCTGGAAAAAGCCTTTTGCAGGCTGTGGCGACTGACAATGCCAGCCGGTAATCGAGTCTCGTAAAACGACTCCAGAAATCGCTCTCCTAAAGATTCATCACGCGAGCGCAATCTATCTTCGATGGCCGAGAGCTTATCCAGAATCGCTTCGTTGCGCTGCCAAAACCAAAGCGCAGTGCGGACGCGGCGATCTCCGCCCAGATCTCTTCGTGCCAGCGCTTCCCGTATAAAAATCTCTCGAGCAAGCGGTTCATCCACCCTCTCGCAGGGGACTGTTTCGTTGGATGCCACCACGACGCCAAACAATCGACTGGTACGAGGCAAGAGTACCTGTCCGCGGGACTTATTCCAGACGGGATCACCGTATTCATACTTGAGCAGGTGTCCCAACTCCTGCGCCAGCCACTCCCTCTTTATAGCCGCGACCACTCGCCCGTAAACTTTTCGAGTCTCTACAATCTCGGAGGCGAGCACCCAGCGATTTCTGGACCTGAAACCGGCTGAGCCCGGGGCGATATAAAATCGGGCATTGCGTGCGCCGCGATAGGATCCATCCTCTTCGAGACGACCAAATTTTTGATAGAGCCCCGCTATCAGGCAGCGGTGGATAAGCTCATAACGCGAAGTCCAATCTATGCGGCAGGCATCTTCATCGCTGGTATGCAATGCGAAATCGAGTTCTGTTTTTGAATCGAGAATAAGCTTTAGCTGCCGGTAGGTATTGCGCCATTCGCGAATTCTGATCCACGAGAAATACTCGCGCTTGCAGAGTTTGCGAAACTGTGTGGATGATAGGCTACGTCTCTGGCCCTCGAGATAAACCCAAAGATTCAGATAGCTGAGGAAATCCGAGCGCTTATCTTTAAATCGCGCATGCAGCTGCTCGGCATGCTGCTTTTTCTTTTCCGGGTACTCGCGCGGATCAACAACGCCTAGCGCGGAAACAATCACCAACATCTCGGATAAACAATCGAGACGCTGAGCTGAAAGTAGCACCGCCCCCAGAGCAGGATCAATCGGAAGTCTCGCCAGTGCCTTTCCCCGGCGTGTGATAGAAAAACTCTGACTCGCCTGACTGGCTCTTCGCGCACCCTCTTCGTCGATCGCACCGAGCTCGCGCAATGTATTGATGCCGTTTCTTATTTGTTTTTGCCCAGGCCTTTCAAGAAACGGAAAATGATTGATATCCCCCAGACGCAGCATCTGCATTTTGAGGATAACCTCCGCAAGCTGGGTACGAGTTATTTCCGGATCGGTAAACTCCGGGCGGCCTTCAAAGTCCGCCTGGGTAAAGAGCCGAAAGCAGACCCCATCCGCAACTCTCCCGCAGCGACCCGCGCGCTGCGCCGCGCTGGCCTGCGAAATTTTTTCTATCTGCAAACGCTGCAGCCGCGAGTTAAAACTGTAGCGAGAAATACGAGCGACACCGGTATCAATGACATAGCCAATGTTGGGCACGGTTACCGATGTTTCGGCGACATTGGTCGCCAGAACAACTCGCCGCTTTTGCGAGCCTTTGGCAAAAAGCTTGCTTTGCTCCTCACGACCGAGGCGCGCGTAAAGTGGCAAAATTTCGAATCCCGATCGCGGGTCATCGCCGGCAAGCCGTTGCAGCTGCTGACGCAAGTCGCGGATCTCCCGCTCACCTGGCAGGAACACCAGCACATCAGCGGCCGCCCTGCTGTAATCACCACTGCGCTCCCCTTCCTCTATTCTCGACAAAATGCGACTGACAAAGACCTCAACGCTCTCAAATGTCTCATCGGCGACCGCATCTGATCCCAGCATCCCATCCCCATCAACTTCACCACCACCCCACAGTGATGACTCGGGATACTCGATCGCGACGGGATAGCTTCTACCCTCTACGTGAACGACTGGAGCACCATCAAAATGTGCGGCAAATCGCTCCACGTCAATCGTCGCCGACGTCACAATCAGCTTAAAATCCGGTCTTTTCTTGAGAAGAGTCTTTAGATAACCCAGCAAGAAATCGATATTCAGGCTTCTCTCATGGGCCTCATCAATGATCAGCGCATCGTATTCCAGCAACTGTCGGTCGCGCTCTATTTCCGAGAGCAGTAGACCATCGGTCATCAGCAGGATTCTACTTTGGTCGCTGAAATTTGACTCGAAGCGAAAGCGATAGCCCACACCTGTACCGAGGGGTGTCTCGAGCTCCTCCGCAATTCGAGCAGCAACGGTTCTCGCGGCCAGACGCCTCGGTTGCGTGTGACCAATCCGCCCCTTACAGCCATAGCCCATTCTGGCAAGCAGCTTGGGAAGCTGCGTAGTTTTACCTGAGCCTGTCTCGCCTGCGACTATCACCACCTGATGCTTGTCGACATAAGAGGCAATTTCTTCGAGATGCGCCTGAATGGGCAAATCAGTGTTGAGACTGTCTTCGATAGTTACGCGTTTGAGAAGACTTTCTCGCGATCTCACGGTTTCAACCGACTGGCTAATTCTGCTTAACCATTGCTCTAGGTTGGCAACGAAGAGAGAAGACTCAGAACGACGGTCAATGAGTTTCTCTGCCGCACGGTTTAGTGCTGGCTTGTCCCGCTCCCGGGCGAGCTCAAGAATTTTCTTATACGGCCCAGGAGTCTCCCAACGCTGCGAACACAGGACTTCTGCCGGCGACGAATCCAGCGATTGGCTATTTTCCGCAAGACGTGAAGCGAACAGGCTTGCAAGCCCGGGCCGCTCAACGCAATAGTGCTGGAAAAAATCATCTACAGACATCGATGCAGGTTCACTCAGTAATAATATCCATCAACTTTCAGACCACCAGGGCACAACAACGTCGACTTACCCGGCCATGGGGCAATAGAATAGCGGGCTGCTCGCCACTGCTTCTTACAATCGTAATCTAAGCGTCCACCCGAAAGAGTGTGGGACTTACGATGTAAAAGCTATTTTAATTTGTTTGCGCCCAATTGCGGCACCAGAAAAAATGGTACTTGATCCTCGCTACGCCCCCATCCCGGCCACGACCGCCAGTCAACTTGATCTTGGCGATAATGGCGGTATCTACAGCAGTCGATTTAACGATTTTTACTTCAATCCCGGGCAAGGGGCAGAAGAATCGACCCATGTCTTCATCAATGGTAATCAGCTGAATCAACGCTGGACGACACTCGCCGGGGCAAACGGCGAGAACCAGAGATCCCAATTTCTAATCTGTGAGACGGGTTTTGGGACCGGGCTAAACTTTCTGACAGCCTTACACCACT
>CAZDEW010000070.1:0-17319 GCA_964504585.1 uncultured Pseudomonadales bacterium | reverse complement strand
CTCGCAAATGCTTCGGCTGGCATGGGCCATGTTCAGTTAAATTTTGATGAGGATGGTATCGCGCGTACCGTGGATCTGTACCGTGGTATCGGCGAAGCCTTTTGGCCGCACGCCACCCAGGCGATGCTACTGGCATCGGACCAGACTGACTCAGTCGCACACGCCTATGAGGCAGAACCTAGTCGAGAGGGGCAGCCGCAACACAGGCGTGATGCGGCCGATCTGCAGGACCCGCTGTTGCTGGCCACCAGTGAAAAATCCTATCTTCGCTTTCTCGGCGCACCCGATACGGTGACACGGGTTTCTTACCTTGATGTGTTACAGGGGCGTGTGCCCGACTCGCAGTGGCGTGGAAAAACTGTCTTTGTAGGAGCAACCGCAGAGGGTCTTGGCGACTATGTGCCTACGCCGCTCGGTTACATGTCGGGTGTGGAATTCAATGTTAATGTCTACGAGTCCCTGCGACAGCAGGCGAATCTGCACGCGTTCGCGAGCGAGAGCCTGAAGTGGTTGCACGCGGTCTTCTTCATGTTAAGTGCAGTGCTACTGGTCAGGCTGCCACCGCGCAGCTTTTTGCTCGGCTCCATAGCTCTGGGGGTGATTTCCTGCGCGAGCTCTGCGCTTGCATTCTTTGTTCTCAATACATGGATTCCCGTTTCGCCTTATTTGATTGGTTTAGTGGTTTTTTACCCGCTTTGGAGCTGGCGCCGAATTGAAATTGCGCTTCGCTTTCTGCTGGATGAGCTGTCGCAGCTTAATCAGAGTACGAGTCTGATACCTGCATCGGGCGGGGAAGCTTCGGTGCGACGCCAGCTTGAAGGCTTGAAGCAACTTGCGATTCTAGAAAAATTCAGCATAGAAGAAGGTGGTGTGCGAGGGGAGTCAGAGCCGCGTGCTGACGAGTCGGAGCCTGGTAGCGTTTCCGTGCGCTCGGGTGATTTTTGGTTAACGGCGCAGTCGACCTTACCAGCAGACAAGCTTGAGAAAATTCTGGCGACTGCAGTTGCTGAGAGAGATCGGGAACGTATTCAACAGATGGAATCGATCGAGTTGGTTGAGCGTACGATTCGAAACATTGAAATGACCCAGCGGCAGGTTGAGGCAGTTCGCGCGAGACTGAACCTTAGCCTCGCACGTTTACAGGATGCGGTGGTAATGACAGACCTGGCTGGCCGCGTTGTTTTTCGCAACGATGCTGCCGATCGCATGTTCGATGGCATCGCCTCTGATCAGTCAATCGTTGATTTGCAGTCGTCCATGAAGGGTAATGCGTGGCAGGGCATCCTGTTTGGTTTGCTTGTCGAAGATAAACCCGCGTATCAGGAGCTTGACCTCGTGAACGGGACGACAGTCCTTTGCCAGGCATCCTCTCTACATGGTATTGACAGCAGTATTAGCGCAGGCGACGTTGACTATATGCTGCTGGTCTTCACAGATGTCAGTCGCCTGCGTGCGGCCGAACAAACCAAAAATGAAGCTCTGGCATTTCTGTCGCACGATATGCGCTCACCGATCGTCTCCCAATTAGCGACTATTGAGAGCGTGAGAGAGTCGGGTGATCTTGCAGACTTGTCTACAGGCTTGCTACAAAAGCTTGAACAGTTTGGGCGTAAGAGCCTGAAGTACTCCGAAGATTTTCTGCAGCTGTCGAGAGCGGAAAACCTGGACAAGCGAAGTTTTCATCTGGTCGATGTGCACAGTGTCATCGATGGCGCGGTGTCGCAGCAGCAGGGTTTTGCCCTGCAGCAGAATGTGACGCTCAGGATTGAGCGGGTAAAAGATGACGTTTGGGTCGAAGGTGACGGTGGCCTGCTCGAGCGTGCCGTATCGAACCTGGTTTCCAATGCGATCCAGTATTGCGGCGAGGGAAAAACGGTCTCGATCAATTTGAAAATTGACAATCAGGTCGAGATAGCAGTTGCTGATCAGGGCCCTGGCATTCCTTCTGCACAAATGGATCGATTGTTTGAGCCCTACTTTCGCTCGCGCGGCAGACGCAGCAGTCCCGATCGTCGAAACCAGTTCGGGGTACAGAGCTACGGTCTTGGTTTAAGCTTTGTGCGCACAGTTGTTGTGCGCCACGGTGGCCAGCTCGATGTCCAGTCGAATATTGGTGAAGGATCGACCTTCATCGTCAAATTGCCCCCCGCTGTGCTGGATTAACCCCGTAAAATTTGGGTATTTAATACCTTTTTACGAATGTTGCTGCGAGGCCAGAAGGTTGCGGGGTAGAATTCTCCTGTCGCTGCTCCTTGTGTTCTCTCTCGACACAACACGTGAAGAATGCATAAAGCAGTAAGAAATTGGTTAATTGAAACAAGCTGAAGAGTGCACTTAATTATGATGAAGAAAAGACAACACAGCGTTCTTGCTAGCGCCGCGCTGATTCTGCCACTGGCAATTGCTGGGTCTGCTGTGACCGTTGCTGACCCAAGTGGGTTTACCGTCACACCTAGCATTGGCTACGCCGAAATCGATGATGATCGGGGCGCCGATCTCGATGATAATTTCTGGTCACTCGGTTTGGGTTATCGCTTTGACAACCCCTGGCAGCTCGAGTTGGTTTACGGGCAAAGTGAAGTTGAAGATGGTGATATCCCGACTGGCGATATCGATGTGGAGTCACTGCGTCTGGATGCGCTTTACCACCTCGCCGAAGATCGATCGATCATACCCTACCTGGCGATTGGTAGTGGCTACACTGATTTTGATGCTGACGTCGCAGACCTCAATGGTGACGAAACCAACATCAACGCAGGCGCCGGTGTTAAGTATCGAGTGAGCGATATGTTTAGCGTGCGCTCGGATTTCCGTGGTATCTATGGCCTCTCTGAAGAGAATGTTGATCTAGCCCTGTCGCTTGGATTGCAAATGCTGTTTGGCGGTGAGAAATCACCGGCTCCTGCGCCAGCCCCGGCTGAGCCAGTTGATGGCGATGCTGATGGTGACGGCGTTGCTGACTCATTGGATAAGTGCCCACAGAGCAAGCCCGGCGTGCAAGTTGATGCCAATGGCTGTGAGCTTGATGACGACAAAGATGGTGTGCCTAATTCTGAGGACGAATGCCCGAATAGCGAACTCGGCGCAAAAGTTGATTCAGTAGGCTGCTACATCATTCTTGAAGAGTCTCGCTCGATCGAACTGAAGATTAACTTCGCGACCAACTCCTCGGTCATCGAAGCAGACTATCTGGACGAGATTCAGGAAGTTGCCGACTTCATGCGTGAATACCCTCAGACTAGCGTGGTAATTGAGGGTCACACCGACGACCGTGGTCAGGCAGACTACAACCAGCAGCTGTCTGAGAAGCGCGCTCGCAACGTAGCGGCGACTCTGGTTAACCGCTTCGGTGTTGATGCTAATCGCGTGACTTCGGCCGGCTATGGCGAAGCCCGCCCGACTGCAAGCAACGCGACCGCGGAAGGTCGTGCCGCTAACAGGCGAGTGGTAGCGGTTATTTCTGCTACCGTTCAAAAGCGTGCGGAATAATTAGACTCTGAGTAAAGGGCCGCCCGAATAGGGCGGCCCTTTTTTTATCTATTAGCAAATGTTTTTTGTGAGGTTAGGAGAAAATGTTTAAGCCGACTTTAGCAATTGTGTGCTCGCTAGTGAGTGCGACCGTTTATGCTGAGCCCTGGACAGGAAGTGCCGACCTGGGCTGGCTTTCCAATAGTGGTAATTCGGAGAATACGGCGATCAACGCGCAACTGGAGCTTAAAAAAGAAACCGAGAAGTGGGCGCATGCCGTCAAGCTCGCTGGCTCAGGTGCGACCAATGAAAATGATGAGGGTGAGGATGAGACCTCGGCCGAAAAGTATAGTATTTCTCTCAAGTCCGATCGTAAGTTGGGGGAGCGTAGTTACCTCTATGCAATCGCCGACTATGAAGAGGATCGCTTTAGCGGATACGAGTTTCAGGGCAGCACAGGATTTGGTTATGGCTATAAAGTTATTGCCGAAGAAACTATGACGCTGATGTTCGAGGTTGGTCCTGGGTATAGCCATAGTCTGTTGTCTCCGGAGAATAGAAGCGGGGGGTCTGGGCACATCGAAGAATTTACTTACCGACTGGGTGAGGCTTTCACCTGGAACTTTAGCGAGACTAGCGAACTTAGCCAATACATCACTTATCAGGGTGGCAGTGATCTGAATACGCTGAAGTTTGGCGGCTTCGTGTTGTCTAAGCTCTCCAACGCGCTGTCTTTAAAAGTCGGTATCGATATTACGCAGCGCGGCGGTGACGCTCAGGACGCGGCTGAAGATGCAGACCCAGATCTCGACGATACCGATACCACGACCTATGCTAACTTGTCCTACAGTTTCTAAATTTGGTCGTGTAAAAAAACGCCGCGATTAGCGGCGTTTTTTTTTGCGTGTATTGGCTGTTGGCAATCAACGCTTGATTGCCTTGATGAGCAAGTCGGCCTCAAAACGATTAAGCCGTTTAAACCAGTCGAGCTCTGGGTATTCAGTACCTACGACATGAAAGCAGAATACGATAAAGTCTCTGGGGTTTTTCCCCGAGTCATCGCCACCCGCATGGAATGGGTTTGGCGTGTTGTTGCGCCAAATCTCCCTGAGCTTTCTAATCAGGTTCTTTTCCATAAAGCGATTCGCGCGCTCGGCGGCACTGCCTATTTTCCCTTCTATGAGTTTTTGTAGTGTTGCCTCCATCGTACTCAGGCGTGTTGCCATTTTGCCCGCGGGATGAGGTAGGCCATCCAGTAAGCGTTCCGCTTTTTGCAAGTGAAAAGAAGCTTCGATATACAGTTGTCTGTGCTCCTCAGTGCTGCCATTGATCTCACTCAGCGCACTCAGAATATAGTCACTGAAGGCCTGTTGCAGCGCCAGCTGAATATCGCTCTCTTCTTGCCTTTTCAGGCCGAAGTTTTGCACCATATTGGTGATTTGTGAGCTGTCGAACAGATTTTTGGTCTCAAAGCGTTTGACCATATCGGTTTAATCATCCACAATAATTGAACGTATTGGCATGCGTTAAATGCCACGCATTGAGCATGCGTTAAAAGTCCACTTTATCCGTTATTGAGCCTTAAATTCAATAGGCTTTAGGAGAAGTGTCATGTCTCAACAAACGTTCGTTTATCGTGGTGTTCAGTACACCAAAGCAGTAAGCCAGCCCAACACAGCCACTCGCGAAGCGGGTAAAGTGTATCGAGGCGTTGGTTTTGTGAAGTCGCCACGTGTGCAAGTTTCAGTGCTTGATCACACGTATCGAGGATCACATTATGCTGCTGCCTGCTAGTGATACTAGCGTCAAGGCGCGAACCAGCAAAAGAAAAAGCCAGCGTTTACGCTGGCTTTTTTTTGCCGTTCACTTATCAATTTGGGGTCAGAGTAAAAACTCGGACTACTACTTTGTTCGGGGATTCGCTGGTTAGAGTTTTTACTCTGACCCCAGACTTCCTAGCTTCAAGACGTTTGCTTAACCCGCCAGGAAGCGGACGTTGCCATCATCGACGATGGTCTGGAAGGTCTTGTACCACTTTCCATACCCCCGGAAATCCATTGCTCGCGCATAGAGATAGCCTTGCACAAAATCGCAGCCGAATTGTTTGAGATACTCTTGCTGCTGCGGATCTTCAATGCCTTCCGCGACGACTTTTAGCCCAAGGTCATGAGCCATCCCTATTGTTGACTTGACAATAATCTGGCTGTCTTCATTGTGACAAATGTCGTCGATAAAGGATTTATCGATTTTTAGCACGTCTGCGCCGAGGTCACGAATGTAGGCGAGTGAGGAGTAGCCGGTGCCAAAGTCATCGATGGCGATGGTATATCCCGATTGTTTCAGATCCGCGATTGACTTCAGAGCGACTGCAGGGTTTGCCATCAACGCAGTTTCGGTGATTTCAAACTCGATCTGTAAATGCCCTAGCAGTGTATCCACGCAGGATATCAGTTCGTTGATGAAGCGCTTATTGCTCAGAAGTCTTGCCGAGAGGTTGATTGCAACTTTGTCGGGTAATCCCCAGACGCTCCATTGGTCTTCAAGCTCTGCGAGTTTAAACAGACAGCTGATAATAAGACCTTCCATCAACTGGGCGTTTTCAGCAATCGTAATGAACAGATCTGCTGGTATGTTGGCACCGTCTTCTGTGATCCAGCGAGTCAGCATTTCGCAGCCAATCACTTCGTTACTGGCAAGGCAAATTTTAGGTTGAAAGTGAATTTGTAGCTGTTCGCTTTCAATGGCCCTGCGCAGCATCGGAATGATCTCGACATAGGCTACCTGCTGATTTTCCAACTTGGCGTCAAATAGAACGTAGCTACTCTGATTCTCTCGGCAGTTTTGCAGTGCAATATCCGCCTGATGCAGGATTTCTTCGGTTTCCTGAATTGACTGGGTAGCACTTATCGCTATGCCAAAGGAAACACCGAGTTCTATGGTGTAGTCGTCGATATTAAATGCGGTACGACAAAGATAGCTTAGCGCATTAACGTGCTCCTCAACCTCCTGGCGTGAGAGTTTCTTGCGAAAGGTGAGGGCAAACTCAGCACCATCCAGTCGAAAACATTGCGCTTTGCCACGGCAGTAATTCATTAGGCGTTCGGCAAAAGCGACAAGCACTTTGTCGCCGCAGCCGTGACCGTAAAGATCATTAATTTCCTTAAAATAGTTCAGGCTGAGCAGGCAGACAGAGAGATTCTCGTCCTTGCTAAGCTGTGTGTTGATAGTATCGTGGAGGTATTTTCTGTTAGGAAGGTCAGTCAGTTTGTCATGCAGCGACTGATGTTCCAAGGCCTGTTCGCGCTCCACTTGTTCTCTCAAGTCTCGTAGGAATAAGGTATAAACGGTTGAGCCAGCTACGTTGATCGGGTTGGCTGAGACCGAGACAGGTACAGATGAGCCATCGTGAGCATTCAGAACTGTGCGAATCTCCATGCCGGTCTGCTGCAAGGTAAACTGGGGTAGTAAGTTTGCAATATGGCTTCCGTCAGCAGCGGAGGTTTCGAGTCCAAAAATTCGTTTAAACCCTTCGCTAACCAATTTTACGCTCCCGCTGGTATCAACACAGAGTACAGCTTCATTGACGTGCTCTAGCACGGCTCTAACGAGCTCTATAGCGTCTTGGTTTGATTCGTCGGTGGTCATTAGTAGTGAGGCTGCTTGTTTTCCACAATCAGCGAGACTTGTCCCTTTGTGTCAGCGGGCTGATATCTTGTTACGACATTGACTTAGGATAGGGGTGTATTCGACTGCTCGATGGATTCGCTTGCGCATGCATTGAGAACTGGACTGCATAATCCCGCCCCTATTAATAAGGATAGACGAGAGCAGTGTTAACCGGTCGACGAAACGACTAAAAGGTAGGTCTCAAAAAAAACCGGAGGGCTCTATCATGAGCCCTCCGATTTGAGAGGTAGTGCGCGTGAGCTTCCAGTGCTCCAAGTGCTCTCAGTGTAGGAGGGGAGCTCCGGATGAGTACTCGACGTCAGGAAGCTTTGGCTAGTACATTAACCTTGCTCATGTCGCCGTTGATGTGCGGCACATCGAGCAAGCGCTTGTCCATGATTTTGAACCACAGCGACGGGACATAGGCAATCATATACATCCCAAAGTATCCGGTTGGCAGCTCAGGGACATCTTTAAAATTACGCAGCACCTGGTAGCGTCGCGTCGGATTGGCGTGATGATCAGAGTGCCGCTCAAGTTGAAACAAAATACGATTGCTGAGCACTGAATTTGCATTCCAGGAGTGGTGAGGTTTGCAGGATTCGTAGCCGCCTCTCTCGTTTTTCTCACGCAGTAGACCGTAATGTTCGATGTAGTTAGCGCTGGTCAGCTGCCACCAGCTGAACGCGATCGCCAGCACCATGAAAGGAATCATCTTCCATCCGAAAAGAAATAGAATTCCTCCGTACAAAATCGCCGACAACAAGTAAGACTGTAAAACTTGATTGCTAGGATGCCAGACGGACTTACCCAGCTTGCGCATTCGATTGGCCTCTGCCTGCACGCCTCGTTTAAACGTTCCGGGTATTTCCCGCATCGCAAACGCATAGATAGTCTCGCCCATCCGTGAGCTTGCGTGATCTTCAGGCGTAGCAACGTGCTTATGATGTCCCAGATTGTGTTCAACGCAAAAGTGGCCCATCGCGGGAACGGCAAGCGTTATCTTGGCTAAGAGGCGCTCGATTTTTGTCATTTTGTGCCCCATTTCGTGTGCGGTATTGATCGCCACACCTCCGGTAAACCCTGCGCTTATACCCAAAAGCGCAATCGCCACCATGCCTTCGACCTGAGTGCCGGCGTACCAGGTAATTGCGCCAAAGATGATGTAGATAGCGGCGACGGTCGCGTAAGTCATGTGCCGGTAAAAGTTATCCTGATCCATCGCCTGCATAGTGGCTTCATCAAAATTGGAGTCTGTCTTACCAAAAAGAACATCGAGCAGTGGTATGACAACGTAAGCGATGAGTATCGGCAGTGCCAGCAACCAAGTATTGCCGTAGTAGTAGTGCAGCGGAATCCCGACAAGGCCTAGTGTGGGTAGCGAGACGGACAGCGCCCACAGATACCGCTGCGTTCTGGATTCCCGGGTGCGAAGAGGGACCGCTGGGTCGTTGTGGGCGCTGCCCTCAAGGATGGATGTCGACGTTCTGGTGTTCATAGTGATGACCTCGTTTAGTCACTTGATGCGAGTCAACGAAACGGCAGGGCTGACTATTAGCGTTATGGATTCAGTTTAGTTTTTTTCCCTAAGCCTCCCATGTGCGCCGATGACAATATAGTTGTCATTTTCTGCCAAAGCCGATAGTCTATCCCCCTAACAATAAATCAAAAGCCCAAGGGCTCGCAGGGTTTTTCGCTAAGCTTCTGGCAGCCGAAACAGGTGTGCAAGATGGATCGTCTCCACAGCTCTTTTATTCACGTGAGCTACCTTCAGCAGATGAAGCGTTCTGGCGCTTTCACCAGCGACTCAAAAAAAATTATTGGCGGCTTTCTCCAAGATTGGAAAGCGAGAAAGCAGTTACTCGAGGAAGAGGTTGAGAGCCATACCGCGGCATTGGCTTCGATGGATTGTGTCGAGTGGGCTGATATAGAAACACTCGTCGCTCAAATAGAGCAGAGCGAGCCAGCCGGATGGTCAACACGGTTTGCAGAGGCCATCGGCGTCGCTGCGCATGGCCCGCTTGGTTTTGCAGCGCTGAGCGCAGAGAATCTCTTTTTGGCGCTCGATCTATTTCAGAATTATCTGGCGACTCGACTCAATTTCTTTTCCATTGAAATAGCGGCTCTCGATAGTGATATTGCAATTCTCTTAAAGCCCAGGCTCGAATCTTCTTCGGCAACAGGAGTAATGCAAGAGTTGCTTTGTGCAAGTGTGATATTGCTGATAGATGCTATGCTCGATGTTGAAATGGAGCAGGTGAAAATATCCAGCAAGAACAATCAGGGTCTGCAAAATCTATGTGAGCGGTGGTCGATTGCGCATGGGCCTGGAGCCGATCTAGTAATCCAATTTCCTGCAGCCTGGCTAGAGTTACCGTCTTTTTACGCCGATGCCACCGCTTTTGAGACCAATCTGATTCGCTGCCAGCAGCAGAAGCAGTTGCTCGAACAGCTGGCGACGCCTTTTACAGCAAGAATAGATCGGCTGCTCGAAAGCTTCTTTGTCAGGCAGGCTATTGACTTTGAAGAGCGAGGCGTTATTAACCCTGCGCCAACGATTGACTCCCTAGCCAAAGAATTCTTTGTTTCATCTCGCACACTGATGCGCCGCTTGAAAAATGAGAACGCGAGCTACAAGTTGATGTTGCAGGCGCATCGAACGCGGCTGGCTGAAAGCTATCTCAGTCGCGGGGATTCTGTTGAGGCGGTCGCGCACAAATTGGCGTACTCGGACGCGGGTAATTTTATTCGTGCATTCCAGGAGTGGAAAGGTCTAACGCCCGCCCTATGGCGAAAAAGTAATGCAGAGTAGGCGTTGGGTGCAGGATTTCAAGGTGGCGGAAAATCCCGCCCTGCTTATTTCACTGGAACACTACGACTTCGGAGCTACTCGAATTAGCTTGCCTTGCTCACCATCGGTGAGTATGTACAGATGACCATCTGGTGCGGTCCGTATATCCCTGATGCGCTCCTCCATCGACGCAAACAGTATTTCCTCCTGTGAGCCGTCAGCGGTGAGAGTGACCCGCCTAACGTCGCGGTAAACCAGTGTGCCAATAAAAAAGCTGCCTTTCCAGTCGGGAAACAGCTCGCCATCGTAGCGGGTAAGGCCTGAAGGCGCGATACTGGGCGTCCAGTACTTGAGCGGTTCCTCGATGCCGGGCAGTGAGGTGTAAGGCGACACTCTGGCGCCAGAATAGTTCACTCCATAGGAGGTTGCTGGCCAGCCGTAGTTCTTGCTGGCTTCGACAATATTCAGTTCGTCACCCCCTTTAGGCCCGTGTTCGTGCATATATATCGCGCCCTCGGACTCGTCGTAAATCAAACCCTGAGGATTGCGAAAGCCATAGGCAAAGACCTTGGCGAGGTAGCTGCCGTCATCCGCGCTCGGTGTGAGTTCAATGATTTTCCCCAGATGTGAATCGATGTTTTGTGAGTCCTCCCGATAATTGAACCCATCGCCGGTCGTGAGCAGAATGCGCTGATCGGGCAGCTGTATCATTCGGCCGCCGTAATGTGCTGACGTCGAGATTCGATCTTTATTGCGGTAGATGTGGGTGACATCCCGTAGCGAATTATCTTTTAGTGTTGCGGCGACTACTCCGGTTCCGTTGCCATCTGTATTCGATTCAGCGAGGCTCAGGAACAGTCGCTTGTTGTTGCTGAAGTCGCGATCTAGTATCACGTCGAAGTAGCCACCCTGTCCCGCAAATCGTGTTGCTGGCGTATTTTCAATAAATGTTCTCTCAAGGCCGTCCGCACTGAGTTTGACCAGACTGCCACCGCGAAGCGCAAGCAGAAAACCGCCGTCCGGTAAAAACGCCACGCTCCAGGGCTGGTCCAGATTTTCCGCGACAGTTTCGAGTTCGTAATCGGCAGCAAACGAAAAACTCGCGGCCGTCAGCGCCAGCACCTGCAACGGTAAATGCAAAAACCGCCTGGCCGCGGTCTGAATCGAAGCAAGGGCTTGAGTAGGTGGATGCAAACTCGCTATCATATTGTGGTTCCTGATAAATGTGCTCGAGCGTTTTCTGAGTGGTTAGAACGATGGTATTGGCGACAGTGGTGTCTCTCTCACGGCGTTTTGCTAACTGAGTGTGTTTAGATGAGATTCTCTAGATGATAGTGCCTAGATGAGCTTTGTAGGTCGCTTACTCGGTCAAAAACTAATGCGCTCGCTCTCTACAAATATACCGGCTTTTATCGCCGCGGTCTTGGTTACTTACTCGGCTGCAGCACCTTTACTGACCCAGCTTAATCTCGCGGCTATTACTGCGCTGGGCTACGAGGTTCCTGTACCACTTAGGCTGACAACCACTCTGCAGGATTTTCTGGGCCTATTGTCTCTCTACGCGCCTGTTCTGGCATTCTCGCTTTGTCTTGCATTTGTGTTTACGCACTTTGTGCTGGGACGGTTGATACAGCAAAGTCTGTTTCTGTATGCGCTGGCAGGCTTCACCGGCGTTGCTGCGGCGCACCTGGCGATGAACGCTGTTTTTGGCCTGATCGTGGTGGCTCCGGTCCGGAGTTATACGGGCTTGCTTTCGCAGGCATTTGCAGGGGCTTTGGGCGGTGCAGCGTTCTGGATTTTTCGGCAGTGCATCTCAAAAAGATATAATAAACAATAGCTTAGATAGAATTGCCGCCCTGTGGCATTTGCGACCCAGCGAGTCGCAAGTCGATTTGAGCCAGCTACAGCCCGCCCGTCTGGTTGCGATTTGATCAGTTAATTGGTACCTTTGGTCAGTTGTTTCGACCAAATAACAGAGGTTACCGTCCGGCGTTCCTGCTAATCTGAGCCCAATGCGAGGCTTGGGGCTCCTTGCCCCGACGGTCACTCACACATTGACGCAAATGGGCGTGCCTTAGTGTGATTGACCGCCTGATAATTGGCCGTAGCGGCTGAGGATGCGGACTCGACCATAATAGCCGGCGATTCGTAATTATCTGATAGACGATGAAAAAAACGCATTTAATTTCTGGCATCGTGCTTTCTATAGCGCTGATGCTTTTACTCACCTTTGGCTTGCCAAAATCGGCTGATGAAGAGATGGCAGCCGAAAGAGGCTCGACTCAGGCCGCAGGCTCGGCCAGCGCTCTGCCTCCCGGCTCGCAGCTATCCGCCGTGGGCGCTGATTCTCATGAGCCTGAAGAGTTAGTGGAAACTGCCGCTGCAAATCACGATCATAGTCACCATCACTCTCACGATATCATCGATCAGGAGAAGCTCGACGCGCTTATCGACAAACATATCAATGACGAGATGCGAGCGGAGATTAACGAAGCGCTGAAGCCGGGTAACAGGGCGCCGCGTATTGTTGAGGTCGACGGTCACCGAGTGCTGGACACCTCTGATAGAGCCGGAACCGTGATGGTCGGCATTATCGACGAAGATGAAGGATTGATTGTGACCGATTTTACTCAGCCGTTACCGGATAAGGCTGGAGCACAATAGTTTGCACAAAGCGCTTGGCTAGCCGGGTTGGTCGTCTGCGTTAGTCGTCAGATTTCGGGCGATCTGGCCCTCACTGACCATGCATGTCCGACCAAGAATGCCTGAACATAAATGTTTGGCCAAGCATGTGCTAAGAAGATCAATAACAAACTTTTTAAAAGTCATAACAAAATACGCTATAACCAATAAAGTATCGCAGAGAGTTATGTTAAGCAGAGATCTTCTAGCGCCACGGCTGTTGCTAAGTGTGGTGAATTCCTTTTTCGCGGTTATTCTCGCGATGCTTTCGCCCATCGTGTTGGCCACCACCATAACGCTCGATATTCAGGACGGTGCGGGAGAAGGCTTCAATGACACGACCGCTGCAACTCCTGTTGGTGGAAACTATGGCGCCACAATCGGTGAGCAGCGCTTAATTGTGTTCGAATACGCGGCAGCAATGATCGCCTCAATCATCGATACACCAGCAACAATTGTCATTGAAGCGGCGTTTAATCCGCTGAGCTGCTCTGCAAGTTCGGCCACCCTGGGTCAGGCTGGCGCTACGAGTTGGACGCAGAATACCTGTGGTGTTGCACTATCGAATACCTGGACTCCCTTCGCGCTGGTCAATGCGCAGAATGGTCAGGATCCTGGCTGCGATGGTTTTTTTGATAGCTGGCCCGACGAGGATTTATTTCCATCGTCCAGCGACATAACAATCACCTTCAATAGCGAAATCGACAATAACAACAGCTGCCTGAACAATCGAGATTTTTACTATGGTCTCGATGGTAACCCTGGCGGCGATGTTGATTTGCTATCAACGGTGCTTCACGAAATCATTCATGGTCTGGGTTTTCAGACTCTCGTGGATCTGGCCTCGGGATCGCGGCCGTCCAACGATAACGACGTGTATATGCGCAATTTGCGTGACCTCAGCATTAACGATAACTGGGGTGATGTGACGATGAGCAATGCTGAGCGCCAGGCCTCGGCTATTGATGATGGGGATCTCGTCTGGAGTGGCAGCGCTGTGAGCGCGAATCTGGGTGGCGTTAACAACGGGCTCAGCGGTGGGTTTGCACAAATTTATGCGCCGCTCACTCTGGCGGGCGGCTCATCGGTTTCCCATTTTGATACCGACCTCTCGCCTAACGAGCTGATGGAACCCTTTTCAACCGGGCCAAAAGAGTCAATCGGGCTGGCAAAATATGTTCTGGAAGATATAGGCTGGACGCTTTTCCCTAACAACGCCCCCATACTCTCACCGTTAGTTGCGCAGTCGTTGGATAGCGTGCAGCAATTAGCGCTGGAGTTCGCAGTCATCGATAACGACACATCGTTATCCACAGTCTCGTTGAGCGCCAGCTCTTCAGACGCAGCAATTATTCCACAGTCGGGTTTGGCAATAACCGGCTCGGGGATGGATCGAGTTCTTAACATAAACCCGGTGGATGGTACTGCCGGATTGGTCACGATTACGATTACTGCTGACGATGGCAATACCCAAAGCCAGAGTCAGTTTCAGGTTGATGTGTTTAGCGATTTTGACCCGGTGTTGACGATTAACTCGCCTAGCGATGGCGCCCTGTTTTATACCTCGCCACAGCTTTTTACTGCTAATGCCAATGACAACGAAGATGGTGATATCACGTCTGATATTAGCTGGCTGTCGTCGCTGGATGGTAGTTTCGGTACCGGTGGCAGTGTTTCCCCCAGCCTGCAAGACGGCAATCATCTCATCACAGCGAGTGTGATCGATAGCGGCTCTAACAATGTCAGTGAAGTGATTAATGTGACGGTCGATTTAAACGGCGATGCCGACGGCGACGGGCTGTCCAATCAGCTTGAAGTTGCTGTGCTGGGTACGGATCCGGAGGACAGTGACTCTGACAATGATTTGGCGAGCGACTTCGACGAAGTCAATCGCGACGGCAACCCCAATAACTTTACGCCGGGTGTCGATTCAGACCCCAATAATCCCGATACCGACGGCGATGGCGCGGCCGATGGTGCAGACGTTGACCCACTGGACCCAGCCGTTGGTTTTGAAGTGTTTGTGAGTCTGCTGCCACCCTGGGCCATCGTTGCATTTGCTTCGTTGCTGCTCTCGCTGGGAATTGCCGTGGCAAGGCGTCGTCGCTAGTTGCCCTTTGCCTTAACCGGTTATTCATAGGTCTCTTATCAGCAAGGCTCTTGTTTGACGCCATGCATAGCAGCCGCTTAGTTGCGCTTTCCGGTATCGCCCAACGCGCTGCACTCAGTGCGGGTGCGTTGATGTGCGCTGCTCTCGAAGACAAATTGTCTGTGCGTTACAAGCGTGGCGCCGACTGTCTGGAAGCCGGCATCGTTACGGCAACGGATTTGGCCTGCGACGCGAGAATTCGGGAGCTGCTCATTCCTCACTGTGAGGGGGATATCGCGATTCTCTCCGAGGAAACCGCAGACGATGGCGAGCGCTTACGAAAGCCCTATTTTTGGTGTATCGACCCAATAGACGGCACGCTTGCGTATAGCCAGGGAAAGGCAGGTTGCGCAGTTGCCATCGCACTTCTAAGCCGGGAAGGTCAGCCATTACTTGGGGTCATCTACGATCCGATTAAGGACACGCTCTACAGTGCGATCAAGGAGCAGGGCGCTTTTCGTAACCAGTGTCGTTGGCATCTCACCGAGCCTGGTGGCGGTTATCTGACTGTGCCCGTGGAATCGTATTTTCTGGCGCAGCCTGAGGCTGGTGATGTTTTGCAGTTGCTTGAACAGTGGGCAATTGGTCATGGCTACCGCGGCCTGAATTTGCTTCGAGATGGCGGTTCGGTCATGAGTGCACTGTGGGTCGCCGAGAACCCGGCCGCCTGCTATTTCAAATGGCCAACGGTTAGCGTCGGGCGCGGTAGTTCATGGGACTTCGCGGCGAGTAGTTGCATTCTCTCGGAGCTCGGTGTGCCAATCGTCGACTTTGACGGGGTTACGCCAACGTTTAATCGCCCTGAGACTACCGACATAGACGGCCGTGGGCTTCTGGTCTGTACCGATCCCGCGGTAGCGGCCTATCTGACCGCCTGTCCGGCTTCTACTTCCGCATAAGATTCAGATGCTTGCGTATCTGCTGCACTCCCGGATTCGGGGATTATCACCCGCATAGGGCTTTTGCCCTTTTACAGCCTCAGCTTATTCCTTAGAATCGCGCACTTTCCGGCCAGCGCCTACGGGTGCGCTCGCTGACTTTTGAATAACACAAGGTTCGACTCGTGTCTTCCGCCAGACTCTCTGAAGAAATCAATAAACGCCGCACCTTCGCCATCATCTCGCACCCCGACGCGGGTAAGACGACGATCACTGAAAAGCTGCTGCTGCTGGGAAAGCTGATTCAGGTTGCCGGCTCGGTCAAGGGCAAGAAAGCTGATCGGCATGCGACATCGGACTGGATGTCAATGGAGCAGGAGCGGGGTATTTCCGTCACGTCTTCGGTTATGCAGTTTCCCTACAAAGACCGTATCGTGAACCTTCTCGATACACCCGGGCACGAGGATTTTTCTGAGGACACCTATCGCACACTGACTGCTGTCGACTCTGCGCTCATGGTGGTCGATGGGGCAAAAGGTGTGGAAGAGCGGACGATCAAACTGATGGAAGTCTGTCGCCTGCGTGATACACCCATTGTCAGCTTTGTGAATAAGCTGGATAGGGATATTCGCGACGCGATTGAACTACTCGACGATATTGAATCTGTTTTAAAGATTGCTGCGGCACCTATCAACTGGCCAATCGGTATGGGTAAGGAGTTCAAAGGTGTTTACAACCTTTATACCGATACCATCCACGTCTTCGAGTCCGGGCACAACTATGTGGTACATGAAGATATTCAGATTCAGGGCTTAGACAGCGACGAGGCTCGCGAGCTGTTGGGTGTCTATCACGAGGACTTCGTCGAAGAAGTTGAGCTGGTAAGAGGTGCAAGCCACGAGTTTGATCTTGATGCCTATCTCGCGGGCGAGTTAACGCCTGTTTTCTTTGGAACTGCACTGGCCAATTTCGGTGTCAGAGAAATGCTGGATGGTTTTGTCGAGTGGGCGCCAATGCCTCAGAGCAGACAAACGCAAACGAGAGAGGTGTCGGCGGGTGAGGATAGCTTTTCCGGATTCGTCTTTAAGATTCAGGCCAATATGGACCCCAAGCATCGCGACCGAATCGCCTTCCTTCGCATTTGCTCGGGTAGCTATAGCAAAGGTCTAAAGATGAAACACGTGCGCATTGGTAAGGATATCAAGATATCTGACGCAGTGAATTTTAAAGCGGGTGACAGGGAGGCCGTCGATACCGCGTACTCAGGCGATATTATCGGCCTGCACAATCACGGGACTATCCAGATTGGTGACACGTTCACTTCCGGCGAGGCGCTCAAATTTACTGGAATCCCGCACTTTGCGCCTGAGTTATTCAAACGCATTCGCCTGAAAGATCCGCTGAAAACCAAGCAGTTGCAAAAAGGGCTTCAGCAGTTAGCGGAGGAGGGGTCGACGCAGGTTTTTATGCCGCTCAATAATAATGATCTTATCGTGGGCGCGGTGGGCAATCTACAGTTCGATGTGGTCGCCTACCGACTGCAGGATGAATATAACGTCCAGGCCATCTATGAACCGGTTAACGTATACACGGCGCACTGGGTCGAGTGTGACGATGAAAAGATGCTGGCGGAGTTTCGTAAAAAGCAGGCCGATAATCTGGCGCTCGATGGTGGTGGGCATCTA
>CAZDEW010000069.1:0-17336 GCA_964504585.1 uncultured Pseudomonadales bacterium | reverse complement strand
AGCACTTGCAGGCCTTGCAAACGCACGGGCCTTTAGCCTGCCATCGGCGCTCCTTTGCACCAGTCAAAAAAGCACTGGCGGGGGTGGTTTAGCGTGGGCGCCCAGTTCGTACACCTGAGAAATCATTCAGAATTTTCGATTCGCGATGGTTTGCTGCGTGTAAAGACAATGGCGAGCGTTGCGAACCGTGCGGCGATGCCAGCGATTGCATTGACCGATCTCACCAACTTTTATGGATTGGTCAAGTTTCAAAAGGCCTGCTTCGCAAATGGTGTCAAGCCCATTTACGGCGTCGACATCGAATGGATTGACGAGAGCGACAAGACCTTTTCACTGACTTTGCTGGCGAAGAATTCTGAAGGTTACAAAAATCTTCTAGTGCTGATTTCTCGCGCCTATACCGATGGTCAGGACCATCGAGGCAGTTTTTTAAAGCGCTCCTGGATTGCCGAGTGTGCCGACGGTGTGATTGCGCTCTCAGGCGCTATGGACGGCGATATCGGTGAGGCTTTGGTTGCAGGTCAGGTCGATCTTGCCAGGAGTCGCGCGGAATACTGGTCCGGTGTGTTTCCTGGGAACTTCTATATCGACGTGCAGCGACTGGGTGCTGAGAATGAGTCGTTTTATATCGAATCTGCTGTCGCGCTTGCCGACGATATCGGCTTGCCGCTCGTCGCGACTAATTCCAATCGTTTTGTCGACAGGGAATCCTTTGAGGCTCACGAGGTCAGGGTTTGTATTAACGACGGTCGCGTTCTGGATGACCCGAAGCGTCCGCGAAAATATACGCAGGAACAATACATCAAGACGCCACAGGAGATGGCTGAGCTCTTCAAGGACATTCCGGACGCGATAGAAAATACGGTTCGGATAGCTGAACGCTGTAGTTTCGAAATTCCTTTGGGTAAATACTATTTGCCTGATTACCCAATCCCTGAAGGTAAGACGCTTGAAGAGTATTTTCGCGAGCTTTCGCACGAGGGTCTGAGCCGTCGTTTTGTGCACCTGGGTTTTGATGACGAAAAACTTTCGCAGGTAGAAAAAACCTACCGTGACCGACTAGATTTTGAAGTCGATATCATCTTGCAGATGGGTTTCCCGGGCTACTTTCTCATCGTTATGGACTTTATTCGCTGGGCCAAGGAAAACGAGATTCCGGTCGGCCCAGGCCGCGGGTCGGGCGCAGGCTCTCTGGTCGCCTATGCGCTCGAAATTACTGATCTCGACCCGATCGAATACGATCTGCTGTTTGAGCGCTTTCTCAATCCCGAGCGGGTCTCGATGCCAGACTTTGACGTCGATTTTTGCATGGACAAGCGCGATCAGGTCATTAGCTATGTCTCGGATCGCTACGGGCGCGAGGCGGTGGGACAAATTGTCACCTTCGGTACGATGGCCGCAAAGGCGGTCGTGCGGGACGTCGCCCGGGCACAGGGTAAGTCTTATGGGTTGGCTGATAAATTGTCCAAGATGATCCCGTTTGAAGTGGGTATGACTTTGCAAAAGGCCTATGAGGCTGAGGAACCCTTGCGCGACTTTCTGGCCAATGACGCAGACGCCCAGGAGATCTGGGACATGGCATTAATGTTAGAGGGCACGACGCGCAACCTGGGTAAGCACGCGGGCGGCGTGGTTATTGCGCCATCGCGATTAACCGATTTCTCTCCGCTTTACTGCGACGAAACCGGGCAGGGGCTGGTAACCCAATATGACAAGAACGACGTCGAAGACGCCGGTCTGGTCAAGTTTGACTTTCTTGGGCTGCGTACGCTGACAATTATTGATTGGGCGTTAAAGATGATCAATAGTGCCGGTCACGACATTGACATCAGCACCATTCCGCTCGATTGTCAGGAGACCTTTGCGCTGTTGCAGAGTGCCCAGACTACCGCTGTTTTCCAGCTTGAATCACGCGGTATGAAAGACCTTATCAAGCGACTAAAACCGGATTGTTTTGAAGATATTGTTGCTCTTGTGGCCCTGTTCAGGCCGGGTCCACTGCAGTCCGGGATGGTTGATGATTTCATAAACCGCAAACTTGGTCGAGCTGAGCTCGCTTTTCCGCATCCCAAATATCAGCACGAATGCCTGCAGCCTATATTGTCTCCAACTTACGGCATCATTCTTTATCAGGAACAGGTTATGCAAATCGCCCAGTCGATGGCTGGCTACAGTCTTGGCGAGGCTGATCTTCTGCGCCGGGCAATGGGTAAGAAAAAGCCCGAAGAAATGGCCGCGCAGGGCAAGCGGTTTATGGAAGGCGCGCTGGAACGCGGGCATGATAATGATTTGGCGAAGAATATTTTTGATCTGATGGAAAAGTTTGCCGGCTATGGTTTTAACAAATCACACTCTGCCGCCTACGCGCTAGTTTCTTATCAGACGGCCTGGCTCAAGAAGCATCATGCGCCAGAGTTTATGGCGGCTGTTCTAAGTTCCGAGCTACAGAACACCGATAAGATCGTCACCTTGATCGAAGAGTGCCGTGAGATAGGCGTTGCTTATGCGCCGCCTTCTGTGAACGAAGGAAGCTACCTTTTCACGGTTAGCAATGGGAAAGTCATTTACGGACTTGGCGCAATTAAAGGTTTAGGGGAGGGACCGGTCAATTCTATTTTAGAGGCACGGCAAAGCGGCCCCTTTACGGATCTGTTTGACTTCTGCAATCGCACCGACTCGCGCAAATTGAATAAGCGCGCGTTAGAGGCATTGATAAGAGCCGGCGCTTTTGATGCGATGGGCACGCCCCGTTGGGTCTTGCTCGCGGCGCTGCCGAATGCGATCAAGGCGGCAGAACAGGCTGCCTCGAATGCCGATGCCGGCATTACCGACCTGTTTGGCGGAAGCCTCGCATCCGACGATGAAGAGGATGTATACGCAGACTATCGCGGCACGCGTCCCTGGCTTTTGAAAACCTTGCTGGATGGAGAAAAAGATACGCTAGGGCTCTATCTTTCGGGGCACCCTATCGATAGCTATGAGCAGGACCTTTCCAGACTTGTTTCGAGGCGTTTGAACAGGCTGCAGCCAAAGAAAGGTAAGCAACGCGTTGTGGGTATGGTTGTCGCATCGCGCGTGATGAAAACGAAAAAGGGAGACCCAATGGGCTTCGTCACCCTCGATGATCGCACGGGTAGAATCGAGTGCTCGGTGTTTACCCGGGTTTTTGCTGAGACGCGTGAACTCTTGAAAAAGGATGCGATACTGGTTGTCGATGGCGAAGTCAAACAGGATGACTACACGGGCGGGCTTGCGATCAGAGCTGACTCTATCACGAGCATCGAGGCCGTTCGCTCTGACGCGGCAACCGCAATAGAAGTGTCTCTAAACGCTTTGACGATGACGTCGAATACCGTTGAGTCGCTGGCGAACTTGCTTGAAACCCACAAGGCCGGTGATGAGGGCTGCAGAGTACTGATACGCTATCAAAACGAGCAGGCCTCGTCGCTCATCAATACTGACCCCAGTTGGCGGGTGTTGCCCACCGATAGTGTCGTTCAGTCGATTCAGGAGCTTGTTGGGGAAAGTGCGGTTAAAGTTCTCTATACCTCAGGGGGGCACCTTGCCAGAGAAACAATGCCTGTCGCGGGGGCGACGCTGCACTAATTAGCCCGCGCGCTATCCTCGACCGTCGCTCAAGTTTTTCCTGTTATTTTTTTTCGGTCCATCTATGCGTTTGATGCATTACTTGATACTGCTGGGATTTGGCATCGTGTTTGTGTTGCAAATTCGTGCCGCGGTGGAACTGGGCCGGTTAAATGAACGAGTTGTCGACCTGTCTGGCCGAATAAGTAGTCTTGAGAAACTGCAGGCAGGTAGCTCGAATCTTGAAGCGCTTCGCGTTCGCGATGATTCCAATAAGAAAGGCACTGTTCAGCCTGATGGCTCTGCTAACGGTGGCGCCTCCTATAAAGGTGAAGGCTTTTACGGCGGTGAGGCTTCTTTTAACGGTGAGGCCTCTTTCAACGGTGAAGCCTCTCAACCACCCGGTCTAACTGCCAGTGAGGCACAGGCGCTGGAGGCGCGGATACAGGAGCAGTTGGCATTGTATGGTTTCAGTGCTTATGAGTCCGCCCGTGTGAGCGAAATCGAGATTGCAGCCCTGACCGAGTACCATAAGCTTAGTCAAGAAAATCACGCCTCCGCACAACAGCAGCTTAGCCAGCTAATGCGTCGTACGATGCGTCTGGTCCGCTCAGAGGTGGGAGATTTCGCCTATGAAGCCTATCTGCAATCCAAGGGCATGCCTACCTCGGTCGTAATAAAATCGATCGCAAAGGGCAGTCAGGCCCGGCGTCTGGGATTGCAAGTGGGCGATCGTATAGAACGCTATAGGGGTAAGCGTGTGTATGATGTGTTTGAGCTAAACCAGTTGGTTTATGCTGATCCCACTTCGGCCGCTGGTAATTTTGAGTTGGTGTACAAGCGGGGAGGCGAGCAGCGCACTCAATTTGTTGAAGCTGGCGCCATTGGTATTCATGCGCTCCCGCCGGCTTATCAGGATTTCTTTAACCGTTATCGTTAATTCAGTCTGCTTTTAGGTGGTATCCCGGCGGGCACAGCACATGTCGTAATCTATCAGACCTCGATGGGAGAGTTCGAGTTTGCGGCCTGACCATTAGCGGTGTTCTTTGCGCGGACATCAATCTTATTGGCAAGGTTCGGGTGGAACGCAAGGTTGGTGTATTCCGGGTGCAGTGAGATCGTGTCTTTACTAATATCGAAATGGTGAAGAATCTGTGCGACGGTATAGGCCAGAATACCTGAGTTAATGCGCGCAAACATGCATTGGCGAGCAGATACGCCAAAAGGTGTCCAGTCTCCCGGGCTGATCGCTTTGTCGATAAATCTGTGGGGTAAGAATTCGTTGGGTTCGGCGTAAACCGCGGGATTGCGGTGGGTCAAATGGCTTACGCTGGCGACGATGGAACCGGGTGGTAGAGAGTAATCGCCAAGCTCACAATGATTAACCAGTAGTCGTGCTGAAATAATCGCTCTTAACGAGACCAGCCGATACATCTCTTTTACGAAAGAATTCAGGTGTTGTTCTCTGGCAAGAGTGGCAACGGGTGCTTCTCGCCAATTCGGCGAGCGGAGCAGGCGATCACAGGACTCCCGGGTCTCGACCGATCGAGTTTCATGGGTACAAATATAGGCCAGGGACCAATTGGTCATTGCGGCCATAGCTCGTGCACCCTTGATCCAGTTGATAAATATATTGTCAATAATCTGATCGTCTTCAAGTTTGAAACCGATGAGCTGAAAACGCACCAGCGTATCGAAAAAATTATCCCCTAGAGAATCGACACCGAATTCGGATGCCTGTCGTTTGCGTCGAAGAAATTCGCTCTTTATCAGTTCGCGACATTTCACGAAATGCCGCAGGCTGTGATCTACTCTGGGGTCACCGCTAGTAGGTGCAAGCAGTAATTTTCTTAGCCTTTCAAGCTCATCGCTAAGGCCGAGCCGAGTCAGATCGCTCGGGTTTTCAAAGCCGCCAAAAACCGTGTCAAAGGAGACGCCAAAGCAAATCGATTTGCAAAATTCAAAGGCACTCTCGCTAGACGGCTTTTGCAGCGCCTGTTTCTTTAGCCTTACTTGCCGCTCGATGCAGTGCGCGAAAAACGCGAAGTTCGATTCATTATTGCTTCCCAGCGCTTTATGCAGGCTTTCAACCCAATCACGGCTATTACCGTCCTGCGAAAAAATGGAGTTCTCTGGCAAGATGCTGCCGACAGTCAGATTGTGACCAGCGCCTGATAGCGCTGCCTGAGGGTCTAAGGCCCCGAGATGATTGTTGTACTCGCGCCCCCAGACCAGGTGCCACAGGCCATTGCTGCGCCCATCGCCGGATCCACGACTGCCCACGTCTAGGGTGAATGCCGGGCCATACTCTCTGGCGCATTCCTCCAAAAACGGGAAAGGATTGGATTCGAGCAGATTTCTCAACTCGTCTCCAGGTAAGCTTGGTCCCTGCGGTATCCTCATTGGGTCAATACCTTTTTACTATGCTTTGTCTTCACTCGCGTATCGGAAGCCGTTTCAATACGTTTGTTGCGAGTCTTGCAACCCTCTTTCGGCAGGCTTGCCGGTCTATTGCCTCTGGTTTATTAGTGTTTTGCACACCGTCGGCGGTAACCTTTTTTTAGAAACGAGCGCTTAAAACCTGATTTTGCATACCACCTTTTTATATCGGGCGTTATGTCCGGCGCTTTGACCGCAGTGTTTTAGCTGCAGCCTTTTAACGTTTCTGTTTTGCTGCCTTAATCGTGACAGTCTTTTATGTTTTTTTATCGACGTCTTCTACGGATGTCTTTTATTGGTTTCTGGTCGCTCCTATCGGCGGCTCAGTGGCGTAAATGCTTTCTGGTCCCTACCAGATGAGTCATGATCGTTTATATCTTGATCATAATTTGTACGTCTGGCGACACGCGGTCGTTTAAAAAATCCAGCCTTTACCTTAGACTTCAAGCGGTCTTCTTCTGGCCTGACGGTCTAAAACAGCTGGCAAGCCTATTGATCTGTGGCTTGCTGATCGCGAACTAGTTCTAATAAGCTGATGCAAGTTGCTGATAATTCAGTGAATTGCTGTTTATGCTTATAGTGGCAACTGTTGCTCGATGACGGAGCGATTGCTAAAGATGAATATTATTACGATTGATCCAGAATGTAAAAATAAAAGTCTCGAGTTGGTGCAATCCGCTCCGCCAGAGCCCAAAGAGCATGAGGTTCTGATCGAGGTCGCCTATGCCGGTGTCAATCGCCCCGATATCGCTCAGCGCTACGGCCACTACCAGCCACCGCCGGGTGCCTCGCCGCACATGGGGCTCGAAGTGTCTGGTCGTATCGTCGACCTTGGCTCGGCAGTCTGCGATTGGCAAATTGGCGACTTTGTCTGTGCGCTCACGAATGGCGGCGGATATGCCGACTACACCGTTGTGCCCGCAAAACAATGCCTGCCCATTCCGAAGGGACTGAGCCTGCTGCAGGCTGCCAGTTTGCCTGAGACGTATTTCACTGTGTGGTCAAATGTGTTTATGGCGGGTGGCTTTCAGCGCGGTGATACGGTGCTGGTGCATGGTGCATGCTCGGGTATTGGAGTGGCAGCAATCCAGTTGATCACGGAGTTAGGAGGGGAGGTTTACACGACCGCGGGCAGCCCCAGCCGCTGCGAATTTGCAGAAGCACTTGGTGCAGTCAGCGCCATTGACCGCTCGCGGTTTGACTTTGTGCAAGCGCTGGAAACGCATTGTCCAAATGGTATCGATATTACGCTCGATATGGTGGGCGGAGAGTATCTGAACAAGCACGTTAAACTGGCCGCACCGGAGGGTAGGATTATCTCGATCGCAGGTATTGGTGGTTTTAGCGCCGAGGTGAACCTCTGGTCAGTGATGCAGAAACGACTCACGATTACCGGGTCGACCTTGCGCCCGCGCACAGAACTGTTTAAGGCTAGCGTTGCGCAGGCCTTGAAAAAAGAAGTTTGGCCTTTGTTCGAGACGCAGGGGTTAAAAGCGGTGATCGACAGTCAGTACCCACTGGAACAGGTCGAGCAGGCGCATCAGCGCATGCAAAGTGGCGAGCACATAGGGAAAATCATGCTGGTCGTCAATGCAGAACTGGAGGGCGCGTGTTAGCTCAGGCAATCTCAGGGAGAGGGCTGGGAGCGCTGTGGATGTACTCGTCGAGTTTTTCCTGCCAGTGATCGCCGAACAATATCTTACAGGCCTCTTCCACCCCTGCAGAATCCTGAATAGTTTTTTTGCTGACAACCATTTCGATTTTTGAGCGCCGCCGCAAAAAGTCTTCCAGTTTGCTGATCATTTCTTTTTCTGCCGCGTAGCTCAGCTCACAACGCAGATATTCGGCGTTTTCAATGAGAAGCTTGGCCTGGCCGGGGTCTTCGGCAATTGCGCTAAGCATGTCCATTGCGTCGTTCCCATAGCGGCGCCAGAGGCGCTCGCTCAGAGGCTCCGGGGATGAAGCCGGGGTGAGCTGATCCAGCCCTGCTTTTTCAGCAGCGTCCAGAAACTTCAAATGCTCTACGCGGGATGGCTCTCCATACCATTTTTTGTCGGCTGCCTTTAGCGGGATGCCCAGCTTTTCAATTTGTTTCGCAATCTCTTCGCCCACATTAATGCAGTCAGTGATTTTGCCGCCAAATATGCTTAGCGTCTTTAGCTCCTCATTGACATCAATTTCGTGCTTGCGAGAAAGCTGTACCCAGTCCTCGCAATCAGTTTCACTGGTGACTGCAAGTGGGCGAACGCCACATCGCTCAGCAATGATATCGTCCACTGTGAGCGGTTCGTCGAGGTCAAGGCATCGGTTGACGTTGTCGATAATAAAGCGTCGATCTTCATCGCTTACCGCAGTCTCGGGTGCTTCAACTTGCGTGTCGGTGGTGCCGATACAGGTGGCCGGCCCCATGGGAATAACGAAAAACAATCTGCCGTCACTGGCGAAGAACGCCAGAACACGCTTGTTTTGTGAGAGTCTGGGTACGGTAAGGTGCACACCTTTGGAGAATAGATGGCGATGCTGTGTAGTGACTGTTGCGATCTGGTTGACCTGATCCACCCACGGACCGCAGGCGTTAATTGTCACCTTGGCTCTGAGCGTGAAGCGCGATCCGTCCAGATTGTTTTGAACCTCGTGATGCCAGACATCGTCTTCTCGGTACCATCGCGTAGACTCAAGATAATTGGCTACCGAGGCTCCTTCATCAATCGCCCTGCGAATAAAGTTGAATGCAAAGCGAGAATCGTTATCTGACAAAAAGCAGTCCGAGTATTCCAGACCGCCCGCTGCGGTGCTAATGTCTATCGCAGGATCCCGTCGTTTTAGTTTTGCGGGACGTAAATACGCCGGCGCGCGAGTCTGGAAGCGGCCGAACACCCAATAGAGTAGACTGCCAAGATAAATAAAAAATGGAGGAAACCGAAAGCCTTTCTGAATAGTTGTCAGGAAACGGATTTCCTTGACCGTAGAGGGATAACTTTGCATCAATAAATTGCGGCTTTTGCAAAGCTTGTTAACGAGTAAGAACTCCCTTGACTCTAAATATTTGATGCCGCCCCAGGCGAGGTTGGAGCTCTGTGAGCTAGTCTCACCGGCAAAGTCTCCGCGGTCGATCAACGCGACGCTCGCGCCTTTTCCCGCCAATGCAGCGGCGGCTACCGCGCCATTAATGCCACCCCCGATGATGGCAACGTCAAAGGTTTCGTTCTTGAGGCGTTCGAGTTGTCGTTCGCGTAGTTTCATGTGCTCTTTTACGTGGAGGGGCGAGAATCAGCGGATGTCTGTGAGTCAGTCCCAATGCAGCGTGCGCGGCATAGCGCTAGCGCTAAGGTTTCCCCGGCGCTTTGGTCAAGGTGCGGCTAATTGCCGACTTCCAGCCGCTGAGCAAGTTATCTCGCAGTTCGCTATTCATAGTCGGTGAAAACGCCGTTATCGTTTCCGAGCGTCGAGTTCCCGCGCTGCTTTGTTCGTGGTCGACCAGATCATTGCAGACTGCAGCCAGATAAGCAGCACCAACGGCGGTCGTCTCGAGCACCGCAGGTCTGAATACAGGCTGCGCCAGGATATCGCTGAGGAACTGCGTGAACCATTCGTTGGCCACCATTCCGCCATCGATCTTGATTGCGGACAGCGTAAGCCCTTCTTCGGTGACTGCCAGCAACAGGTCATGGGTTAGATACGCAATCGATTCTAGCGCTGCGCGCGTAATTTCGGGAACGCCGGTAGAGCGCGTTAGGCCGAACATGGCGCCTCTCGCCTCTGCATCCCAGTAAGGTGCGCCGAGGCCCGTGAATGCAGGCACGAGATACACGCCCTGATTGTCACTCAAGCTTCTCGCCAGCTGCTCGGTTTCGCCGGCGCTTTGTATTAATTTTAGACCATCCCTCAACCATTGAACTGCGGCGCCAGCAATAAAAATCGACCCCTCCAGCGCATAGTGAGTCTGCCCTTTAATCGTATAGGCGACGGTGCTTAGCAGCTGATTTTTTGACTCCAGACACTGCTCGCCCGTGTTGACGAGCATAAAGCAGCCGGTGCCATAAGTGCTCTTTACGTCGCCTGGTTGGAAACAGTTTTGCCCAATCGCGGCGGCCTGCTGGTCACCTGCGACTCCTGAGATCGGTAGCGACAGGCCCAGATGTCCGCTGTCGGCGATGCCGAAATCCGCGGCGCACTCTTTTACCTCGGGCAATAACGCAGCTGGCACATTAAACAGTGCGAGGAGTTCCGGATCCCACTGCATAGTTTGAATGTTGAAAAGGCTCGTGCGGCTGGCGTTGGTGGTGTCGGTTGCGTGCACACGGCCGTTTGTGAGTCGCCAGATCAGAAAAGTGTCGACCGTGCCAAAGGCAAGTTCGCCGCGCTCTGCGCGCTCGCGTGCGCCCTCAACGTGATCCAGTATCCAGGCAATTTTGCTGGCCGAAAAATAGGGATCCAAAACCAGGCCAGTCTTTTTACCAACCAGCGCGGCCGCCCCGTTTTTTTCCAGTTCATCACAAACGCCTGCGGTACGTCGATCTTGCCACACGATCGCGTTGTAAATGGGTTCTCCCGTGTTACGGTCCCAGACCAGAGTAGTTTCCCGCTGGTTGGTAATACCGATCGCGCGTATGGACTCACTGCGTTCGCCCCGCTCGCTAAGTGACTGGATAGCGGTTTTGCAGCTGGATAAAGTCGATGACCAAATCGCCGCAGGATCATGTTCGACCCAGCCCGGTTGGGGGTAGAGTTGTTCGAACTCTTCCTGTCCCGTGGTCAGTGGAATAAAGTCATTACCCTGAACGTCGAAAATAATAGCTCTTGAACTCGTCGTGCCTTGATCAATTGACAGGATATAGTTGGACTCAGTCATGGAAATAATCATTCAATTAAATGGTTGTTACTCGGCAGATTCTACCCGGTGTGCAAAGCCCGATTTTGATGAGGGTGATACGCAGGTCGTGCTGCAGGATTTCTTGGCCAGGCGAGTGTGTTTTTGCAGTTGTGAGCGGGCGAATACAGCGCTAGCTGTAAACGGATTGGCGCCTTTGTTCTCTAATTTTATAGTCTATCCTGTATTGCGTCGCGCTGCTCAATAAATTACTTTGCAAGGGCGGGATAGAACCGTGGTTACATGTCTTTGATCATTATATCGGCACGGGCGCTGCGGGCATAAACGCGTTTTTCGTTTTAAAAACCAGTCTAAATTTAAAGGGTAGGGGATAGCTTGTCGACTGCACCACTGGAGATTCGTGCCGGAAAACGCGCACTTGAGCGAATTCGTGACAGGGGGTTGAACCCCGATGATGTGCGGAGTGTGTTTGGTGCTTCCGGCGCTGCTAAATGGCTGGCCATCGCTGGTCTCGATGCGGCAATCTTTGGGCGCTGGCTGTCACAGTCCAGCCAGCCGGTGGATTGCTTCGGAACGTCTATAGGCGCGATCAAGCTGGCTGCCGCGGTGCAGGCTGAGCCCGAGCGACGAATACAGCGTCTGGCCGAGGCCTATATTCGACAGAGTTACGTCGGTAGGCCTACACCGGTAGCAATTGCTGCTGAGTGTGACAGAGTGCTTGACGCCGCGCTTGGCGATGCCGGGGTAACGGGCATTCTTGCGCATGAGCGCTATCGCTATCACTGCGGCGCAGTCACCTCCAATAGTGGACTGGCAACAAATAGCCAGTATCGACAGTCCCTGAGCATGCTGAGGATGGCCGGTCGAGCGCTAGGTGGCCGTAAGTTTTTGCAGAGTGATCTTGAACGCGTTGTTTTTTATCAGCAGGGTAACAATAAGGGTGACTTAACTTGTGTCGGGGCCGATGGATTTCGCACGCATCGTGTTCCTTTGGACTCGAGTAACCTGCGCGCCGCGATACTTGCTTCGGGCTCCATACCGGTTTATATGGATCTGGTTGAGGCTGAGTTAAAAACAGACCATGGCTCCATTCGACTGCCCCTGCGCGACGGCGGTTTGCTTGATTACCATCCCATCCCGCAAAATATCCAAGCGGTTGAAGGTGGTCGGGAAAGAGGGCTCGTGCTTTACCCGCATTTTTATCCGCGTCTGCGGGAGACTTGGTTCGACAAGTTTTTTGTCTGGCGCAAGGTTGCAGCAAATATGCTGGACGATGTCGTGTTGGTCTATCCATCTCAACAGTTTGTCGCCGACTTGCCACAAAAGCGGATACCGGACAGGGGAGACTTTCAGCGCTTCGCCAATGATGATGAGCAGCGGCAGCGCTTGTGGCGAGAAGCTGTCGATCGAAGCGCCGTGCTGGGTGATTACTGGATGCAGCTCGTTGAGCGCAACGACTGGTCAATGGTCAAAGCGTTCTAGAGTAAAGGGCAGGTTATTGTTGTAAGGACAGGCCGGCGCTGGCCAGCTAGTTTTTTGTCGCTTCAAATGTTGGTAAGGCGAGTGTCACTCTAAGCCCACTGCCGCTATCCACGTATATTCCGCCGCGGTGGATTCGAATTACCGCGAGCACCATGCTCAGCCCCAGTCCATTGCCGGGTTTGACGCTACGGCTCTTTTCTTCACGATAAAAGCGCTGGAATATTTTGGTATGGCTGGCTTCTGGAAGGCCAATGCCCTGATCGGCGACAGATACCGAAATATAGTTTTCCCTTTCCAGTTCTTCAATTGGCGCGTCGAGTGTGTCTCGTAGGAGGTCCTCCCAAGTTTTGGGCGGTGTTAGCACTTCAGTGCCGCGACGGACAACACCTTTGCTGAGAATAATGGAAATCGAGCTATTGGTGGGGGAGTACTTAATCGCGTTGTCTACCAGGTTCGCAATAACCTGAAAAATCAGATTGCGGTCGCCGATAACCATGGCAGACTTCATTGCGGGTAGCTTAACATCTATACTCTGTTCCTGAGCCAGGGGCTCATACAGCTCGAACACATCACGCACGACTCTAGCCAGATCAAACCGTTCTTTTTGGATGTTGGCGCCGCCCGATTCGATCTTTCCAACTCGCAGTAGGGCATTGAACGTCTCCAGAATTTTGTTACTCTCTTCGAGTATTTGCCAAAGTTTTGGTTCGTCATCAAGAGAGCTATCGCGCAACATGGTTTGGATGTTATTGCGCAATCGCGCCAGCGGCGTATTCAGATCGTGAGCAATGTTGTCCGAAACCCTGCGCACGTCGTCCATGAGTAGCTCGATTCTGTCCAGCATCTTATTGAGACTTAGCGCCATGTCGCGACTTTGAATCGTCGTGCGCCTGATGGGTATTCGCTCGCTTAGATCACCCTCCATAATGCGGCGAATGGTTCTATTGAGGTCGCCGTACTCTTTTTCTGCGCCAAAAGCGATATAAATGCTCGCGATACTGATGAGTGCCACCATGGTGATGGCGGCGCCGATTGCAAGCGGGATAAAGAACGAACGGCTGAAATCAAAAATCTCGGTGCTGCTCGCCACGAGAAGGCGGGTGTTGTCATCAAAGATGTGCACCTTGCCGAGCATCTCACGCGTCAGTACATCATCAAACTGCGAGGCGCGATCGAGTAAAAAAGTTTGCAGCTCCCTGGTCTGGTTCAGGCCGTCTGGCCAGGACTCAATATTACCCGCGAGCCTTTCACCATTGTTGTCGACCAGTAGTAGGTAGGGGGAAAGCAAGCTGAAGGTATAGCGCTGCAGGCTCATTTCCAGAACAAGGGCTTCGCGATCACTCTGTTCCCGGAACCTGACCAGGTACTCCAGCTCTTCATCAATGCCTGTGAGGAGCTCTCCGCGGACGTAGTTCTGGAAAGAGGTAAACCAGAAAACACCAATCATAAACCATGTCAGGACGATCGCCATCGACACAATGAAGCGAACACGAAACGCATAGCTCCGTAGGGAGCGAAGCAGTGTTGAGAAAAAATTATTATTTTTAGATAGGGTGTCTGGAGGCATATGTCTCCTAACCACAGCTGAAAAGGCTTTGTGCCATGGAGTCAATCAGTATAAGTGCAGCAGATCCACGTCCGGATTTTTTCTGGTGATTGCATTTAGTGCCTTACTAATAGTGGGCCTTACTATATGCCCCTTACCTTGTAGCCCTTAGTTTCGGCCTTACACTTCAAAGGCGGCTGCAATCTGCGCGCTGGCCGCCTGAGTTATAGGTGCAGGTTCTAACTGTTTGCGAGAGATTCGTTCAATGTTTTACTCGGGCGCATAATTGCGTCGCATTTCTCCATGTCGAACATGTAGTAGCCACCGAGGTCAGCTGGCCCGCCCTGTACCTGTGAGAGTTCCTCGAGAATTTTAGCCTCATTGTCCTCTAAGGTTGCAGCGAGGGCTTTGAATTTATCTGCCATTGCGCCTGCCGCGGGTGAACTGGCGATCTCTCTCGCCCAGAACTTGGCCAGATAGTAATGACTGCCACGGTTGTCGAGTTCGCCTGTGCGACGCGAAGGCGATTTGTTTTCTTCCAGCAGCTTTTCTATAGCGGCACTAAGAGTATCTCCCAGAAGTTTCGCGTTTTGATTGCCGTGCTTATCACCGATATCTTCAAAGGCGACAGTGAGTGCCATAAACTCACCCAGTGAATCCCACCTCAGATGATTCTCTTCCTGAACCTGTTGCACGTGCTTTGGTGCAGAACCGCCGGCGCCGGTTTCATACATGCCTCCGCCGTTAAGCATTGGGACAATAGAAAGCATTTTGGCTGACGTGCCGAGTTCGAGAATCGGGAATAAATCCGTTAGGTAATCCCGGAGAACATTGCCCGTAACCGAAATCGTGTCTTTGCCTCTGAGCATGCGCTCCATCGACAGGCGAATAGCTGGCACGTATGCCATGATACGCAGGTCCAGCCCTTCGGTGTCAGTTTCCTGCAGGTAGGCCTCTACCTTCTTTTTAAGCTCCATATCGTGCTCGCGTTCATCGTCGAGCCAGAAAATTGCCGGGGTATCAGAAGCTCGCGAGCGATTCACAGCTAGTTTGATCCAGTCGCGAATTGCTACATCCTTGGTCTGGCAGGCGCGCCAGATATCGCCTTCTTCGACCTGGTGCTCAATCATGATCTCCCCAGCTTCGTTAACGACGCGCATGGTGCCATTTTCGTCGAGCTCGAAAGTTTTGTCGTGCGAGCCATACTCCTCTGCCTTTTTCGCCATGAGGCCAACATTAGGCACTGTGCCTATCGTTGTTGGATCGAAGGCGCCGTGTGTTTTGCAGAAGTTGATGACCTCTTGATAAATCCTTGCGTAGGTGCTTTCCGGCATGACAGCTTTCGTGTCTTTAGGTTTGCCGTCTGCGCCCCACATCTGACCAGAGTTGCGAATCATTGCGGGCATAGAGGCGTCCACGATCACATCGCTGGGAACGTGCAGATTGGAAATGCCCTTAACCGAATCGACCATCGCAAGCTCTGGACGCTCGTCGTAGCATGCGTGGAGATCATGTTCGATCTCTTCACGCCAGCTTCGCGGCAAATCGGCAATTTTGTTGATGACGTTACCCAGGCCATTGTTTGGGTTGACACCGAGTTTTTCGAAAACGTCACCGTATTTATCAAAAGCGCTTTTGTAGAAAGTCTTAACGGCGTGTCCAAAAACGATAGGGTGGGATACCTTCATCATGGTTGCCTTAACGTGCAGCGACCACATCACGCCGGTCTTCTTTGCATCCTCCAGGCTCGCCTCAAAAAATTCGCAGAGTTTACGCGCGCTCATAAACATACCGTCGATGACTTCGCCTTCGAGGATGTCGAGTTCTTTTTTGACCGTCACATTGCCCTTGGCATCGACAAATTCGATGCGAATGGTTTGATCTTTATCCGAAGTAAAAGAGCGCTCGCTAGAAAAAAAGTCGCCGCCGTCCATATGGTCTGCGTGGCTGCGCGAAGCTTTGCTCCACTGACCTACGCTGTGAGGAAACTTTTTGACGTAATTCTTAACCGCTTTTGGTGCTCGGCGATCGGAGTTGCCCTCGCGTAGTACCGGGTTTACCGCGCTACCGAGTACTTTGCTGTAGCGCATCAGGGCATCTTTCTCTGCATCGTCCTGGGGAGACTCGGTGTATTCGGGTAATTCATAGCCCTTTTCCTGCAGCTCCTTAATACAGGCGCGAAGCTGTGGGACCGAGGCGCTTATATTCGGAAGCTTGATAATGTTGGCATTGGGGTCTTGAGTAAGCGCGCCAAGAAAAGCCAGGCCGTCTTCTACTTGCTGGCTGTCCTCGAGCTTATCGTTAAATGCGGCGAGAACACGACCCGCAAGGGAGATGTCGGTTAATTCAACATTTAACTCCGCCGCGGAGGCAAATGTTCTCAGGATTGGTAAAAAGGATGCCGTGGCAAGTGCTGGGGCTTCGTCCGTGAATGTGTAGTAGAGCGTGCTTGCGTTATCTGACATTAATTGAATACCTTTGCGAAGACGGGGAGAACCTAAAAAACAATTATATACAGTATCGAATTCCAGTTGCACTCATACAATCGTCCAAAGGTGTTATTCTTGCTGTGGGCACCGAACGAGACGTTATTTCCACTCAGCTCACTACGCAGCTCATCACGCAGCGCCCCCGCCGGGCGATCGCCACAAGCATGCCGGAGGGGGGGCGTTTTGGTAACCGCCAATAACTTGCACCTGAGAGCGATGGGTTGTTCGTTACGTAACCTTTTTAAAGGCTTTGAACTATGGCAATGGGTATCTTTCCCGATTTTGATGAAGACTCAATCTATCTTTCGCGTACCGATGAAAGCAATCCGTTGAGCGCCTATTCACCCTATCCCTTTCTTCTGGACGAGTCGCTGTGGGCCACGGTGGAGCACTACTACCAGGCGATGAAATTTGAAAACACGGCACATCAGGAAAAGATCCGAACCGCGCAAAGCCCGGCTCAGGCTAGAAAGCTGGGCAGAACCCGTTTGCGGAAAATTCGTCGGGACTGGAAGGATGTTCGGCAAATCGTTATGACTCGAGCGGTGTATACACAAAGCAAAACACATCCAGAGATTGCCCTTGCCCTAGAGGAAACCGCAGACCGGCAGATTGTTGAGAACAGTCAATACGATTACTTCTGGGGCTGCGGCCGAGACCGGCGCGGCCAGAACGCTTACGGGCAGGTATTGATGAATGTTAGAGCGCGATTAGCCAGTGAGGAGAATGCCTAGAACCACGCAATTAACTGGCAAAATCGTCGAATAAATATACAAAAATTGCCAAAAACTAGCGAAACGAAAAATGAGTTATTTTACGTAACTAATTGATATTAAATATACTATTTACAAGCGGTTTAGTTATTGCTCACAAGTTAACCAATCCAATTGACAGGACTGGTGGTCCCATGAGCAAACAACAAAAATGCGATAACTGCGGCACGATGCTGCCAAACACCTCTTAC